>NZ_VHKO01000030.1 GCF_015223435.1 Vibrio hibernica
GTCTATTTTATATCGATGGCTACACTCGGATATACAGTTGGTGACGTGGCTTTTAATTCTGAATTGGATTTTTATTTTAGAATGACCCTTTTTACATCATTTCTGATAACTATTTTAATGGCAAAGAAATACTATTCATAAAATATGATGCTGGGCAAATAATGAATGTGGCTATTGTTCGTCTTGTATCTACAAGTGTTCTTTAGTTTGGTGCGAATTTCAATACGCGAGTAACACAAGCAGATAGAAAATCTGGTTTTAGTTTCACAACTCAAGTAAGACGTCATATCGAAGTGCTGTCGATTGGGGTATGATTCTGTCAGCGAATTGATTGGATCATCACATGTCTTTACCACACGTCATTTTAACCGTTTTAAGCCAAAAAGAAGCCACTGGTTACGATATCACCAAAGCATTCTCGCAACAGGCCGGACAATATTGGAAAGCCAGTCATCAGCAGGTTTATCGTGAACTCAGCAAAATGCTGGAAAAAGAATGGGTAACTTGTGAAGCGTTATTGCAAATAGGTAAGCCTGATAAAAAAGTCTACGCCATCACTCAATATGGCACTCAAGCTCTAGCCGCTTGGTTTCAAAAACCACTATCACACACCGAATTACGTGATGAATTTAGTGCTAAACTCATGGCTTGTACGGTTCAATCGCCTCAACCATTAATCGAACAGCTTGAAAAATTGATCCCTGAAAGCGAGCTGAACCTACGCCATTATCAGCAGTTGGATGCTCGTTATTCACTCCAATCAACCTTATCAAACGCATTACGATTAGAGAGACTTACCGTGCGCCGTAATCTTCTTGAACATCAATCTTGGCTAACTTGGGCGATAGAGGTGAAGCAAGAGCTGGAGTCAATGCGGATTAAGGGATAAGCATTAGAATTGGTATCCCTCTCCGTACCTAGATGCACTAAAATCCGTAAGCCACTACAAGTGCAGCTTACGGATTTTATGTGTAATACGTATAGTTACGTTAAACCCTGAAGTCTATTTATCCTTACATCGGTTATTTAAATATAAACTCAAGAAATTGAATTATAAATCAACAATAACACCACAGTAACGATAAGGCATTTCAGCATAATATAAACTGGCTTGTTCCATTTTTTTATTTTTTTTATGTAAGCCATGTACTTACCATGGATTGGAGTGATTTTATTACCAATTCCGCTTTTACTAGCGTCAATGTTATCCACAAAAAATAAGCTATTAAAAAATTTAGAAAAATAATAATACATTTTTTGGACAGTCTTGGATTTTAATGGCCTATCAATATCAGACATTAAAATAATACGTGGAGTATCACTATCATTGTGAGTGTGGTGAGCATAAGTTTCATCAAACAAGATTGATTCACCATCATTCCACGTTCTCCATTGGCCATCCACTGAAATAGCACAATCTTTAGAATTTGGCGTATTCAACCCAAGAGAATACCGCAAACTCAAAGCAAATGGGTCGTGGTGTTTGCCTAGTTTTTTCCCAGGATTGAGGCAAGCAAATAACGCTAGGTTCATCCCAGGAACCTGATCAATCAGTTCCATCGTTTTAGGAGCCAATTCACGAGCTGACGATATATCACAATCGTATACCTTTAAATAAAAGCTAGTCCATCGATTATCTTTATAAAAAGAACTAGATGGTAAATCATTTTTAATGGCGATATGGCCATTTTCATAAAGAGCTAAAGCTTCATCTCTTATTAGCTCCCAATTGTTTTGCAAAATATCCAGTTCTGGAAAATGCTTACGATCAACAAAGGGTGTTCGCGGTACTTTCGATAAAAGATAGATAGGAATGTTAAAAGGAACCATAAATGTAGAAAAGTCAGACAACTGGCGACTTAATTTTAATCGATCACGATTACGAATGCGGATAAAAACAATAGATAGCACATAAATTAAAAGCACTAAAAGAGAGAAAAACAACATAGATGAACACCGATAAATATAAAAAGGTCAGTAACTTTCATATTACCCGACTCAAAAGATATTCTCTAACATAAAAAGTGATGTTCACTCTCTAAAAAACGGAGTTTATTATGGTTAACATGTTAAATAGGCCAAATGACGCCAAAACACTCGTTAGGATAACTAAAACGTGCCTAAGAGATGAAATAATCGATCACTTAATATTAAGTAATATTTTGCGTCACGATATATGAAAGCTCACTCATGGCTAAAACTCAATTTGGTGCGGTCACATCACTCCTAAAAAACGCTCCTGCGCCACTATCCAAAATGACGATTCAAAGTTCGTTTCAATAATCTGGAATATTGACTACCCGCTTACACAAGCCCCAAAAATAAAAAAGACCTACCGCGAGGTAAGCCTTCTGCTAACTAGATTCACAATGTAATCAAATTTAAAGGCTAGGACGAACGCCTAACGTATGGCACAACGCGTATGTCATTTCAGAGCGGTTTAGGGTGTAAAAATGGAAATCTTTTACTCCTTCACGGCTTAAGGTACGAACCATATCAATCGCTTGGCTTGCTCCTACCATTTGACGAGTCACCGGATCTTCATCCAAGCCTTCATATTGTTTTGCCATCCAGCTTGGGATACGCACATTGGTCATATCCGCAAAACGTTTAGCTTGTTTGTAATTAGAGACTGGCAAGATGCCTGGAATAATTTCAACATCAATACCAGCGGTTACGCAACGGTCACGAAAACGTAAGTAGCTTTCCACATCAAAGAAAAATTGAGTGATGGCGCGGTTAGCACCAGCATCGACTTTACGTTTTAGATTAATTAAATCAGCTTGAGCATTTTTCGCTTCAGGGTGAATTTCTGGGTAAGCGGCGACTGAAATATCAAAATCAGCCACACCTTTTAAGAGTTCAACTAAATCAGACGCATACATATCTGGTCTACCACCAGTTTGAGGTAAATCACCACGTAGCGCTACGATATCGCGAATACCGTTATTCCAGTAATCTTTAGCAATATCTTTAAGCTCATCACGGCTGGCATCAATACAAGTTAAATGCGGCGCAGCAATTAAGCCGGTTTGCTCTTTGATTTCTTTAATGATGGAGTGAGTACGATCGCGTTCACCTGAATTGGCTCCATAAGTGACCGAAACAAATTTAGGTTGCAGCGTTTTTAACCGATGAATAGATGCCCAAAGCGTTTCTTCCATCTTTTCACTGCTTGGTGGGAAAAATTCAAAAGAAACATTAATCTTGCCAGCAAGATCGGCCACGTTGTGATTGAGTGCGTCAATATGACCTGCATGTGAATAGCTCATTTCTTTTTCTCCCTGTGGCAAAGCCACTTATAAATCCATAGCCGCGAAGCCACTTAAAAACGGATAACAGCAATACTGCTCATTTTAAAATAATACTTACTTAACAAGGCGTGTTGAAACACGTGTTATAAATACTTCTGGACGTCCATACGTCTAAAGAATGTCTTGAATGTAATCTAATGTCAACGATCTAAAACATGAATTTTTTTCATATTTAATATGAAAATGTTCCACACAATAAAAATGCCATCTAAAATAACCGATGGCATTGAAATACATTAAAATTAATTCTTAAATTACAATAAGATAGAAAGACGATTCAAATCAGATTGTAATGCACCAGCCGTGACCGCTTTACCCGCCCCCGGCCCACGAATCACTAAAGGGTTCTCTTTATACCAGCGACTTTCAATCGCAAAGATATTATCGCATGGCAATAAGTTCGCTAATGCATGCTCTGGGTTTAATGCTTCTACTCCAACCGTGGCTTTACCATCACGACTTAATCGTGCGACATAGCGTAACACTTTGCCATTCACTTGAGCTTTCTCTAAACGTTCGCTTAAGCGTTCATTAAGCAATGCGCCTTGGTCAAAGAAGTCATCCATTGAAATTTCTTGCAACTCTTGCGGCACCAAAGACTCAACTTTGACATCCTCAGGCTCAATTTCAAAGCCCGACTCTCGAGCCAAAATAACCAATTTTCTCATCACATCAGAGCCATCAAGATCTGAGCGAGGATCCGGTTCTGTCAAACCTTGTTGCCACGCTAAATCGACTAAATCACTAAATGGAATGGAGCCATCAAATTGTTGGAATAACCACGATAATGTCCCAGAAAATATGCCTGAAATCGCGGTGATATCGTCGCCACTATCACGTAAGTTACGTATCGCATAATTGACCGGTAAGCCCGCACCGACCGTAGCATTATAAAGCCAATGACGGCCCGTTTTCTCAAACGCATCTTTTACGGCTTGATAGCGAACTGAACTGGCTGAACCCGCCACTTTATTCGCACAAATTAAATGCATCCCATGCTCAGCGATACTTTCATATTGCTCAGCTAAAACGTTACTAGCGGTCACATCCATCACCACGACTTCATCGTATCGAGTTTGGTGCGCCAGTGTTTCTAACCATGTTTTACCATCATTTTTGATGCTCTCGTCAGAAAATTTCGACAATGCATCTTTTGCTTGGATGCCGTTTAAATCCAACCAATATGTTTGACTATCGACTACGGCCACTAAATCAAAACTCATGCCGCTGCGTTTTTCTAATTCAACCTGTTGCTCTTGAAATAGCGCTAACCAACTTGAACCAATATTACCCTTACCACACAGAGCAATAGCAACGCGCTTCTGAGCTTGAAACAATTGGGAATGCATTCCTGATACAATTTTAGTCACATCGGTGCGACGTAAAATTGCCACTAGGCTTAAACCTGAGTCGGCGGCTGAGAAGAATTCAACAGGGGCATCTTTGAGTTGTTGGTAAAATCCATAGCTATGATTTGCATTGTTTGTCACACCGGCGCCAACCGCGGCAACCATGGAATAGCCTTCTTTCAGTTTGATTTCAGCGCCAACGGCAATATCTTGTAAATAAGATAAAGCATCGCCTGAAATCTCCGGAGTGTAAGCTAATAATAGGCAGCCCTGATCTGGCTGTGATTCCATGGCTAATGGCTGTAATTGCGCGCGAGATAAAGAACGAATCACATCGGATTGTAAACGTTCAAAATCATGCCCTGTGCCAAAATGAATTTGTACCATCAGCACCTCATCAATCGAGGTAATAATTTTGGCGCCGCGCCCTGATGCCAATACTCGCTCAATACGAGTTGAACCTGACTCTGGTTGATAGCTGCAACGTAGGCTTAAATCCATTGTACTTTGCGCTACTGGTTGCAAGGTTCGGCTATGTAAAACGGGTGCCGCAAGACGAGCAAGTTCACTGGCTTCGTCAAGGCGT
Source organism: Vibrio hibernica (assembly GCF_015223435.1). Classification (GTDB taxonomy): domain Bacteria; phylum Pseudomonadota; class Gammaproteobacteria; order Enterobacterales; family Vibrionaceae; genus Vibrio; species Vibrio hibernica. The sequence goes on from NZ_VHKO01000030.1 coordinate 5,250, forward strand.
AAAAGTGGCAATAGGCAAGCATCAGAGACTTTACGAGGATCGGCGCTAAATACACCCGCCACATCACTCCAGATCGTGACTCTCGTTACTTCGGCTAATGCACCAATCACGGTAGCAGAATAATCGGAACCATTGCGACCAAGTAGTACTGTTTCGCCGGCCGCATTACGAGCCATAAATCCAGTAATAACAATTCGAACCTTACCATGCTGTGCTAAGCAATCTTTGAGTAATGGTAATGAACGAGCGCGATCGACTTCTGGTTGAGCGCCCCGTTCTGATCGTAAAAAATAACGGCTATCGAGTTGAGAGGCTTCCATATCTAAATGACATAATAAAGCCGCTAATAAACGAGAAGACCATACTTCACCATGACCTAGGACATCGCAACGAGTCACAATGCTAATAGGTCCGGTAAGATCACTTAATGCTACAAATTCATTATGCAGTAAGTCTAATAATGGCTGCGCCACTTCTATTGGTAACAGTGACTCGACTAATTCGACTTGAAATTGACGTAACTGCTGCAGTATTTCATGCGCAATACGGCCATCTTTTTCCAATGCAGCTAACCAATCAATTAATCGATTGGTGGTACTGCCCGCGGCGGAAACAACGACCAAATCAGATTGATCAGAATACTCACGCAAAATATTTGCAACGCGCTTATAACACTCGGGATTGGCTAAACTGCTCCCACCAAACTTATGTAACTGACGAGCCGTTGTCATTTAGGCTACCTCTTAATAATGTATTGTGCTGACTATTTTTATTGCACTTGTTGAAACGCTTGTTCTAAATCAGCAATTAAATCTTGGCTATCTTCTAATCCGACTGACACTCTAAGCAATGTCTGAGCAATGCCCGCTTCTGCTTGAGCTTCATCTGACATTGCGCGATGTGTCATGGAAGCTGGGTGGCATATTAGGCTTTCTACCCCTCCTAACGATTCCGCTAGCGAGAATAATTGTAACTTACCGACAAAAGTCTTTAATTGATCCATGCTGCCATTAAATTCAAAACTCAACATTGAACCAAAACCGCTTTGCTGCGCTTTTGCAATTTCATGCCCGGGATGGGTGGGCAAACTTGGATGATAAATGGTGCTTACCAGTGGTTGCTGTTGTAAGTACGTTAATAACGCCTGAGCACTTTCTTCATGCACTCTCATTCGCGCAGGCAGCGTTCTTAATCCACGCAAAGTCATATAGCTATCAAAAGGCGTCCCAGTCGCCCCAATGCAATTTCCCCACCAAGATAAGGTATCTACATGTTCAGGATCTTTAGCAATAATCACGCCACCGATTACATCCGAGTGACCATTAATATACTTAGTGGTTGAATGCACAACAAAATCTGCGCCTAGAGTAAGTGGCTTTTGGTATATCGGTGTCATGAAGGTGTTATCAACCGCCACCATTGCACCAACTTGTTTGGCTTTTTGACACGTTTTAGTGATATCCACTACTCGAACTAACGGATTCGATGGGGTTTCTAATAAAATCAGTTTTGGTTTCTTTGCAATCGCCGCATCAAATTCAGCTTGATTGGATTGATCGACAAACTGCACTTTAAAATCGCCTTTGAGCGCGCGAGTATTAAATAAACGGTATGTTCCGCCATAACAATCATGCGGCGCAATAATTAAGTCATCTGGGCTTAAAAAAGCAGACACCCATAAGTTCAAAGCAGAAGTTCCACAATTGGTGATCACCGCGCCTGATCCTGATTCTAATTCTGATAATGCTTGCTCAAGCAAACCACGATTAGGATTACCTGAGCGAGTATAGTCATATTTAGGCACTTCACCGAAAGCAGGAAAACCATAGTTGGTCGAAAGATAAATCGGTGGGACAACCGCATGATATTGGGTATCCGATTCAATACCGGTGCGAACGGCAACAGTTGCAGGCTTTCTTGAACTCATGGTTGATTCCTTTTCCATTGACAGAGAGACTATAATATTGAGCTGAGTAGCTCATACAACAAATAATTTATATAAAAAATAGTTTATACAAAAAAGCTTATATCGACTTAAATAACGTACATATGAAGGCTTAATCTTACCGTTTTTTAGTCAGTATCGATCTTTTCTGCTACTTTACCCTCACAGAAAAGAGACGTCAACACCTCCAGACGTCTAAGCGTCTTTACTTATGGCAGTCAATGCCGCTAAAATTGCCGTCCTAACACTTAATTTAGATAATAAACAACGAAGGTGCGTAATGGCCGATTGGAATGGGGACTACATTAGCCCATATGCGGAACATGGAAAAAAAAGTGAACAAGTCAAAAAAATCACTGTTTCTATTCCGCTAAAGGTACTAAAAATATTGACGGATGAGAGAACTCGCCGCCAAGTTAACAACCTGCGCCATGCCACCAATAGTGAATTATTGTGTGAAGCATTTCTGCATGCTTATACCGGTCAACCTCTACCAACCGATGAAGACCTACGTAAAGATCGCCCCGATGATTTACCTGCTGAAGTCAAAAGACTGATGACGGAAATGGGCATCGAATTTGAATCTTTTGATGATTAAAACTATTGATAATGAAAACAATTAATCATTAATATCCTTAGTCGAATTTTTTGTCGTTCATTACTAAAAAAAATTCATAGCTAGAAAAACAAAGCCCGATCAAACGTACATTTGATCGGGCTTTTATTTTTCTTCAAATTCTTCCTGTAACGAAATACTCAGAGAATGAAGTGTATTTACTTATACTTCTCAGGCAATGCAATACGCGCTACACCTGATTCAACCGCAGCGCGAGCAACCGCACCAGCAACGCGCGGTAATAAGCGTGGATCCATTGGTTTTGGAATAATGTACTCAGGGCCAAACGCTAACGATTTCACACCAGAGGCTTGCAATACTTCTTCAGGAACGCCTTCTTTCGCCAATTGACGAATCGCTTCTACCGCTGCCAATTTCATTTCAATATTGATCTCACTAGCACGAACGTCCAATGCGCCACGGAAAATGAATGGGAAACAAATTACGTTATTCACTTGGTTTGGATAATCGCTGCGCCCAGTACCCATGATCAAATCGTTACGTACTTTAACGGCAAGTTCAGGTTTGATTTCAGGATCAGGATTCGAACAGGCAAATACCACAGGTTTATCAGCCATTAGTGCCAAGGCCTCTGGTGGCAATAGGTTCGGGCCTGATACGCCTAAGAATAAATCCGCGCCAGCAATAACATCTTCTAGAGTGCGAAGATCGGTATTATTCGCAAATAGTTCTTTGTATTCGTTTAAATCGTCACGGCGAGTGTGAATAACGCCTTTACGATCCAACATGTAGATTTTCTCGCGTAATGCGCCACATTTGATTAATAACTCCATGCACGCAACCGCCGCCGCGCCAGCACCTAAGCAAACAATCTTACATTCAGATAGTTTTTTGCCTTGCAACTCAATCGCATTCAACATGCCAGCTGCCGTTACAATCGCCGTACCATGTTGGTCATCGTGGAAAACAGGCACATCACAACGTTCAATCAACTGACGTTCAATTTCAAAACAATCTGGAGCCTTAATATCTTCCAAATTGATACCACCAAAGGTATCGGCAATGTTGGCGACCGTATCAACAAACTCGTCGATGGTGCGGTGCTTAACTTCAATATCAATCGAATCTAAGCCTGCAAAACGTTTGAATAATAATGCCTTTCCTTCCATGACAGGTTTTGAAGCCAATGGGCCTAAGTTCCCTAACCCTAAAATTGCCGTACCATTTGAGATAACCGCAACCAAATTGCCTTTGCCAGTATATTTGTAAGCATTATCAGGATTCAGTGCAATTTCACGCACCGGCTCTGCTACGCCTGGGCTATAAGCTAAAGCAAGATCTTCAGCAGTATCAGCAGGTTTAGTAAGAGATATAGCAATTTTCCCCGGAATGGGTTGTGCATGATAATCTAAGGCTTGCTGGCGAAAATCTTTGGTTTTTTGAGTCTCTGACATAATGTAGGGGTTCCTAAGAAAAGAAGGCAGGAATAGCAATAATAATAGATTGAACAGTAAGTTCCTAGAGAGTGATCTCTCTTTCGCCTTAATTTTAAGTAATAAAAAAGGGACGCCGAAGCATCCCTTTGAAATTTGTCTCTAACTCTAAAAAATTTTTTAGGTTGAGATTATTTGCTGCTAAGAGCACCAAAACGCTTGTTAAAGCGATCAACACGGCCGCCAGTATCAACGATACGTTGCTTACCAGTGTAGAACGGGTGACATTTGTCACATACGTCTAAGTGGATAGTGTCTTTAGCTAAAGTTGAGCTGAACTCAAAAGCGTTACCACAAGAACAAGTTGCTGCAACTGCTTTGTATTCTGGGTGGATACCAGTTTTCATAGGACAAACCTTAATATTGGTCCGTATCGCTATCTGGTTCTTTCCTTCTATCCATTCTTTTATAAAAAAAGAAAAAAGAAAACAGGATGCCAGACACCATACGTAGTGTTAAAAATAATGTAGAAATCTACATCGTTCGAGGCGCAGTATAATAATGAATACCTGCCCATCGATCAAGATATTTGCTCTCTTTTTCAGCATTTATTCTGCACGTGGGTTTAATCTCTTTATAAGACATCGCCTTACTATAAATTGATACAGCAAGGCGACAAGAGCGTTAAGCCTCATGAGCTTAGCTCATCTAAATAACTGGAGTGAGTAAACGCCGTCAACAAAGCTGCGGTTTTAAGTACGAAGAGTATATCTTCTCGAAATTACACAGAGCTTGCTTTACTATACCGAAACGGATGAAGTCGCCACTTCGTACCAAGGACATAACTCATTTAATGGGAACTCACCAGCTATGTATCTCAACAACTATGCGTCTTAATCTCTATGCGCCCTAATATCGCCCAAGTCGCTCTGCCTGTTCCATTGGACAAATGTTTTGACTATCTCATTCCCAATTATTTATACCCTGTAGTTGGTGGTCGTGTTTCCGTCCCTTTTGGCCGCCAAACGTTAACTGGAATCGTCACCGCATTAGTGAATACCTCTGACTTTCCTATCGAACAACTCAAACCCATTAAAGCTTGTTTAGATAGCCAACCCGTGTGGCCGACACCTTTGTATCAATTACTCATTTGGTGCAGCCAATTCTATCAATATCCACTCGGTGATACATTTTCACTGGCACTTCCATCCTTATTGCGTAAGGGCAAAGAAGCCAGTTTCGCCAGCCTTAAACAATGGCACATTACCGATTCAGGTAAGGATCAGCTGAGCGTCGGATTTGGTCGAGCTCATCTACAAGCCAAGGTCATGCGATTGCTCGAAAAGGCCCCCGCGCCTCATTCCGTTATGATTGAAGAAGAGGTGAGCAGCAGCACCTTAAAAACCTTACAAGATAAAGGTTGGATTAGCGCGACCTACACGCAGCCCACCACATCACGTTGGCCCGCCGAGATTGAAAATGAACAATACAAGCCAAAGCTCAACGAAGAACAAGCGATTGCGATTGCCACCGTCAATAACGTGCAAGGCTTTGGCTGCTATTTATTAGATGGCGTCACCGGTTCTGGCAAAACAGAAGTATATTTAAGCCTAATCAAACCGGTGCTAGACAAAGGTCAGCAAGCGCTAATTCTAGTGCCTGAAATTGGTTTAACCCCGCAAACCATTCAGCGCTTTAAGCGTCGTTTTAATGTTCCCGTCGAAGTCATTCATTCGGGCTTAAATGATACGGAGCGCCTCAATGCTTGGTTGTCTGCACGAGATAAACAAGCTGGAATTGTGATTGGTACTCGTTCTGCCCTTTTTACCCCTTTTGCGAATTTAGGCATCATCATTGTTGATGAAGAACATGATGCTTCGTATAAACAACAAGACACCTTACGCTACCATGCGCGTGATGTTGCCGTCATGCGCGCTCATAAAGACAACATTCCCATCGTATTAGGCTCCGCGACGCCAGCACTTGAAACATTGCATAATGCACAAACCGGAAAATATCACTACTTAACTTTAACTAAGCGGGCTGGAAATGCTCAAGCCGCCACGCATAAAGTTCTCGATATTAAAGGCTTATATTTAGAAGGCGGTTTGTCTGCGCCATTAATGGCAGAAATGCGTCGTCACTTAAATGCCGGCAATCAAGTGATGCTCTTTTTGAATCGACGTGGTTTTTCCCCAGCCTTGATGTGCCATGAATGTGGTTGGATTGCCGAATGTAAACGTTGCGATGCTTATTATACTTTCCACCAAGGCAGCCAAGAAATGCGCTGCCATCATTGTGGTTCGCAAAAGCCGGTGATCCACCAATGTGATGGATGTGGCTCTACCCAATTAGTCTCGGTTGGCGTTGGTACTGAGCAACTCGAAAAGCAACTCGAAATACAATTTCCCGAATTTAAAACCTTGCGCATTGATCGCGACAGCACTCGCCGAAAAGGCAGCTTAGAGTCAGCGTTAGAATCGATTCGCAAAGGGGAGTATCAAATTTTAATTGGCACTCAAATGCTCGCAAAAGGCCACCACTTCCCCAATGTTACTTTAGTGGGACTAATTGATGTCGATGGTTCACTGTATAGCAGCGATTTCCGCGCCTCAGAACGTCTAGCGCAACTGTTTATTCAAGTTGCAGGTCGCTCGGGTCGAGCCAGTAAACCAGGGGAAGTATTATTGCAAACCCATCACCCTGAGCATGCTTTACTGCAATCATTGTTGCATAAAAATTATCATCACTTTGCTCAGGCAGCATTACAAGAACGTAAAATGGCCTTGCTGCCACCCTTTACTCATTTAAGCTTAATTCGCGCCGAATCTAATCAAAATGAGGCAACGGAAAACTTTTTACGCCAAGTTCGCCATACCTTAGAAGCGCACCCATTGTTTGATGAAACTTGCATGGTACTCGGCCCTATGCCCGCCCCATTGTCAAAACGTGCAGGAAAATACCGATGGCAACTACTATTGCAAGTTGAAGCTCGATCAAAAATGCAGCGAATATTGGCATCATCGAAGCCTGCGATTCAATTATTGCCTCTTGCCAAAAAAGTACGTTGGTCACTCGATATCGAGCCGCAAGATCTCAGTTGATCTTGAAATGTTACGACAAACTGAGCAACAAAATAATTGAATGTGAGTGACATCACTTTCTTTCTGTAATTATTGCTAACTAGTTCGTGTTAAGGTCTTAATTTAAAGCATAAAATAGCAACATCTTCGCTACGCGTCCCCTCATAAAAATAAAGGGATTATTTTTATTATTTTGCTTATATCGCTGTCGTAATTTTTTAGGATATAAGTCAGTTATTGCCTATTTGGGCTTTTTTAGGGAGAAAACATCATGGCGACAATGAAGGAGGTTGCTCAACTTGCAGGTGTCTCCACCGCGACCGTATCAAGAGCGTTAATGAATCCAGAAAAGGTCTCATTCACCACACGAAAGCGAGTGGAAGATGCTGTTTTAGAATCAGGATACTCTCCTCATTCTTTGGCAAGAAACTTACGACGCAATGAATCTAAAACCATTATTGTTATCGTTCCTGATATTTGTGACTCTTATTTTTCTGAAATTATTCGAGGTATTGAAGATACCGCAGCGGATCATAACTACCTCGTTTTATTAGGCGATAGCAGTCAGCAGCTTAAGCGTGATTCCACTTTTATTAATCTACTTTTCACGAAACAAGCTGATGGTATGCTATTACTCGGCAGTAGTACGCCTTTTGATATCAGTAAACCTGAACAGAAAAACTTACCGCCTTTGGTCATGGCGTGTGAGTATGCTCCTGAATTAGAACTACCCACCGTTCATATTGATAACTTGACGGCAGCGTTTGACGTCGTCAATTATTTAACTCAAATGGGGCATAAACGTGTTGCCGAAATGTCAGGTCCTGAGCAGGCATCACTATGTCAGTTCCGCCATCAAGGTTATCAACAAGCATTACGTAGAGCCGGGCTCGAAATGAATCCTAGCTATAAAGTTTGTGGCGATTTCACGTTTGAATCTGGTGTAATCGCTGCCGGAAAATTATTAACACTACCAGAGCCACCAACGGCTATTTTTTGCCACAATGATGCAATGGCAATTGGCGCTATTCAGCAGGCCAAAAAGATGGGTTATCGTGTCCCTCAAGATCTTTCCGTTGTGGGTTTCGATGATATTCAATTTTCCCAATATTGCGAACCACCTTTAACCACAATTGCCCAACCTCGCTATGAAATTGGTAAACAATCCATGCTGATGCTACTAGAGATATTAAAAGACCATGAAGTCAGAGCGGGATCTCGCCTACTTGAAGCTAACTTAGTGATCCGTAATAGTGCTGCGCCGCCTAGAATATAAGTCACAGTTAGAATAGAAATAGAAAACACCCTGACCAACCCAAAAAATACAACTGATTATAGTGAGAGTAACCATATAAAAAACAAGGCAACCAACAGTAGAATGGATAGATATTTGGCACAATTGGTATTACTATATGGCTCCTTTTTAAACCATACAGAATTGTAGAGCGCCGTGGCCAATAGAGATTACGTAAGAAAGAATCCTGCACCAAACAAGAAAAAAAATACTCGCAGACCCGCGCCTAAGAAAAAAGTGCCTCAACGTGCTATTCCTTGGAAAGCGGCGATCATTGCGATTATTTTACTTGGTGGTTTAATTTCTTTGTTATCAATGCTAAGCAGCGATCCTGAGCCTAAAAAGCCCAGCGTTAAAGATATCCTTATAATTACCCCGACTAAAACTAAACCCGCACAGGTATTGCCACCACCTCCGGAAGAGAAGTGGGATTACATGGAAAGCTTGCCTAAACGCGAAATCGAAGTACAAGCGAAAGAACAAGTGGTGCCTAAAATTCCGTATATAATGCAATGTGGTGCATACAAAACGGCCCCTCAAGCTGAGCAACGTAAAGCCAATATCGCTTTCCAAGGTTTAACAAGTAAAGTTCTAAAGTTAGAGGGCAGCAGTTGGTATCGTATAATTCTAGGCCCTTACACTTACAAACGTGATGCTGTAAAAGAGCAACATATCTTACAACGCGCCAAGATTGAGCCTTGCATCATTTTGAAGGACACTCTAGGAAAATAAAAAAGCGAGAGCCGATAAATATCGTAACTGGCATGTCTATTGCCAATCTATTATTTTCGGCTCTCGAGCAAAGCATCCTTCACCGCTGTGACATTTTATTCCCCTCCCTTGAATTCCATCTCTCTTAACCACATATAGATTAGAACACCAGAATAAGAAGAAGAGGTTTCTCGTGACTACGATAGTATCTGTGCGCCGTAATAATAAAGTTGTCATCGCCGGTGATGGCCAAGTCTCTCTAGGCAACACTGTGATGAAAGGCAATGCGAAAAAAGTACGCCGCCTTTATAACAATAAAGTACTCGCCGGTTTTGCGGGTGGCACTGCAGACGCCTTCACTCTGTTTGAACGTTTTGAACGCAAACTTGAAATGCATCAAGGTCACCTAACCAAAGCGGCTGTTGAGCTTGCTAAAGACTGGCGTAGCGATCGAGCTTTGCGCAAACTCGAAGCCATTCTTGCGGTCGCCGATGAAACTGCATCATTAATCATCACTGGTAATGGCGATGTGGTTCAACCTGAAAATGATCTCATTGCGATCGGTTCTGGCGGCAACTTTGCCCAGGCCGCCGCTATCGCCTTACTTGAAAATACCGATTTAGAAGCTCGCGACATTGCAGAAAAAGCATTAAACATCGCTGGTGATATTTGTGTATTTACCAACCATCACCATACGATTGAAGAATTATAAGCATTATTTTTTTGCTTGATTTCCACTCATATCAACGCTTTTAACTGAATATATAAGTAAGGCATAGTTGATGCATTGCCTTGTATCTTCTTAAATAGAAGGATAAATAATTTTATGTCTGAGATGACTCCTCGTGAAATTGTTCATGAACTGAACCAACACATTATCGGTCAAGATAAAGCCAAACGTGCGGTTGCTATTGCACTGCGTAACCGCTGGCGCCGTATGCAGCTATCAGAAGATTTCCGCGCTGAAGTGACCCCAAAAAATATTTTAATGATCGGCCCTACCGGTGTGGGTAAAACAGAAATCGCACGCCGTTTAGCAAAATTAGCGAATGCTCCATTCATTAAAGTAGAAGCCACCAAGTTCACCGAAGTGGGTTATGTGGGTAAAGAAGTGGAAAGTATTATCCGTGATCTCATGGATGTTTCGATTAAGCTCACCCACCAACAAGCGACTGAAAAAGTAAAATTCCGAGCAGAAGAGCAAGCGGAAGAACGAGTACTTGATGCCCTATTGTCGCCGCCACGTGAAGGCTGGGGACAAGATGAACAGTCAAAAGAAAGCACATCGAATACTCGTCAAATCTTTCGTAAAAAACTGCGTGAAGGCCAATTAGACGACAAAGAAATTGAAATTGATGTTGCCGCGCCACAAATGGGCGTTGAAATCATGGCGCCTCCTGGTATGGAAGAAATGACCAATCAACTGCAAGGTATGTTTCAAAACCTAGCCGGTGATACCAAAAAGAGTCGCAAACTAAAAATTAAAGATGCACTTAAAGCCCTTGTCGAAGAAGAAGCCAGCAAGCTAGTAAATTCAGAAGACATCAAAGAACAAGCGATCTTTAATGCTGAAAACAACGGTATTGTGTTTATTGATGAAATCGACAAAATCTGTAAGCGTGCCGATCAAACGGGCGGTGGCGATGTCTCTCGTGAAGGGGTACAGCGCGATCTTTTACCTTTAGTCGAAGGCAGCACAGTATCAACCAAACATGGAATGGTTCGCACCGATCATATTTTATTTGTGGCATCTGGCGCATTCCAAACCGCAAAACCATCGGATCTCATCCCTGAGCTACAAGGTCGTTTGCCAATCCGTGTTGAACTAGAAGCACTAAGCAGTAATGACTTTAAACGCATATTAACTGAACCTCACGCCTCATTAACTGAGCAATATTGTGCATTGATGGGAACTGAGCAAGTTGAAGTGACGTTTACTGAAGATGGTATTACGAAAATTGCTGAAGCAGCATGGCAAGTAAACGAAAGTACTGAAAACATTGGTGCTCGTCGTCTTCATACAGTTATGGAGCGTTTAATGGATGAAATATCCTTTGATGCCACTGACAACCCAGGCAGCAAAGTAGAAATCAATGCCGAATACGTTCACAAACGCCTTGGTGAATTGGTTGCCGATGAAGATTTGAGTCGATTTATTTTATAAAATGACAACGTTACATTCATAAAAAGCTCGCCTAGTGCGAGCTTTTTTTATTGTGAATTAGAAGTCCTTCCTACCTATCGATTTCTTATTATGGCTCGCTCTTAACATCATTAATTTTACCAACATAAGGAAACATCAGACTACGGCTTCAAGTACGACAGGTATACGTATATAATTTAACGACTATTATTAAAAAACAGTCTCTATATAAGCACTTATGAAATCATCTTTTGCTATTTGGCTCGACGCTGCTCGGCCTAAAACCTTATTACTTGCCATTGCTGCTATCGCAACCGGTAGCAGCCTTGCGTATGCCGACGGCCACTTTTCTTTTGCTATCTCATTTTTGGCCCTTCTCACCGCAACACTATTACAAATCTTATCCAACCTCGCCAATGATTATGGCGATGCCGCTCAAGGCACTGATAATGAAAATCGTATTGGGCCTATTCGCGGCATGCAGCAAGGTGCGATAACGCAATCAGGCATGAAAAGAGCCATTTCATTTAATATTGTTTTGATCATCATTAGTGGCTTAGCTTTGGTTTTCTATGCCCTACAAAGCCCAACCAGTATCATGGCATTTATTGCTTTAGGTCTACTATCCATTATCAGTTCTATCGCTTACACCATGGGCAGTAAACCTTATGGCTACGTTGGTTTAGGCGATATTTCAGTTTTCTTATTTTTTGGCTTATTAGCCGTTTTAGGCACCTATTTTCTTCATACTGGAACCGTACATCTTTCCTTATTGTTGCCAGCTATAGGATCAGGGTTATTTTCTATGGGCGTATTAAATATCAATAACATGCGTGATGTAGAAAACGATACTGTCAGCCATAAACGCACTATTGTGGTTCGCATTGGTACCGACAAAGCAAAATGCTACCACCTAACGTTATTAACTTTTGGTTGGCTCACTCTAGCGGGTTATATTTTGTTTCATACCGAAGCGACTTGGCCAACGTTATTGATGCTTTTGCCTTTAATTTTGGTTATCAAACACGGTAAAACCATTTGGAGGATTCAAGAGGCGAAGCAATTTATCCCTATGCTTCCAGATATGGTGAAATGCGCCTTTATCACCAATATAACCTTTGCCATTGTTCTCGTTTTTGACACTGCATAAATCTTATGACGTAGCGATAAATGACCGCTCAGATTCCTTATTAGATCAAACTCTAGTCAGGAAAATGAGCTTTGTCATTGCAAAGCAATATTGACCCTATATACTCGTTAATTATCCCCCGCAAAGAGAATAACCGCTATGGAATATAATACCTCTGCACTGTGTGATATCTATCTTGACCAAGTAGATGTAGTTGAACCAATGTTTAGTAATTTTGGTGGATTATCATCGTTTGCTGGGCAAGTAACCACAGTAAAATGCTTTGAAGATAACGGTATTATCCGTTCTGTTCTGCAAGAAGAAGGGACTGGACGTGTTCTATTAATTGATGGCGGTGGCTCATTACGTCGCGCTTTAATTGATGCGGAATTAGCGACTCTAGCTGAAGAAAATTCTTGGGAAGGCATTGTGGTTTACGGTAGCGTCCGTGAAGTCGATGACCTTGAAGAACGACAAGTTGGTATTCAAGCTTTAGCGGCTATCCCTGTGGGCGCAACTCAAAATAATATTGGTGAAATCGACGTTCCGGTTAACTTTGGTGGCGTCACTTTCTTACCGGAAGATTACCTCTATGCCGATAATACTGGTGTCATTTTATCTCAAGAACCGCTCGATATTGAGTTGGAAATTGATGACGATGCAGAGTTAGCGGATTGAGCAATTTCTTTAGATAAGATTTAGCTTCTTATTCCTAAGATTCCAAACATACAAAAAACAGAGCCATTTGAGCTCTGTTTTTTATTGTTCCATCGACTATTTGTTTATCAATGAAAGTCGATAATTATTCTACGTCATCCATTTTACCAAGTAGGCCACGAATGCGATCTTGCCAAACTTGTTGCTCTTGACGCAAAGCTTGCGATTGCTGTTCTAATTCAACACGGCTTTCTTTAAGTTGAGTTGATTCTGAAGCCAATTGCTCATTTTTCTCTTTAAGCTCTTCAACTTCCATTTGTAACAAAGCAATAGTATCTACTGCGGTTTGGATTTTTGCTTCTAGTTGCTCTAAAACTTCGAAAGACATCTTTACTACCTGTTTAATGAACTATGATGAGTGATATGACTACGCTATCACTGGTGATACCTCATTCTACTCAGCTTCTTTTTATTCGCCACACTCTTATTGCAGTATTTTTGTCTGTTCGCGCAAAAAAACAACACTTATCACGAAAACATGACAATACCACCCATTGAGTTAATCAATATGCGAAAAAATCCTCACCAACCACATAACAAACTAAGACTATGAATCACAGAAAACCTTAGCCTTTTCCTTCGAAATATAAAAAAGCAAACGTTACCCTTTTGGCTGTGATAAAATCTGCAACGAATTTTCCTACCCACTTGTTTGTATTGGAGTCCCTATGAAACGCGATTTAGCATTAGCATTTTCACGAGTTACAGAAGGTGCTGCGCTTGCTGGTTATAAATGGTTAGGTCGTGGCGATAAAAACGCCGCAGATGGCGCCGCAGTTGAAGTAATGCGTAGCCTACTTAACCAAACTGAAATCAGTGGTGAGATTGTTATCGGTGAAGGTGAGATCGATGAAGCTCCAATGCTTTATATTGGCGAACAAGTCGGCATTGGTGGTGATGCAGTTGATATTGCCGTTGATCCAATCGAAGGCACTCGAATGACCGCTATGGGCCAATCTAATGCCTTGGCTGTATTAGCGGCAGGTGAAAAAGGCAGCTTCTTAAAAGCACCAGACATGTACATGGAAAAATTGGTCGTAGGCCCTGGCGCAAAAGGCGCGATCGATCTTAGTCTATCGATGGAAGACAACCTACGTAACGTAGCCAAAGCCTTAAATAAAGAACTGAACGAACTCACCGTCACAACCCTCGCTAAACCTCGCCACGATGCCATGATCGCGACGATGCAAAAGATGGGTGTGCGTGTCTTTGCTGTGCCAGATGGTGATGTTGCCGCTTCCATCCTAACCTGCATGCCTGATAGCGAAGTCGATATGATGTACTGCATCGGTGGCGCTCCAGAAGGTGTTGTTTCAGCAGCAGTAATTCGCGCTTTAGATGGTGACATGCAAGGCCGCTTATTACCTCGTCATGAAGTTAAAGGCGATACACCAGAAAACCGAACCCATGGTGAATTAGAGCTACAACGCTGCGCAGAAATGGGTGTTGAAGCCAATAAAATCCTCAAAATGGATGATATGGCACGCAGCGATAACGTAGTCTTTGCTGCAACCGGTATTACCAAAGGTGACTTATTAGAAGGCATTACGCGTAAAGGCAATATTGCGACCACAGAAACCTTAGTGATCCGTGGTAAAAGTCGCACCATTCGTCGTATCAAATCGATTCACTACCTTGAACGCAAAGACGACACCATCAAAAAACACATTTTATAGTTTTATTATTATTTAAGTGGTAACACTTCATATCAAAACGCAGCCTCGTGTGAAGTGCTGCGTTTTTTATTACCCATAAATCAGAAGCGTCAAACTGTGCCATATAAACCTATTCGTCATTTGCATTATTTCTTTTTTACTTCATCATATTGGTTAACGATTTATTTACATTTATATCGACAACCGAAGTGTAAAGGCTCAGTGATGAAAACCTCCGATAAAATTCTGCACAAAATAAAACGAGAAGGCAGTATTACCGCACGTCAACTCGCGGAAGATTTATCGATCACACCGATGGGTGCAAGGCAGCATTTACAAGCACTGGAAGATGAGGGACTTTTGTGTTTTTCTGATATCAAAGTGAAGATCGGCCGCCCTGCTCGTCATTGGTCACTCACCAAACAAGGTCACAATGGCTTTATTGATCGTCATAACGATTTCACTATCGATATTATTGATGCAGTAACACATTTATTTGGTCAGCAAGGATTAGAGCAAATTACTGCGGAGCGAGAAAGAAAGATTCTCCATCATTATCAAGATCAGTTATCCACATGTGAAACATTAGAACAACGGTTACGAGCCTTAACTCAATTACGAGAAAGTGAAGGTTATATGGCGGAGCTTGAAACAACACTAGACGGTTACCTTTTAATTGAAAACCATTGCCCGATCTGCCATGCAGCAAAGCATTGTCCCAGCTTATGTCACTCTGAATTTTCGATCTTCACTCAGCTGCTCGGGGATGAATGTCATATCCAACGAACCGAGCATATTATTAAAGGAGCAAGACGTTGTAGCTATAAGATCACCCCAATCAATACCATCACAGCAATAAGCTTAACGTGACGAAATTTCAGGTTTCCCATAACGGTTTTCATTGACCGACCCTTTTAAAAATCCGCATTCGACCAACATCCAAACACCACAAGCTAACGCGACCAATCCCATGAGTGTTTGTCCCATTGAACTCGATTCTGCTCCTATTTCAGGCGCATACAAACGACCGAGAATGAGGGGTACATGCATAAGTAACCACCAATTGGATTTATTTCTATCATGCCAACGCTTTGCCGTTACGGCCAAATCAGGAATCAATAAACCGGCGGTCACAAGCAGTAAAATATAACTCGCCATATTTCCTAAGCCGCTTTGACCGAGAAAAACGCCAGCGCCTAAAATGACAGCATAATAAAAAATATTCCAGATCCAAAAACGTTGCCGACCAATCCTTCCTTGGAAAGAAAACAACCACTGTTTCAAACTCATACTTTTACCTTAAAGTTTATAGGTTAATCACTTTTTGAAAACTTACTTTGTCCATGTCTCGAAGATTGACCGTAAGACTTGCGACAAAATCAGCCTTTAAGCGCAATGCTACCATGATTGATTGAGACAGCGCCTGCTTTTGCTCCATAGTTCTCCCTTCCAGCAACTCAACAGTAACATGAATAAAATCAACGTTATCAGCCTTATCCCCAATCAACCAATTGTGAGTGCGTAAGGTTCTGGACTTCACATCCATCAGTTGAAATAAGCCACTTTCAATCGTGACACGGTGTATATCTTCTAGCAAAGCTTGAACATTGACACGTTCATCTATTGAGTTTGAATATTCCATCACAACATTTGGCATTGGTTTTCCCTCACAAAATTAAACTATTACCAGCGAACCTCTTTCAGCGCTTTAACATACCGAATTAAGGAAAAATAGCCACTTAAGCCACCTGATTTTTTCACTATAATCACACTGTAAATAAATAAAACCGAAACGAGCATTGATGAAGAATATAGACATGACGAGAATCATGATCTCATCACATTAATCTGTTATATTCTTTGGTAGTACATTTTGGGTTAATACCTGAATATTCATTAAATCGAATTGGAGAGAATCCTATGCGTCATCCTGTAGTTATGGGTAACTGGAAATTAAACGGCAGCAAAGAAATGGTTGTTGATTTGCTAACGAGCTTAAATGCAGAGCTTGAAGGCGTGACTGGTGTAGACGTTGCTGTCGCGCCACCAGCACTTTTCATCGATCTTGCAGAGCGCACTCTTACTGATGCGGGCAGCCAAATCATTTTAGGCGCTCAAAACACTGACCTAAATAACAGCGGTGCTTTCA
This sequence comes from Vibrio hibernica, assembly GCF_015223435.1. Lineage (GTDB taxonomy): Bacteria > Pseudomonadota > Gammaproteobacteria > Enterobacterales > Vibrionaceae > Vibrio > Vibrio hibernica. The sequence goes on from NZ_VHKO01000030.1 coordinate 22,086, forward strand.
CTGGTGACATGTCTCCTGAAATGCTGAAAGAATTCGGCGCTTCTCACATCATCATCGGTCACTCTGAGCGTCGTCAATACCACAACGAATCAGATGAGTTTGTCGCTAAAAAATTCGCTTTCCTAAAAGAAAATGGCCTAACGCCGGTTCTTTGCATCGGTGAATCTGAAGCGCAAAACGAAGCGGGCGAAACTGTTTCAGTATGTGCACGTCAAATCGATGCAGTGATTAATCTGCTTGGCGTTGAAGCGCTTAACGACGCGATCATTGCTTATGAACCAATCTGGGCAATCGGTACTGGTAAAGCCGCAACTGCGGATGATGCACAACGCACTCATGCACAAATCCGTGCTCACATCGCAGCTAAGTCTGAAGACGTAGCAAAAAATGTTGTGATCCAATACGGCGGTTCTGTAAAACCTGAAAACGCAGTAGCTTACTTTGCACAACCAGACATCGATGGTGCTCTAGTTGGCGGCGCAGCCCTTGACGCGAAAAGCTTTGCAACCATTGCTAAAGCAGCAGCTGAAGCGAAAAAAGCGTAATTCTTGTTATTTAGGCTCTAAAAAATAAAAGACAAAAGGTTAGTGAGAAATCACTAACCTTTTTTATTGAATTCTTATTTAAAACAAAAAACCGCTGGCTTTCACCAACGGCTTATCAAACAAAAGTATGAATACTCTAAAGAATTAGAACAACTCTTCCGCAACTTTGTAGAGATCTTTACGTACCGGACGACGCATATTTTCAATTGCATCGATAATATCGTGATGCACTAGCTCTTCTTTTTGAATACCAATACAACGCCCACCGTGACCTTCAATCAATAGATGTACTGCATAGTTCCCCATACGAGAAGCCAATACGCGATCAAATGCCGTTGGACGACCACCACGTTGAATATGACCTAATACCGTTGCGCGAGTTTCACGACCCGTTGCCGCTTCAATATCTTTGGCAAGCTCATAAGCATCCATCTGCAATTCAGTCAGTGCTATAATCGCATGCCTCTTACCTTTGGTAATACCGTCTTTAATGTTTTGGATAAGCGCATCTTTATTAAGATCATTTTCTGGCGTAATAATATATTCACAGCCACCCGCAAGCGCTGACATCAAGGTTAAATCACCACAATGGCGACCCATAATTTCAACAATCGAAATACGTTGATGAGAGGTAGAAGTATCACGTAAACGGTCAATCGCATCAATAACGGTATTTAACGCCGTCATATAACCAACCGTGTAATCGGTACCTGCAATATCATTATCAATTGTGCCAGGAAGACCAATACATGGAAAACCCATTTCAGTCAGTTTTTTAGCCCCCATGTAAGAGCCGTCACCACCGATAACAACCAGTGCATCGATACCATATTTTTTTAGGTTAGCAATGCCCTTTTCTCGCACTTTTTCATCTCTAAATTCCGGAAAGCGAGCCGAACCTAAGAAGGTACCACCACGGTTAATCACATCAGAAACACTAGAACGTTCAAGTTTTTCGATTCTGCCTTCTACTAAACCAAGGTAGCCATCATGAATACCATAAACTTCTAAGCCTTCAGTTAATGCGGTACGTACCACACCACGAATCGCTGCGTTCATACCAGGTGCATCACCACCACTTGTTAAAACACCGATCTTCTTAACCATGTTTTCACCCTCTAAAATTTCAAAATATAAAAATTGGTTTACTTGAATCTTCAACGGCATATTTGGCTAATCTGCGCCAACTTAATTCGAGATCCAGTGTTAGGTATAAAAACTTATCACCTATTATCATAATAAGTGTATTTCAGCCTTTTTATACCCCTATTATTTAAAACTATGGCTTCAATTACTTTGGATATACTTTTTGTTCGCAGTATACAAGTGTAAGCAATATACAAGCTTGTGGTGAAAGTGTGTTGATTCACATCACTTTCACACTCCTTTTCTATGGCCAATAAGATAGTCAATTGTGAGTACCTTGTCTCGACATAATGATCTATCTCACATAATTTTATTCTATATAGCGACCACTTGCTAACTTAATGGCCGATATTTTGCCCCAGGCACGACGGAGATTGGATCTTGGTGAATCAATACATCCGAATATGGGAATAGATTATCTAATTTTTTTTCCACTTGATCAGAGATTCGATGCGCATCCAGTAGAGGCAAGTGATCATCTAACTCAATATGCACTTGAATAAAACGAACAGGGCCAGACATTCTCGTACGCAAATCATGCGCGCCTAACACACCCTCAACCGACACACAGGCTAAATGAATAGCATCGACTTCCTCTTCCGGTAACTGGCGATCTAGTAACGACTGCACCGCTTCATTCGCCATTTGATACGCACTGTACAAAATGTAAATACCAATACCGACAGCAAAAATGGCGTCGGCTTGCTTTAGCCCATACCAACTGAGTACCAAAGCAATCATGATGGCAATATTCATGAACAAATCTGTTTGATAATGCAAAGAATCAGCTGAAATGGCTTGGCTGCCCGTTTTTCTGACCACATGTTTTTGAAATAGAACCAAACCAGAAGTGAGCAAAATAGCAAACCCACTGACCCATACGCCGATCTCTGGCGACACTAAAGCTTGTGGGCGAAAAAAGCGATCCACACCATTCAAGACCAAAAACACAGCTGAGCCCGAAATAAACATTGCTTGCGCTAAAGCCGCTAACGATTCCGCTTTGCCATGCCCGAACTGGTGTTCTTCATCAGCAGGTTGCAGTGCATAACGGACCACCAATAAATTGGTTAATGAGGCTGCCATATCCAATAATGAATCAACCAATGAGGCCAATAAACTGACTGAATTAGTTTCCCACCATGCGATCACTTTCACGATCAACAAAATAGTCGCTATAACCATTGCCGCCCATGCCGCAGAATTAACTAACTTTGCGTAATTTTTTTCCATTCAAATCAGACCTTAACATTTCTCTAGCTTAGCGTAGGCCGTGACCAACCACTTAATACCTTCACCATTAAACGCCACTTGCACTCGACTTTGTTGACCACTGCCTTCGAAGTTAATAATGGTGCCTTCGCCAAATTTAGGATGAGCCACTCTTTGTCCTAATGCATAACCGGTGCTATTGAACGTTTCTTTAACCGCACTTGAGCCAAAACGACCCGAGGTAGCAGGGCGGTTCACTTGCGCTTTCATGCGCACTTCTTCTACACAACTTTCTGGGATTTCACGAATAAAACGCGAGGGTTTATGGCATTTCTCTTGCCCATAGACACGTCTCATTTCAGCATAAGTAATATAAAGTTTGGTCATTGCTCGCGTCATGCCAACATAGCAAAGGCGGCGCTCCTCTTCCAAACGCGCGGCATCTTCCGCCGACATTTGATTGGGGAACATGCCTTCTTCAACGCCAACCATAAAGACTAGTGGGAACTCCAAACCTTTGGCACTGTGCAATGTCATCAATTGTACCGCATCGGTAAACTCATCCGCTTGCCCTTCACCCGCTTCAAGCGCCGCATGCGATAAGAATGCCGACAACATGCTCATATCATCCGCTTCTTCTGGTTTTTCAAACTGACGAGCGGCGGTAACGAGCTCTTCCAAGTTCTCAATGCGAGCTTTGGATTTTTCGCCTTTTTCCATTTCATACATATTGAACAAGCCCGACGATTTAATCGCATGGTCGAATTGTTCATGCAAGGCTAAATCGTAAGTATCATCTTCTAGCGCAGTAATCAGTTCCATAAATCGACTAAACGCCATCGCCGCACGATTAGGCAGAACTTTTTCGTCAATGAGTTGAACGCCCGCTTGCCATAATGTGGTGCCACGATCGCGCGCGGTCATACGAATGGTTTCCAGCGTTTTATCACCTAAACCACGTGTTGGTGTATTCACAACTCGTTCAAACGCAGCATCGTCATTACGGTTATTCATCAAGCGTAAATAGCTGAGCGCATCTTTGATTTCTTGACGCTCGAAGAAACGTTGACCACCATAAATTCGATATGGCAAGCGCGCCTGAATTAACGCTTCTTCCAATATCCGTGATTGAGCATTATTGCGATACAACATGGCGCAACTGGTGAGAGGGGTGCCTTTTTCATGCCATTCTTTGATTTTGTTAACCGCAAAGCGCGCTTCATCCAAATCGTTATAGGCAGAATACAAAGAGATAGGATCGCCGTCTGCACCTTCAGTCCACAAGTCTTTACCCATGCGTTCGGTATTATTGCTGATCAGCTCATTGGCTGCGGTCAGGATATTCTTGGTTGAACGGTAGTTTTGCTCTAAACGAATAGTGCGCGCAGCGGTAAACTCGCGTAGGAACTTTTGAATATTTTCAATCTGCGCGCCACGCCAGCCATAAATGGATTGGTCATCATCACCCACGATCATCACATGAGCATCTCGTCCTGCCATCATCCGCAACCAAGCGTATTGAATGTTGTTGGTATCTTGGAATTCGTCCACCAAGATATGCTTAAAGCGCGCTTGATAGTGCTCACGAATATGCACTTTATCGCGCAATAATTCATGGCAACGTAATAAAATTTCAGCAAAATCGACTAAACCCGCACGATCGCAGGCTTCTTGATAAGCTTGATAGATTTGTAGATACGTTTTGGCTACCGGATCATGATAAGTGTCAATGTGACTTGGGCGTAAGCCTTCATCTTTTTTACCATTGATCCACCAGCTCGCTTGTTTGGCCGGCCATTGTTTTTCATCAAGGTTTTGCGCTTTGATTAAACGGCGCAGCAAACGCAGCTGATCTTCTGAGTCAAGAATTTGGAAATCTTCTGGCAGTTTCGCATCCATATAATGAGCACGAAGAATGCGGTGGCAAATGCCATGAAAAGTACCGTTCCACATTCCTGACGACGTTCCCATCATCAGTTCGTCAATCCGGCCTCGCATTTCTGCCGCCGCTTTATTGGTAAAAGTCACCGACATAATCGAAAACGGCGAGGCTTGCTCCACCGATAATAACCAAGCGATACGATGAACCAATACTCGCGTTTTACCACTGCCAGCCCCTGCCAATATAAGCAAGTTTTCAAGTGGTGCGGCTACGGCTTCACGTTGTCGGTCATTAAGACCATCGAGTAATAAAGAAGGATCCATCATCATTCCACTGGTTATTTATACATAAAAGACGAGTATACACGAAGTTAAGGCAGGATTTTAGATTCATCACATCACATCTGTTTTTTATAGTATTCATCATTTTTGTTACATCATTCGCGAACATGCATCCATAAAAAAACCGAGATTCACTCGGCTTTATCTTATTTGCTATTGATTATTTGTTTCTGCTACAAACCAAACACCCAAGCGGCGAGCGTATAACTAATCCCAGTGATAAAGAAAATCCCCACGATATTGAGCATAAAGCCGGCACGGATCATATCTTTAATTCGTAACTGACCCGAAGCAAATACAATACTGTTTGGCGGCGTGGCCACTGGCATCATAAAGGCGCAACTGGCCGCCAATGCAGCAGGGATCGCAAGCATGGCTGGATTCTCTCCCATCGCAATCGCAATTGGTCCTAATAGAGGTAGGAAGCCCGCTGCCGTGGCGGTATTACTGGTTACTTCGGTTAAGAAGATAATCGCTGCGGTTACAATTAACATCACCACAATAATTGGCATTCCACCGGTTGAAGCTAAACTATCACCGATAAAATCAGCCAGGCCGGAGCTTTTAATTTGCGCGGCAAGACTTAAACCACCACCAAATAACAGCAATACGCCCCAAGGCAGATTTTTGGTGCTGGCCCAATCAAGTACAAACTCTTGTTTTTTGACATTAATAGGAATGATAAATAACAATAAAGCGGCAAACATCGCAATACTGGTGTCATTGATTGGCAAACCTGTCCATTTGGCGATTAATGGACGAAATACCCAACTCAGCGCCGCGCCAATAAAGATAATCGCAACCCACTTTTCACCTTTGCTAAGCTTGCCCAACCCTTTTAATTGTTGCCCTAGTAAACCTGTCGCATCGCCTTCTTGGGCGTCCGGTAATTTATACGAAATCTTGGTCAACCAAACCCAAGTGAAAGCCAGCATAATAATCGATAACGGCAATCCCACCATCATCCACTTACCAAAGCCCAACTCCATGTTGTAACTGTCGGCTAAATACGCTGCAAGTAAGGCGTTTGGCGGTGTGCCGATTAAGGTTGCTAAGCCCCCAATACTGGCTGCATAGGCAATACCTAATAACAAAGCACTGGCAAACTCAGGGTTTTTATCGCGTTTTTCACCACACACAATACCAATGATCGACATCCCAATAGGTAACATCATCACAGCCGTTGCGGTATTACTCATCCACATGGATAAAAATGCCGTCACTGCCATTAAGCCACCAATTTGATACGCGGGTTTATTCCCCACCGCCAGCATCGCGATCAGCGCCACACGTTTGTGCAGGTTCCACTTTTCCATCGCAATCGAGAGTAAGAATCCACCTAAGAATAAGAAAATCAGCGGATTGGCAAACGCTGCCGTCGCCTCTTTGATACTGGCTGTGCCCAATAATGGTGACAAAATAATAGGTAAAAATGAGGTTACAGGGATCGGCGCAGCTTCTGTTACCCACCACACCGCCATTAGCGTCGCAAGGCCAATCATGCGCCAAGCGGATTCACTCAAACCTTCCAAAGGTGGTGGGAAAACTAACGTCATGATCAAAATCAATGGTCCAATAAAAAGACCTAAATAACGAGAGTTGTTTGGAATAATTGACTCTTTTTCTAGCATGGACATAGACTTCGCCCCTTTAGTTATCATTAATTCCGCATATTAAAACTGGTTTACTCCCAATATGCATTAGATAATTTCGGGTTCGGGACTTTTGAGGTAATCAAATATTTTAATTTGTGACTATTGTAGATTATCTGCTTGTTTGAACTCATTTTTATAACGCGACACTGTGTTATTTTCCATCAACTGAATGCTATAAAACCCCACCCTCCATTCGTGTTCATTTAATGCTCAGTGATCTTCTTTTGGCTGAGCTTCGTATTTATCTCCATATGAAACACACCTAATATCCAAGGGATAGAAATGCTGACATCCAATCATGCTCACTCGCAACATCAATGGTTAACATCGGATTGTTCTAACAATATAGAATTATTTCTCCTGCCCATCATCCTGCTACCCGGTGGCCGTCAACGCCTTAAAATCATTGATGCCAAGCATCTTGCCTTAATTTCTCGGGTATTAAAAAAACAATGCCCACTGGTGATGGCGCTTACTCACTCCAATGGCGAAGGGCTTTATCCTTGGGGCATTTTGGTTGAAGTGACCAATTTCTCGCAAACCAAAGAAGGCTTTTTAACTATCGATATTCATGCGCAGCAAATGGTCGCGTTACTGGGTTGTCATCAAGCAGAACCACATCGTTGGTTGTGTCGCATTGAAGCGAGCGATCATTGGTCACCGCCCGCGCCAGTCACGCAGTCAACTCATCTAAACCCAACCCAACTCAACCCAATCCAAGCGAAAAACGGATCACAAACTGGATCAAGCTTGAATCAAAAAACGACCTATATTGATGAGCATCAAAACCAATACGTCAAGCAATTAAAATCCCTTTTTAAAGCTCAACCTTTGCGTGCCGAACTGTACACAGAAACTTATTTCTCCCAATTAGAATGGGTCGTGGCTCGTTTAATTGAACAACTACCTTTGCCTTCTCAGGCGCAAAAAGAATTTTTAAAACCAAATAGTTTTCAACATGTTGTACACTTTTTAAATACCTTGCTGAAAATATCTGATCCTAATTAAAACTCCATGCGTATTCATAATATGAAGGATCTAACTATTTGGGTGACAATATGCAGCAGGATGTGAATACGATAAGCCATAAGGAGAGCATCATCGCTGCCCAATCACTATTGTCCGAAGATTTAACCACATACCTCGTTTTGGTGGCTAAGCAACAGGACAAACATGCTTTTAGCATCTTGTTTCAATACTTTGCTCCCAAAATACAACGCTTTGGCATCAGTAAGCTTAATAGTGAAGTCTTGGGCAAAGAACTGGTACAAGACACCATGACCAAAGTGTGGAAGAAAGCGCACCTGTATCATCCAGATAAAGGCGCGGCCACAACCTGGATCTATACCATCATGCGTAACTCCGCATTTGATATGTTAAGGCAAATACAATTTCGTTCTGAAGAGTCCTTATCCGATGATATTTGGCCTGTTAACTCTATCCAATCAGCACAAGCCACAGAGCAAGATGAAAGCAGCGTGTTCCAAGATCACCTGTTATCAAAACATTTGCTCAATCATGTGGGTCGCTTACCTGAAGCGCAGCAACAAGTGATACAAGGCATTTATTATCAAGAGCTATCACAAGAACAATTAGCTCAACATCTCGGCATTCCAATTGGTACCGTCAAATCAAGACTCAGACTGGCACTGGAAAAATTAAAGCAACACATGGGAGAAAACGATCATGATTAAACATCACCCAACCGCGACCGTTTTGCAGCAATTTGTCGATGGCAACTTGCCAGCCTCTATTTCGCTCATTGTCGCCAGCCATGTAGAAATATGCCCGCATTGCCAGCAACACACGATGCAACTAACCGAGCAAGCGGCGCAATCATTATTTGAACCAGAAACGCTCAATCAAGTGCTTGATTTAAACCCTTCGCACGCTGATTTAACCTTAGATGAATTCGATATGATGCAGAGTATTACCGATATCGAAATTGAAGAAACACCCGTTGCCATTCCACTGCCGAAAACTGTGACCGAAATTGACATCAACGGTACTCGGATTGCCCTGCCACATTCGATGAAATCCATTGCACTAAAAGAGTGGCAAGGCATTGGCAAACTCTCACGAGCTCGCGCAGCACTGGAGGACAATAAGCTTAAAATGTCGCTGTTGCATATCGCTAAAGGTGGTAGTATTCCAACCCATACTCATCATGGTTTTGAAATCACCTTACTACTTGAAGGCAGCTTTCACGATGACATGGGAGAGTATAAAACCGGTGATTTTATGTGGCTGGATGGCAAACACACTCATAGCCCAATAACGGACGAAGGTTGCGTGTGCCTGACGGTATCGAGTGATGCTATTCATTTTACCCAAGGGATGAGTCAGCTTCTTAATCCGATCGGAAAATTTATTTATTAATCCCTCATTTTTCACGTTGTAGAGGCGTTTGACATGGAATCAAAACTTAAAATTGGTATTAGTGCTTGCGTTATTGGTTATAAAGTTCGCTTTAATGCCGGTCATAAGCGCTCAGCATTTTGTACCGATCAATTAGGTGAATTTGCCGACTTTATTCCCGTTTGCCCAGAAGTCGCGATTGGTCTTCCCACTCCACGGCCGACCATTAGACAAATTCTCAACAATGAGATTATTACCGTATCTAAGCCCGATGGTAGCGGCGATGTGACTCAAGCACTAAAAGATTTTGGTAAAGCTCATGCTAATACAACTCAAGATATGGCTGGCTTTATTTTTTGCGCTAAGAGCCCAACTTGCGGCATGGAAAGGGTCAAAGTTTACTATCATCACGGCAAAGGTTCAGCATCGACTGGCGTTGGTGTCTTTGCCGAACAAATCATGAAAGCCAACCCTTGTTTACCCGTCGAAGAAAATGATCGCCTAAACGATCCGGTAATCAAAGAAAATTTCATTACTCGTGTTTTTGTTTATCAGCGCTGGTTAGAGACTAAAAAATCTGGCATCACCAAACATAAGCTGATCACCTTTCATCGTGCGCATAAATACCTTGTGATGAGTCATCATGTTGAAAGTTATCGTGCTTTAGGCCAATTATTAGCACGAGCAGACATGCCATTAGAGCAACAGGCAAGCGAGTATATTCATGGCTTAATGACTGCGCTCAAAATTAAAGCCACACGCAAAACCCACACCAATACCTTACAACATCTGCAAGGCTATTTTAAAAAACAGTTATCGCCTGAAAAGAAACAAGCATTAAGCGATGAGATTACCGCCTATCGAGAAGGCTATTCACCTTTATTAGTCCCACTGACCTTAATCAACCATCACTTAAAAGAATTCCCTAATCAATATTTAAGCGATCAAGTTTACTTAACACCACACCCTAAAGAATTAAAGCTGAGATACGGATATTGAACACTTTACTTTGGATACGCCGAGATATTCGCTTGCACGATAACCCGGCGTTATTTTCGCTGCTCAATCAGCAACCAGAAAAATCACTATTACCCCAAACATCTCAAATAGAACAGCATGATGCACCAACATACGCCGTGTTCATTTCAACGCCACAGCAATGGCATCAACATCACTTCGCGCCAATCAAAGCCGATTTTTTACGTCGCCATCTTGATCTTTTCGCCAAGCAATTAGCTGAACTTGGCATCACGTTTATTCACCTAGAAGCGAATGATTTTAACGATCAAGTCTCGGTGTTACGTGATTTTTGCCAACACAACCAAATTGAAAAAGTGCTCGCCAATCGAGAACCAGAACTCAATGAGATCAAGCGCGATCAACAAGTGATCGAGTCTGATCTTGATTTGCAGCTGTTTGATTGCGATAGCATCGCGCCACTTGGACATATACTGAACAAACAAAGCTTAATGTTTAAAATCTTTACTCCATTCAAAAAAACTTGGCTCAATTATATCCGAGAGATGGGTATTAAAACGGCTCCTATTTCAGTGGTGAGTTCTGATAAAAATAGCCCTAAGCTCGATATTCCAACGCAAAAAGTTGAATTTAATTATCCGCAAATAGACTCTAGCCGATGGCCGCTCAGTGATAGCGTTACCCAACATGTCATCCCTGACTTTCTAGCCAATAAAGTAAGTGAATATTCACAGCTTCGAGATATTCCATCGGTTAAAGGCACTTCAGGTTTATCGCCTTATCTTGCGATTGGTGCCATCAGTGCAAGACAATTAGCCGCGCAACTTATCGAGCGCGATCCGCAAGTGCTTTACCACTCCGATCATCCTGCATTTTCTTGGCTTAATGAACTCATATGGCGAGATTTTTATAAGCATCTACTGCATCATTTTCCACGTTTAATCAAAGGCGACTGCTTTCAAACCAAGTACAACACCCTAATGTGGCGTAATGACCCTAATGATTTTAAAGCATGGTGCGATGGCAAAACTGGCTACCCCATTATTGATGCTGCCATGAGACAACTGTGCCAAACCGGTTGGATGCATAATCGCCTGCGTATGATCGTCGGCAGTTTTTTAACTAAGCATTTATTAATTGATTGGCATTGGGGAGAAACGTTCTTTATGTCGCAATTAATTGATGGTGACTTCAGTGCTAACAATGGCGGCTGGCAATGGGTAGCAAGTACTGGATGTGATGCCCAACCTTACTTTCGTGTTTTTAATCCTATTCTACAAAGTGAAAGATTTGATCCAAACGGTGACTTCATTCGTAAATATTTACCAGAGCTAGAAAACGTGCCAAATAAACAGATCCATTTCCCCCATGAGTATTTACATAAAGAAGGGAAATCTGAAATGTATTGGCCACCATTGGTTGAACATAAATTTGCACGCGAGCGAGCGATTAATCTCTTTAAACAGAACTAGT
>NZ_VHKO01000031.1 GCF_015223435.1 Vibrio hibernica
TGCTTAAGACACTAAAGTTTAAGTTAGATACGAATTGTATTTGACTAATGACTATCAAAAAGGGCATCATTTGATGCCCTTTTTCTGCACTGAACAAAAAGCAAAGTGTTTTTTGTGCTATTCAGTAAAGAATCTACATTAGATTTAAGATCTAATTTGTTTAGTTTATGGTCTTCTATAAGCTAATGAGTTAGCCCTGCTATAGCGGGGTTATTGTCGTTAAAACAAAACTTGTCACAGGTTTGATTATGAAAGCCAAAGCTGAAACTCATGAGAGCTCAAAAGCTGCAGATGCTTTTAAGTGGTTGATCACTTTTGCTCTGTTAGCCGCTGCTGTTGTCGGTAATTACCTGTATGGTGATATGTCTGTTGCTATTCGCGCCGCAGCTGTTGTTATTCTTATCGCTGCAGCGTTAGGCGTTGCCGCATTAACAACGAAAGGTAAAGCTACGATAGTTTTTGCTCGAGAAGCAAAGCTAGAAGTTCGCAAAGTCATCTGGCCTTCGCGCCAAGAGACAATGCAAACCACGTTTATCGTATTAGCTGTAAGTATTGTAATGGCTCTATTGCTTTGGGGTATCGACGGTATCATGGTCCGTTTGATTGCTCTAGCAACTGGGGTGTAAGGGGTTTTAAATGAGTGAAGCACCAAAAAAACGCTGGTATGTCGTTCAAGCTTTTTCAGGATTTGAAGGGCGTGTTGCGCAGTCTCTTCGTGAACATATTAAAATGCATGCTATGGAAGAATCCTTTGGCGATGTATTAGTTCCAACTGAAGAAGTTGTCGAGATGCGTGCAGGTCAACGTCGTAAAAGTGAGCGTAAATTCTTCCCAGGCTACGTGTTAGTCCAAATGTTGATGAATGACGAATCATGGCACTTAGTACGTAGCATTCCTCGTGTTATGGGCTTTATTGGTGGCACCTCAGATCGTCCAGCTCCAATTACGGATAAAGAAGCAGAAGCTATTTTAAACCGTTTAGAGAAGGCGAGTGAAGCACCAAGGCCGAAGACATTGTTTGAGGCGGGTGAAGTTGTTCGAGTTACTGAAGGCCCATTTGCGGACTTTAACGGTACAGTTGAGCACGTTGATTATGAAAAAAGCCGTATAAAAGTGTCTGTTTCGATTTTTGGTCGAGCAACACCGGTTGAATTAGAATTCAGCCAAGTCGAGAAGAACGACTAATCAGTTCATCGCTGGATGACAGATCCAAGTGTTTTGTTGAAATAATAAACAAGATGCTTGTATAAGGTTCGAAATTTATTTATAATTTCGCGCCTTTTTACAGGGTTTACCTGTTAAAAGTTTTCACATAAATCGGGGAGCTAATGAATGCATTAGCGATTGAACCCAAAATTTAGGAATTATCATGGCTAAGAAAGTAGAAGCTTATATCAAACTGCAAGTTGCAGCTGGTATGGCAAATCCGAGTCCACCAGTAGGTCCTGCACTAGGTCAACATGGTGTAAACATCATGGAATTCTGTAAAGCATTTAATGCAAAAACAGAATCTATGGAGAAAGGTCTTCCAACTCCAGTTGTTATCTCTGTATACAGCGACCGTTCTTTTACGTTTATCACTAAAACACCGCCTGCAGCTGTTCTTTTAAAGAAAGCCGCTGGCCTAAAATCTGGTTCAGCTCGTCCAAATACGGACAAAGTGGGTACAATCACTGACGCTCAAGTGCAAGAGATTGCAGAAACTAAAGCGACTGATATGACTGGCGCAGACATCGAAGCGATGAAGCGTTCTATCGTGGGCACTGCTCGTTCAATGGGCCTAGTGGTAGAGGGATAAGATCATGGCAAAACTAACTAAACGTATGCGCACTATTCGTGAAAAAATCGAAGTGTCTAAAGAATACGAAATCAATGAAGCTATCGTTCTTCTTAAAGAACTAGCAACGGCTAAGTTCGTAGAAAGTGTTGACGTTGCTGTTAACCTTGGTATTGATGCTCGTAAATCTGATCAAAACGTTCGTGGCGCAACGGTTTTACCGCATGGTACTGGCCGTGATATTCGCGTTGCAGTATTTACTCAAGGTGCAAATGCTGAAGCGGCTAAAGCTGCTGGTGCAGATATCGTGGGTATGGAAGATCTAGCTGAACTTGTTAAGAAAGGCGAGATGAACTTTGACGTAGTGGTTGCTTCTCCTGATGCAATGCGCGTTGTTGGTCAACTTGGTACTATCTTAGGTCCACGCGGCCTAATGCCAAACCCTAAAGTTGGTACTGTAACTCCTAACGTTGCTCAAGCAGTTAAAAATGCTAAAGCAGGTCAGGTTCGTTACCGTAATGACAAAAACGGCATCATCCACACAACTATTGGTAAAGTGAGCTTTGACGCGAACCAACTACAAGAGAATTTAGAATCTCTTTTAGTCGCGCTTAAGAAAGCAAAACCTTCTTCAGCGAAAGGTACTTTCCTGAAAAAAGTGAGCATCTCTACCACTATGGGTGCTGGTGTTGCAGTTGATCAAGCAAGCTTAGATACTAAAGCTAGCTAATTAATTTGCTTAGGCGTGAAATTTGTGTATAATTTTGCGCCTATTTGACATGGTTGGAGTATTGCTTTTTTTGTCTACTTCTTTTTTAGAAAAAGACAGAGCAAATGATGCTTCCATCCAAGACCGTAGGTGATTCATTCATTTTAATGTATGAAACTTAATTTTACCTACGTAGATGGTGCCCGAACGGATGGTCGTATTTCATTTCTTGAAATATTCATTTGGGAATGCACCAAAAGAACCCTCAAAATTTTTGAGTGGTGTAACTACAACCAGGAGTAAATCCAAATGGCTTTAAATCTTCAAGACAAACAAGCAATTGTTGCTGAAGTTAACGAAGCAGCCAGTGGTGCACTTTCTGCAGTTGTTGCTGACTCTCGTGGCGTTGCTGTTGGTGCGATGACTTCCCTACGTAAACAAGCTCGCGAAGCGGGTGTTTACCTGAAAGTTGTTCGTAACACATTGGCTCGTCGTGCGGTAGTTGGTACAGACTACGAATGTCTTCAAGACGTATTCGTTGGTCCTACTTTGATCGGTTTCTCTAATGAGCACCCTGGTGCTGCTGCGCGTCTTTTTAAAGACTTTGCAAAAGAGAATAAGAAATTCGAAATCAAAGCAGCTGCATTTGAAGGCGTTATTACTGATGCTGATCGACTAGCGACACTACCTACTTACGACGAAGCTATCGCACGCTTAATGATGTGCATGAAAGAAGCTTCTGCTGGTAAGTTGGTACGTACTATCGCTGCTGTTCGTGATCAAAAACAAGAAGTTGCGGCATAAGCCCTACTTTAATTTTGATTACCATATAAACTTATTGTTAACTTTAAAAGAGAATTGTTATGTCTATTACTAACGAGCAAATCCTAGACGCAGTTGCAGAAATGTCTGTAATGCAAGTTGTTGAGCTTATCGAAGCTATGGAAGAAAAATTCGGCGTTTCTGCTGCTGCAGCTGTTGTTGCTGGTGGCGCTGCTGCAGGTGATGCTGCAGAAGAGCAAACTGAATTTGACGTTATCTTAACTGCTATTGGCGGAAACAAAGTTTCTGTAATCAAAGCAGTACGTGGCGCGACAGGTCTTGGCTTGAAAGAAGCTAAAGGTCTAGTTGATAGTGCTCCTGCTCCGCTTAAAGAAGCAATTTCTAAAGACGAAGCTGAAGCTCTTAAAGCAACTCTAGAAGAAGCTGGTGCTTCTGTTGAAATCAAGTAATTATTATTTGATTTCTTAGCCGCAAGGCTAATGGCTGGTGGTTTATTAACCACCGGCCTTTTTGCGCTGTAGGGTGTAGACTAATTTTCCCGCTGTTTAGGCGTCTATATCCAAGCAAAAAACACCGTTAAGACTCTGCTGAAATAACTTTTAGATGAGATTAGGGTGTCACTACAGAAAACAGTGTTGTTAGTCACTGTCCCCGTGTTACCAACTCAGTTGGTTTCAACGTGTTTTGGGCAGTTCGGGTCACTTATCAGCTAGCTGAGGAACCCCATGGTTTACTCTTACACCGAGAAAAAGCGCATCCGTAAGGATTTTGGTAAGCGTCCACAAGTTTTGGACGTTCCATATTTGCTATCGATCCAGCTCGATTCATTCGACAAGTTCATTGAACAGGATCCTGAAGGTCAATATGGTCTGGAAGCTGCCTTCCGTTCTGTATTTCCAATCCAGAGCTATAATGGCAATTCTGAGCTGCAATACGTTAGCTACCGTCTTGGTGAGCCAGTGTTTGACGTTAAAGAATGTCAAATTCGTGGTATCACTTATTCGAAGCCACTACGCGTAAAATTACGTTTAGTTGTTTTTGATAAGGAAGCACCAGCAGGTACCGTAAAAGACATCAAAGAACAAGAAGTCTACATGGGCGAAATTCCGCTTATGACAGACAATGGTACCTTCGTAATCAATGGTACTGAGAGGGTTATCGTATCCCAGTTGCACCGAAGCCCAGGCGTGTTCTTCGACAGCGATAAGGGTAAAACTCACTCGTCAGGAAAAGTGCTTTATAATGCACGTGTTATTCCTTACCGTGGTTCATGGTTAGATTTTGAGTTCGATCCAAAAGATAACTTATATGTACGTATTGACCGTCGTCGTAAATTACCGGCGTCTATCATTTTACGTGCATTGCGCAAAACGACTGAAGAAATCTTAGATATCTTCTTTGAAAAAGTGCGTTTTGAAGTAAAAGATCAAACTCTATTAATGGAGTTAGTACCAGATCGTCTACGTGGTGAAACCGCTTCTTTTGATATTGAAGCGAATGGCACAGTTTACGTAGAGGCTGGACGTCGTGTTACTGCTCGTCATATTCGTAGCCTAGAAAAAGATGGTGTGGAATTCATTGAAGTTCCAGTTGAATACATCGTAGGTAAAGTAGCTTCAAAAGATTATATCGATGAAGCAACTGGCGAAATTATTGTTGCAGCAAACCAAGAAATTTCTTTAGAAGCATTGGCGAATCTTTCTCAAGCAGGCTACAAGCAACTTGAAGTTCTATTTACCAATGATCTAGACCATGGCCCATTCATGTCTGACACATTACGTGTTGACAGCACAACCGATCGTATTTCTGCTTTAGTAGAAATCTATCGCATGATGCGCCCTGGCGAGCCACCAACAAAAGAAGCCGCGGAATCACTATTTAACAGTTTGTTCTTTGCTGAAGAGCGTTATGACTTATCGACTGTTGGTCGTATGAAGTTTAATAGCTCAATTGATCGTGAAGATGCTCAAGAGCAAAGTATTCTTGATGAAACTGATATTATTGCAGTGATGAAGAAGCTGATCGGTATTCGTAACGGTGAAGGCGAGGTTGATGATATCGATCACCTTGGTAACCGTCGTATCCGTTCTGTTGGTGAGATGGCTGAAAACCAATTCCGTGTTGGTCTAGTCCGTGTTGAACGTGCAGTGAAAGAACGTCTAAGTCTTGGTGATTTAGATGCGATCATGCCACAAGATCTTATCAATGCTAAGCCGATTTCGGCTGCAGTGAAAGAGTTCTTCGGCTCATCACAGCTTTCTCAATTTATGGATCAGAACAACCCGTTGTCAGAAGTGACGCACAAACGTCGTATTTCTGCATTAGGGCCTGGCGGCTTGACACGTGAGCGTGCTGGTTTTGAAGTACGTGATGTTCACGTAACTCACTACGGTCGTTTATGTCCAATCGAAACGCCTGAAGGTCCAAACATCGGTCTAATTAACTCATTATCAGCGTTTGCTCGTTGTAATGAATATGGTTTCCTTGAAACCCCTTACCGTCGCGTTGTTGATGGTATTGTGACTGAAGATGTGGATTATCTGTCAGCTATTGAAGAAGGTCAGTTTGTTATCGCTCAGGCGAACGCACACTTGACTGATGACAGTCGCTTTGCTGAAGAGCTCATTACTGCTCGTCAAAAAGGTGAATCTGGTCTACACCCACGTGATCATGTGAATTACATGGACGTGGCAACAAACCAAGTTGTATCTATCGCTGCTTCGCTTATCCCGTTCCTAGAACACGATGATGCGAACCGTGCATTGATGGGTGCAAACATGCAACGTCAAGCGGTTCCAACACTACGCGCTGATAAGCCGTTAGTTGGTACTGGTATTGAGCGTAATGTGGCGGTTGACTCAGGTGTAACTGCGGTAGCGAAACGTGGCGGTACAGTTCAGTCTGTAGATGCTTCTCGTATCGTAGTAAAAGTTAATGAGGAAGAATTAGTACCAGGCGAAGCCGGTATTGATATCTATAACTTAACTAAGTACACCCGTTCTAACCAAAATACATGTATTAACCAACGCCCAACTGTGATGCCTGGTGAACGCTGTGCACGCGGTGATGTAATCGCTGATGGTCCTTCAACCGACCTTGGTGAATTAGCGCTTGGCCAAAACATGCGTATCGCATTTATGCCTTGGAATGGTTACAACTTCGAAGATTCCATCTTGGTTTCTGAGCGTGTTGTTCAAGAAGACCGTTTCACTACGATTCACATTCAAGAACTGTCTTGTGTGGCTCGTGATACTAAGCTTGGTAGTGAAGAAATTACGGCTGATATTCCAAACGTAGGTGAGTCTGCTCTGTCTAAATTAGACGAGTCAGGTATCGTTTACATCGGTGCTGAAGTGAAGGGTGGCGACATCCTAGTTGGTAAAGTAACCCCTAAAGGTGAAACTCAGCTAACTCCGGAAGAAAAGCTTCTACGAGCTATCTTCGGTGAGAAAGCATCAGATGTGAAAGATACATCTCTACGTGTACCTAACTCTGTTTCTGGTACGATCATTGATGTTCAAGTCTTTACTCGCGATGGCGTAGAAAAAGACAAGCGTGCGCTTGAAATTGAACAAATGCAGCTTAAAGAAGCGAAAAAAGATTTGACTGAAGAGTTCCAAATCTTAGAAGGCGGCCTATTGGCTCGTGTTCGTTCACTTCTTCTATCTGGCGGCTTCTCTGAAGCTCGACTAGATGGCATGGAGCGTAAGCAATGGTTAGTACAAACACTGGAAGATGACAATCTTCAATCTCAGCTTGAACAACTTGCTGAGCAGTGGGACGAGATTAAAGCTGACTTTGATAAGAAGTTTGATACTAAGCGTCGTAAGATCACTCAAGGTGATGATCTTGCACCAGGTGTACTGAAAATTGTTAAGGTTTACCTTGCAGTTAAACGTCGCATTCAGCCTGGTGATAAGATGGCGGGTCGTCATGGTAACAAGGGTGTTATCTCTAAGATTAACCCTGTTGAAGACATGCCTTATGATGAAAAAGGTCAACCTGTTGATATCGTGCTAAACCCACTGGGTGTACCGTCACGTATGAACATTGGTCAGATCTTAGAAGTTCACTTAGGTCTTGCTGCTAAAGGTATTGGCGACAAGATCAACCAGATGGTGAAAGAGCAACAGGAACTGGCTAAGTTCCGTACGTTCTTACAGAAGGTTTATGATCTAGGTGATACTCGTCAAGAAGTTAATATTGCTGAATTGTCTGATGACGAAGTTCGCACTTTAGTTAAAAACTTACGTGGTGGTCTACCGATCGCAACGCCAGTGTTTGATGGTGCTAACGAACCAGCAATTAAAGAGCTGCTTGCTCTTGCCGACCTTCCAACGTCAGGTCAATTAGATCTGTATGACGGACGTACTGGTGATAAGTTTGAGCGTCCTGTAACTGTCGGTTACATGTACATGCTAAAACTGAACCACTTGGTTGATGACAAGATGCACGCACGTTCTACTGGCTCGTACAGCCTAGTAACTCAGCAACCACTTGGTGGTAAAGCT
Source organism: Vibrio hibernica (assembly GCF_015223435.1). GTDB lineage: Bacteria > Pseudomonadota > Gammaproteobacteria > Enterobacterales > Vibrionaceae > Vibrio > Vibrio hibernica. Next base: position 7,781 of record NZ_VHKO01000031.1, read on the forward strand.
CAGTTCGGTGGCCAGCGTTTCGGTGAGATGGAAGTATGGGCACTAGAGGCATACGGTGCTGCTTACACTCTACAAGAAATGCTAACGGTTAAGTCTGATGATGTGAATGGCCGTACTAAGATGTATAAGAGCATCGTAGATGGTGATCACAGCATGGATCCTGGAATGCCAGAATCTTTCAACGTATTGTTGAAAGAGATTCGCTCTCTAGGTATTAACATCGAGCTAGAAGACAAAGAGTAATTATTAATTGCAGCGCAAAGTCTGAAATTAATATAGCACCTTGGATTAACCCGGTAGAAAAGAGGCGTTCAACCGAACGCCTCTTAACTCCTTACAGGAGCTGATTGTGAAAGATTTACTGAACTTTCTAAAAGCACAGCATAAGACCGAAGAATTTGATGCAATCAAAATCGGTCTAGCTTCTCCAGACATGATTCGTTCATGGTCGTTTGGTGAAGTTAAAAAGCCAGAAACTATTAACTATCGTACGTTCAAGCCTGAGCGTGACGGTTTGTTCTGTGCTCGTATTTTTGGTCCAGTAAAAGACTACGAATGTCTTTGTGGTAAATACAAGCGCTTGAAACATCGTGGTGTTATCTGTGAGAAGTGTGGCGTAGAAGTTACACAAACTAAAGTTCGTCGTGACCGTATGGGCCATATTGAACTAGCATCTCCAGTAGCACACATTTGGTTCTTAAAATCACTACCATCTCGTATCGGCCTATTAATGGATATTCCGCTACGTGACATCGAACGTGTTCTTTACTTCGAAATGTATGTAGTGACGGAGCCTGGCATGACTGATCTTGAAAAAGGTCAAATGCTAACGGAAGAAGAATACTTAGATCGCCTAGAAGAATGGGGAGATGAGTTTGTAGCGAAAATGGGTGCTGAAGCGATCAAAGATCTGCTACACACCATGGATATGCACGCAGAAGTTGAACAAATGCGTGAAGAGCTAGAAACCACTAACTCAGAAACTAAGCGTAAAAAACTGACCAAGCGTCTGAAGCTAGTTGAAGCCTTTATCCAATCAGGTAACAATCCTGAGTGGATGATCTTAACTGTACTTCCAGTATTGCCGCCAGATCTACGTCCTCTAGTTCCACTAGATGGCGGTCGTTTTGCGACTTCAGATTTGAACGACTTATACCGTCGTGTGATCAACCGTAATAACCGTTTGAAACGTCTTCTAGACCTAGCTGCTCCAGACATCATCGTACGTAACGAAAAGCGTATGTTGCAAGAGTCTGTTGATGCACTTCTAGATAACGGTCGTCGCGGTCGTGCGATCACAGGTTCTAACAAACGCCCTCTTAAATCTTTGGCTGATATGATCAAAGGTAAACAAGGTCGTTTCCGTCAGAACTTACTTGGTAAACGTGTAGACTACTCTGGCCGTTCTGTAATCACAGTAGGTCCATACCTTCGTCTACATCAGTGTGGTCTTCCTAAGAAGATGGCACTAGAACTATTTAAACCATTTATCTACAGCAAGCTAGAATCTCGTGGCATGGCTACAACGATTAAAGCGGCTAAGAAAATGGTAGAGCGCGAAGAAGCGATCGTTTGGGATATCCTAGATGACGTTATTCGTGAGCACCCAGTTCTACTTAACCGTGCACCAACACTTCACCGTCTTGGTATTCAAGCATTCGAACCTGTACTTATCGAAGGTAAAGCGATTCAGCTTCACCCACTTGTGTGTGCGGCCTATAACGCCGACTTCGATGGTGACCAAATGGCGGTACACGTACCGTTAACATTGGAAGCACAGCTTGAAGCACGTACGTTAATGATGTCTACCAACAACATCCTTTCACCAGCATCTGGTGATCCGATCATCGTACCTTCTCAGGACGTTGTATTGGGTCTTTACTACATGACTCGTGACAAGATCAACGTTAAAGGTGAAGGTATGTACCTTGCTGGCCCAGAAGAGGCTGAAAAGGCGTACCGTACTAAGAGTGCTGAGCTACATGCTCGCGTTAAAGTACGTATCACTGAAACGATTGTTGATGAAGATGGTAACAGCACAACGAACACGGCAATGCGTGATACCACCGTTGGTCGTGCAATGCTTTGGCAGATCGTACCAAAAGGTCTTCCTTTTGAAATCGTGAACCAGAAGTTAGGTAAGAAACAAATCTCTACCTTACTGAATGAGTGTTACCGTAAGCTGGGTCTTAAAGATACTGTAATCTTTGCTGACCAAATCATGTATACAGGTTTTGCATACGCAGCACTTTCAGGTGTTTCTGTTGGTATCGACGATATGGTTGTACCGGCAGCAAAATACACTGAAATTTCAGCAGCTGAAGAAGAAGTACGTGAAATCCAAGAGCAATTCCAATCTGGTCTTGTTACTGCGGGCGAGCGTTACAACAAAGTTATCGATATCTGGGCGTCTACTAACGACCGTGTTGCAAAAGCGATGATGGATAACCTTTCTTTTGAAACTGTTGTTAACCGCGATGGTGTGGAAGAGCAACAAGAATCGTTTAACAGCATTTATATGATGGCTGACTCCGGTGCTCGTGGTTCTGCAGCACAGATTCGTCAGTTAGCGGGTATGCGTGGTCTGATGGCGCGTCCAGATGGTTCAATCATCGAAACGCCGATCACAGCAAACTTTAAAGAAGGTCTAAACGTTCTTCAGTACTTCATCTCAACTCACGGTGCTCGTAAAGGTTTGGCCGATACTGCACTGAAAACAGCGAACTCAGGTTACCTGACTCGTCGTTTAGTAGATGTGGCTCAAGATGTTGTTGTTACTGAACATGACTGTGGCACTTTCGAAGGCGTTTACATGATGCCTCATATCGAAGGTGGTGACGTTAAAGTTGCACTGACAGAGCTTGCGCTTGGTCGTGTTGTAGCAGAAGACGTAATTAAGCCTGGTAGCAGTGAAGTTTTAGTTCCTCGCAACACTTTGATTGATGAGAAGTGGTGTCAGATCCTAGAAGCTAACTCAGTTGATAGTATGCGTGTACGTTCAGTTGTAACGTGTGAAGCAGACTTCGGTTGTTGTGCAAACTGTTACGGTCGTGATCTAGCTCGTGGTCACCTAGTCAACCAAGGTGAGGCAGTTGGTGTTATCGCTGCTCAATCAATCGGTGAACCTGGTACACAGCTAACCATGCGTACGTTCCACATCGGTGGCGCGGCATCAACGGCAGCAGCAGAAAACAGCATTCAAGCGAAAACGACCGGTACTGTGAAACTTCACAATGCTAAGTTTGTTATCAATAAAGATAAGAAACTTGTTATCACTTCTCGTGCATCTGAGATGACGATTATTGATGAGTTTGGCCGTACTAAAGAGAAGCACAAACTTCCTTATGGTTCTATGCTAAGCAAAGCGGATAACGAAGCGGTTACAGTAGGCGACATCGTTGCTAACTGGGAAGCGCATACCATGCCAATCATCACTGAAGTGGCAGGTCGTATCCAATTTGTTGACATGATTGACGGTGTGACCATTTCTCGCCAAACTGATGACCTAACTGGCCTATCTTCAAGTGAAGTAGTAGACCCAGCACAGCGTTCAACAGCGGGTAAAGATATGCGTCCAGCTATCAAACTGGTTGATGCGAAAGGTAATGATGTGATGATCCCTGGTACTGATATGCCAGCGAATTACTTCCTACCAGGTAAGGCTATCGTAAACATTGAAGATGGAGCAGAGGTTGGTATCGGTGATACTTTATCTCGTATTCCTCAGAAATCGAGCGGTAACCGCGATATTACCGGTGGTCTACCACGCGTAGCTGACTTGTTTGAAGCTCGTAAACCAAAAGAGCCTGCGATCCTTGCTGAGCACACAGGTACTGTGTCGTTTGGTAAAGAAACCAAAGGCAAACGTCGTCTATTGATCACTCGCGAAGGCGGTGACGTTTATGAAGAAATGATTCATAAACATCGTCAGCTAAACGTATTTGAAGGTGAGAAAGTAGAACGTGGTGATATCATCTCTGATGGCCCAGAAACACCACATGACATCTTACGTTTACGTGGTATTCATGCTGTTACTCAGTACATCGCTAACGAAGTTCAGGAAGTTTACCGCTTACAAGGCGTTAAGATTAACGATAAGCACATTGAGACTATCGTTCGTCAAATGCTACGTAAGTGTACGATCACCCATGCTGGTGATTCTGAGTTCCTTGCTGGCGAACAAGTTGAGTTCGCAAACGTTAAAATTGCTAACCGTTTATTAGAAGCGGAAGGTAAAGAGCTTGTACGTTTTGAGCGTGACTTACTAGGTATTACAAAAGCGTCTCTAGCAACTGAGTCGTTCATCTCTGCTGCATCGTTCCAAGAAACGACGCGAGTACTTACTGAAGCTGCGGTTTCTGGTAAGCGTGATGAATTACGTGGCTTGAAAGAGAACGTAATTGTAGGTCGTCTGATCCCTGCTGGTACCGGTTATGCCCACCATCAAGAGCGTCAGAAAGAGCGTCTTGAGCAAGGTCCTTCTGTTGAACAAGCAACGGATAACCTAGCGGCACTTCTTAACGCTGGATTCTCAGAAGACTAAGTCTTTCGAATATTCAGATAAAGTATTAAAGGCACCTTCGGGTGCCTTTTTGTTTTTAGGGGATTTAATTTAGTTTATTGATAATATAAGAAAATTTGTGGGTATTCCTTGAACTCATGGTGTTAAAAAATAGAAGGCGTATACTTTTGACTGTTTTTCATGTTTTAAGTGAATCGTAATAATGCTCTACCTCTTCCCTATGGTTACCGTATTTATTTGGGCTGGTAACTCCATTATTAATAAAATGGCTTCTACCGTCATTGATCCTGGCGCGATCTCTTTTTATCGTTGGTTTGTCGCTTTGATCGTATTGACACCTTTTCTGGCAATTCCTACTTGGAAGCGTAGAAAACAAATTATTCCTTACCTACCTAAACTTGCTTTTCTTTCTTTGCTTGGAATGGTGTTAAATCAATCGTTAGGTTATTACGCAGGGTTGACTACGACAGCGCTCAATTTATCGCTTATTACGTCTCTTGTGCCTTTAATCGGATTGTTTCTGAGTATTCCACTATTAAATCAAAAACTGACTTTGTATGCGGTTTTAGGCGCGGCTATTTCGTTTTCGGGTTTACTGATCATGTTAAGCCATGGGAATGTAATGTCATTGTTTGTGCAAGATATTAATGAAGGGGATTTGTTGGTTTTATTAGCGACATTGGCTTACGCGTTATATGTCGTCTTGATCAAGCGTTGGCGGATGCCTATTTCAAATTGGCAGTCGGTTTATATGCAAGTTTGTTGTGCGATTGTTTTTCTGTTTCCACTGTTTAGCCTGAGCGCTCCTGTTATATTTACTCAACAGACAGTGCCATTAATTTTGTATGCAGGTTTACTGGCTTCGATTATCGCGCCTTGGTGTTGGATGATGGGGATTGAACATTTAGGTGCGGATAAAGCGGCTATTTTTATGAACCTTATGCCAGCACTAACTGCGGTTTTAGCGAGTTTTATTTTGCATGAAAAATTGACGCTATTTCATTATGTCGGGATGATCATGATTATAGGCGGGGTTATTCTGGCGCAGAGAAGTCGTAATGTGAAACCTATAATAGCCAAGGTGCCACAAAAATAACAAGTAAACATTATCGCCATCCAGTAGGGTGGCGATAAACCAATCGTTGGTGTATTTAAGCCCCTGGCGGGATCTCTAAACTTTCAGCAATCATTTGAATAAGCTGATCTTCTAACTCAAACCGCTCTTCCATAACCTCTCCAATTTCAGACAGATCGGCATCAAAGTCTTCTAATTCATCTTCTGCTGCAACATCAGCATACTTATCGGTGTAATTGAGTAGCGGTTCGGTCGTTTTGACGATATCAAAATAAGTACGGTCTATTTCTTCTGTCGGTGAGAACCCAGTAGAATGCCATTTAGCCATGACCATATCATAAATTTTAAAATGACCTGCAGAGATGTAATCGACGACATGTTGACAGAAATTTTGTAATTCTTCTGGAGGTGGAAGTTGAGTGAGGGCGGCTTTTTTGTTGGCGTTTGGTTTTAAGGCGGCAAGCTTGCAATATTCAACAAGCAATACTTGGCGAGTAGAAAGCCAATGGTCGATAACATCGCTAGAGCCACCAAATTGGGCTTGAGTTTGTTTAAATTTATTTAGCATGACGGTATCCTCTTTATTGCTGTTGCATGATTTGCAATCAGCGTCTCTACTGGGTAGAGCATCCTTTTGATTGTGTATACCATGATCCTTATAAGTGATAATGGATACCCAATCGATAACCACTGGTATGAAATTAGATTGCCAGTAAAATGGTGGAACTTCAAGCAATGAGGGAAGCGGATGTTAAATAAATATCAAAAAGTCTACTGGTGTATCGTTGACGGTAGCGAAATCTATTTTCCGGATCAAAGCTTGCCGTATGGGTCGGCAGAAGAACTAAATTTACCGCTCGAACAAGCCTTAAATATTGGCAGTTATCTCGGCACGCCATGCTATTGGATTAATGCCAGCGAAATTGATTCTCTTTTTGATATGACATCGTTACGTGATTTATTAACGCAACCGGAAGCTTTATTTTTAATGGCAAGTCGCGCGGTACAGTTTGGCCATATGTTTACGACGCAACGCTTTTGTTCGCAGTGTGGCGGTCGAAATCATCTGAATATTAATCAAATTGCCATGCAGTGCAGTGATTGCCGTACTTTGCACTATCCGCGTATTTTTCCTTGTATTATTGTGGCGATAAAAAAAGATCATCAAATCCTCCTCGCCAATCATGCAAAGCATACTAGTGGCATGTATACCGTGATTGCTGGATTTGTGGAAGTTGGGGAAACGCTTGAGCAATGTGTCGCCCGTGAAATCAAAGAAGAAACGGGTATTAATGTAAAAAATATTCGTTATTTTGGCAGTCAACCGTGGGCATTTCCGTCGAGTATGATGGTCGGCTTCTTGGCTGATTATGATTGTGGCGAGATCAAGGTAGATAAAACGGAGTTAGCCGCTGCGAATTGGTTTAGCGCCGGGTGTCTTCCTCCAGTGGCTCCGAAAGGGACAATTGCCCGAGCCTTAATTGAGCATACTTTAGGTTGTGAGATTATGAATTAGGCAAGATATGTAATCATGAGACAAAAAAAACCTCCGGGGATGCCGGAGGGGTAAGTAAGATGTCGTTATGGTTGCGGAACATCATGTGTCCTCGCTTATTATCATTCTTCATTAGCAAACTAAATTGCTAGCTAACAAAGTATTAACAAATTCCTTGATGCAAGCAAATATCAGACGACTTTAATGTTGGATAACATGATCTCCATAACAAACCAATAGCAAAATGTGCGCTAAGTAATGCTAGAATAATGCCTTTCAAGTTAAGGGAAAACAAATGACTGAATTAAAAAATGACCGCTACTTACGTGCCTTAATGAAAGAGCCAGTAGATTACACGCCGGTATGGATGATGCGCCAAGCTGGCCGCTATTTACCAGAATATCGTCAAACTCGTAGTGTGGCTGGTGATTTTATGTCACTTTGTAAAAATGCCGAGTTAGCATCAGAGGTGACTTTACAGCCGCTGAAACGATTTCCATTAGATGCCGCCATTTTATTCTCTGATATTTTAACGATTCCTGATGCGATGGGATTAGGTTTGTATTTTGAAGCCGGTGAAGGTCCAAAATTTGAACGCCCAATTACCTGTAAAGCGGATGTCGATAAAATTGGCCTACCAGATCCAGAAGGCGAGTTGCAATATGTAATGAATGCCGTTCGCCAAATCCGTAAAGATCTGCAAGGCGAAGTACCGTTGATTGGTTTTTCTGGCAGTCCGTGGACGCTAGCGACTTACATGATTGAAGGTGGCAGCTCAAAAGCCTTTACTAAAATTAAACAGATGATGTATGCCGATCCAAGCATCTTGCATGCGTTATTAGATAAACTAGCCGATAGTGTTGTCGAATATCTGAATGCTCAAATCAAGGCAGGGGCTCAATCTGTTATGGTATTTGATACTTGGGGCGGCGTATTAACGCCACGTGATTACCAAGACTTTTCGTTACAATACATGCACAAAATCGTCGATGGTTTAATTCGTGAAAATGACGGTCGCCGTGTACCAGTTACGCTATTTACTAAAAATGGTGGTATGTGGCTTGAGAAGATTGCGGCGACAGGCTGTGATGCTATTGGCTTGGATTGGACCATTAATATTGCCGATGCGGTGGCTCGCGTGGGTGATAAAGTAGCGTTGCAAGGCAATATGGATCCATCTATGTTGTATGCTCAGCCTGAACGTATTCGTCAAGAAGTCGCTTCTATCTTAGATGGGTTTGGTGATGCTGGCACAGGACACGTATTCAACTTAGGTCATGGTATTCATCTTGACGTACCGCCAGAAAATGCTGGGGTGTTTGTGGATGCTGTGCACGAACTGTCGAAACCTTATCATCGATAATTAAAATACAATTAAATCAAAGCGTAGCCACTGAGCTGCGCTTTTTTATACCCATTGTATATTGAGAGATCGGATGAGTTGCGATTTTGTGTTATTGGCATAGAATAAAATCACTCATGGATGAATCAGACAATAGACACATTGAACTTATGTTTATGAAAATAAATCGAAATACTATCTCAATAAACCAAATATCACGGAGCCTAGCTCTACGCAAGCAAATGGTTCATTCATCTTATCTTGCTATCTTCTCTTGGTTTTTATTGTTCACTCCAAATGCATGGGCTGAAGAGGTGTCTTTTTATCAAGCATGGCAGTCTGTTCTGACCAATAACGATGGCTTGGCCGCCGAACGTGCCAATGTTGATCAGGCGCAACTTAAGCAAGATGCTTCGGGTGCTTTGAATTTACCCAGTGTCACGCTAAGTGCTAATTACACTCGGTTAGATGATGATGTAGAAATATCACCTTCTGATCTGGCAGAAAGTATGCCGATTGGTTCCAGTGCATTGATTAAAGCATTTGATGGCATGTTGACTTCGACCTTGATGGACAAAGATGTTTTTACCAGTTCAATTCGTGCTATTTGGCCCATTTTTACTGGAGGCAGAATTTCGGCAGCGCAAGATATTGCCGAAGGTAAAAAAGACGAAGCGAAATATATGTTGCAGATGAAGCAACAGGCGAAGTTTGAAGATTTGTCTAAATATTATTTTGGCGTCGTGCTTTCTGAGCAAGTTTTCGCTACTCGCCAAGAAGTCGAACAAGGTCTAAAAGAACATTTCGAGCACGCAAAAAAACTGGAAGAGCAAGGGCAAATAGCCAGAGTTCAGCGCTTACAAGCCGAAGTGGCGTATGACAAAGCCAAAGTCGAGACTCGCAAAGCGCAGCGTAATGTCGAAATTACTCAAATGGCCCTTACCCATTTACTGAAAGCCAACAGCCTTACTCGCCCTTCCACTAAGCTATTTATTAATGAAAGTTTGCCACCTATGCAGGCATTTTTGGACAAGACTTTAAATGAATATCCCGGGCTTAGTATTTTAGATGCTAAAGAAAAGCAAGCCGATGGATTGGTTGGGGTTGAGAAAGGAAAATATTACCCAGAAGTATTCGTGTATGGAAATTACAATGTGTACAGTGATGACACTTTGGTCGGCAATACGACGCCAGATTGGTTAGTCGGCGTTGGCGTCAGTATTCCTTTAATTGATACCTCGGGTCGGTCAGACAAAGTGAGCGCTGCGCACATGGCCAAAAGGCAAGTCGGGTATTTACGCGCCCAAGCAAAACAAGATTTATCCTTGCTGGTGGAAAAGACTTACCGTGAAGCCTATCAATCATTAGAGGAATATAACGGGCTTGAATCGAGCGTGTCGATGGCACAAGAAAATATCGATCTACAACAGAAGGCTTTTAGCCAAGGATTATCGACCTCATTAGATGTCGTCGATGCCGAAATGTATCTCAGCAGCATTAAAACTCAGCGTTCAGCTGCGGCTTATCAATATGTTTTGTCGCTCTCTCGCTTACTGGCGGTGAGTGGTGAAATGGACAGCTTTAACCAATACCAACAATATAAAGGATTAGAGGTACATTAATGAAGACGATACTGAGTACCACGAAGTCAAAAGTGATAGTTGTCTTGGTATTGATCCTGATTGTTTGGGTTGGTTATACCTTTTGGCAAGCTTATCAGACTAAGCCTGAACGTTTTCAAGGCCAAGTCGAAGCGCAGCAATACCTTATTTCATCAAAAGTGGCGGGCCGTATTGACCAAGTGTTGGTAAAAAAAGGCGATAAAGTCACCTCTGGACAAATGATCTTCACCATTTTAAGCCCTGAAATTGAAGCGAAATTAGAGCAAGCTAAAGCGGGACAGGCAGCCGCGGGCGCAATGTCTGCTCAGGCTGAGAAAGGGGCAAGAAACCAAGAGATTGCAGCGGCCAAAGATCAATGGAATAAAGCCAAAGCGGCCTCAAACTTGATGGAAAAGACGTTTAAACGCGTGGATAATTTATATCAAGATGGTGTGGTAGCCGAACAAAAACGCGATGAAGCGATGACACAATGGCAAGCGGCCCGCTATACCGAACGGGCGGCTTATCAAATGTATCAAATGGCGCAAGAGGGAGCACGAGTTGAAACCAAATTGGCGGCCAAAGAAAAAGAACGCATGGCAGCTGGCGCGGTAGCAGAAGTGGAAGCGTATGCCGCGGATACTAAAATATCGAGTTGGCACGATGGTGAAGTCAGCGACATATTATTGCATTCTGGTGAATTAGCGCCACAAGGCTTCCCAGTGGTGACGATTGTTGATATGCAAGATGCGTGGGCGATCTTTCATGTACGAGAAGATAGCTTGAAAGCGTTTAAACAAGGCGTTGAATTTAATGTCTCTATTCCTGCTCTTGGTACTGATGTGTACCGCTTTAAAGTCTCGCATGTGTCGGTGATGGGCGATTTTGCCACTTGGCGTACTACCGATGCCAATCAAGGTTTTGATATGCGCACTTTTGAAGTCGACGCTCGCCCAGTCAAACCGATTAAGGATCTTCGAGTTGGTATGAGTGTGTTACTTGAATCTGATGCTCAATAATCACGATGACGATGCGCGCCTGTTTTTTACATGAACTGAAAATAGTCCGAGAGCAGCCTTGGTTACAAGCGATGTTGTGGTGGTTACCATTGCTAATGTTTGTATGTTTATGGCTGGTGTTTTCGAGTGGCACGGCGCGTAATTTACCAATTGGCGTGGTAGATAATGATCACAGCGTGATTTCGCGAGGCTTGATCCGTTATTACGATGCTAGCCCAACATTGGCGGTGACTCAGCAATATACCTCCATTCAACAAGGCAGCGCGGCTTTAAAGAATGCCGATATTTACGCATTGGTCGTCATTCCTCATGATACCTATAAGCAAACCCTATTAGGTGAATCGCCGACCGTGACGGCATTTTATAATAGTCAGTTTATTTTAACCGGTAAGTTGATTAATTCGGCGATGCAACAAGCGCAAGGTACTTATAATGCTGGCATTGAAGTGATGTCTTCATTAAGCAAAGGCAATATAACCCCTACACAAGCATTGGCCAAAGCCGTTCCCATTCGTAGTCAGATCACACCTTTATTTAACAGCAATAGCCATTATGGTCAGTTCTTAGTTTCGGCTGCAATCCCCGCGATTTGGCAAATCATCATTGTTGCTACCACTATTTTGACCATGGCGGCTGAGCAACGAAAGCAAGGACTGCCGGTATGGTTAAACCCACATCCAGGGCAAACCTTGCTGATGAAATTACTGCCTTATACGGGATTCTACTGGTTGCAAGGCGTTGTGTTTTTATGGGGGATGTATGTGTGGCTTGATTGGCCGATGCACGGATCGTGGCGGATCTTAATGATCGCACAATTATGCATGGTACTGGCCTGTCAAAGTGTGGGGGCATTGTTTTATATGCTCACACAAAATGTGACTCGCTCGATGAGTTTTGTCGCCGCGTTTACCGCACCCGCTTTTGCTTTTATGGGGATCACCTTTCCCGCATCGGATATGCCTTTTTTAGCTCAATTCTGGCGCGCACTATTACCAGTTAGCCACTATATCGAGTTGCAAGTGAATCAAGTCAATAATGGTGTGGGTTTAGCGCAGTCAATTGGGCAAATATTCGCTTTGCTTTGTTATGGCGTAGTACTGGCCATCGCAATATGGCTGGCGGTTGGCATTGCTAACAAAGCGAAAAATAATGCGGTAGAGCAGGTAGATTTATGATGAGCTGGTGGCAGGTTTTTCGTTGTGAATGTCAGGCTATTTTTACCAACTCAGCGTTGTTATTGACGGTGTTTGGTGGCGTGGTGATGTACTCTTTTTTATACCCTTTACCTTATAGCCAACAATTACCGCGTGAACAAGCAATCGTGGTGGTGAACTTAGATAACACCGCTACCAGTCGTGAATTGGAAAGGATGGTCGATGCTACGCCGCAAGTTGAGATTTTGCAACATGCATACAGTTTGAAAGATGCCCAGCACTCGCTTAATCAAGGTGATGTACATGGGATATTAGCGATCCCAAAAAACTTTAGTCGAGATTTATTATTAGGTAAAAGCCCACCTTTAGCTTATGCCGGAGATGCCGCTTATTTTTTGATTTATGGCACTGTGGTGGAAGGACTAGCCTCTGCTGGAGGGACGTTATCGGCAAAAGCCAAAGTCTCTCGCATGGTGATGTCGGGTGAAAACTTGGTTTTAGCTTCCAATCAATACGCCCCTGTTAAGTTGTCGATGCAACCGGTTTTTAATCCCAGTAATGGTTACGTTAATTATGTTGTCCCCGCGGTCTTTGTATTGATTTTGCATCAAACCTTATTGATTGCTGCAGGATTGGTGGGAGGGGAGCAAAATGAATCGCGCCGCGCGGGAATTACAGGTTATTGGCAACGTAGTGCAACTATTGATCGTTGGTCTGCACGTTTAGTGATTCTTCTGCTGACCTATATCCCACTCGCGTTGTATTACTTTGGTTTTAGTTTTCAATTTTATGGCATCAGTCGTTTAGCCTCAATGGGTAATATCTTAGCGATGTTAATCCCATTTTTAGCTGCGGTGATTGGGCTTGGTATGGTAATGGGCGAGCTTATCCCAAGGCGCGAGCTGGCGACACTCATTGTGGTACTCAGCTCATTGCCATTAGTGTTTTGCGCCGGCTTTATTTGGCCAACTTCTGAGCTGCCTCTGGGGTTGCAATATTTAGCGAAACTTTTCCCCTCTACACCGGCCATTAATGGATTCCTACGTTTAAATCAAATGGGTGCGAGCTTTCAACAAGTGCTGCCTTATTGGGGGTTGTTGTGGGGGCAAGCGGTCACTTATGGCGGATTGGCGTTGTGGTTGATGGCGCGAAAAAATAAAGGTGATATTTCAGCAGCTAAAGAATCTTAGTTTTAATTAAGGCTTGGATATAAGGAATGACATCTTGTTCGAACCATGGATTCTTTTTGAGCCAAATATTATTGCGTGGTGATGGATGCGGGATCGGCACATAGCTCGGTGCCCATCGTTGCCAGTTTTTCACGGTTTCGGTTAATGTCTTGGGCTTGTCGCCTAAATTAGAACCGCTTAGTTCAGAATTACTGAGATAATAATTTTGAGCGTATTGGCCGATCAGCAACGTCATTTCAATATTAGGTAACTGAGCCAGTAAGGCTTGATGCCATTGCGGAGCGCATTCTTTTCTTGGTGGTAAATCGCCGCTTTTTCCTTTTCCTGGATAGCAAAATCCCATTGGCATAATGGCGACTTTAGTCGGATCATAAAAAGTCTCGCTATCCATGCCAAGCCACAAGCGTAATCGCTCACCACTGGCATCATTAAAAGGCACGCCAGATTGGTGCACTTTAATTCCTGGCGCTTGACCAATAATGAGCAATTTGGCATTTGGATGCGCTTGCACGACTGGGCGGCAGCCAAGCTCCAGTGCCGATTCACAGATCCGACACTGATTTATTGCCGTTAATAATGTCTTCATTAATAGCCTCGAGTAAAATCGACTTTATTTTTTAGTGGTTGCTGCTTATTAAATAAATGATAATTTTCGGTGAATATTTCCCATACTTGTTCAGGAAAGCTGGTGGCGGCAATATGCGGCGTGACCGTGATATTAGGATGATGCCAAAATGGTGAATCGTTACGAATAGGTTCATGACGGAAAACATCTAAAAAGGCATGAGTTATCTGCCCAGATCCTAATGCGGCTAATAAGGCTTCATCATCGACAGTATACCCACGGCCAATATTAAATAATAATGCACCATGACAATGTTCAAAGGCCGAATACGATAATAATTTATCCGTTTGTGGTGTGTTAGGCAGTGCATTCACAACTACATCGGCCTGTGCCAAAGCGCGATCCAATTGTGCAATCGGATAGATATGATGAAACGCATTCTGAGTTGGTGCTTGACCACTTCTGTTGACCCCCACGGCAATAAATCCTAGCGCAGAAACTGCTTTGGCTAATTGATGACCAATTGAACCAGTCCCAAGAATAACCATAGTTTTATCTTTGACGCTTTGGTATGGGTGTATTTGCCATTGTTTCGCTTGCTGCTGCTGTTGATATAGGGCGAAATGACGGAAATAGCTCAAGCTATAGCCAAGTACATATTCACTGATTAATTGCCCAAAAATACCTTTTACGTTGGTTAATTGATAATCACAGCGTAGATTTTTCTCTATTAAAGCATCAACACCCGCGTAGGTAGACTGTAACCAAGTAAGATTAGGGAATTGTTCAAGCTGAGTAGCTATTTGAGGTGGATCGGCTAATACTATGGTGGCTTGGCTTTTATCTTGCGTTAATACAATATTTGGAAGTGTTTGTTGCTGTAGGAAATCGTGATAAATAGAAGCTTGTTTCGCCACAATATAAAGTTGGTGAGGAACATTAATCTGATGGGATTGTTTTTGTGGCGCTTGCGTATTATTCGTCATTGGATTTGTGCCGTCCCTTGTGTTTTATTTATTGATTCAGGTTTAGTAAACCAAGCTGTTTTCAAGTAAACTTCCGCTGTCTTTTTTTGAATCTATTTTCGAGTACTTATGCTACAGAATCCTTTGCAAGTCCGTCTAGAGAAATTCGTGCCATGGCAACAAATCACCTTCATGGCCTGTTTATGTGAGCGCATGTATCCGAATTACGCTTTGTTTTGTGATAACACTGAATTTTCAGATGCGCGTAAGTATCGAGAGATTTTAGATAGCGTATGGGAAATTCTAACGGTTAAAACTGCCAAGGTTAACTTTGAACGTCAACTGGAAAAACTTGAAGAGTTGATCCCAAGCTCAGAAGAGTATGAATTCTACGCGGTTTACCCAGCAATCGATGCCTGTGTTGGTCTCTCTACTTTATTACATGCGTTGCTTGATCGCGATGATATGTTCGATGACATGATTGAACTAAGCCAGGTTTCAGTTAGAACCGTTGCTCAATTAGAAGAAGCACAAGGCTGCGATCCTATTACCAATGACAATCAAAAAGAAAACGAAGCCGTTTGTCAGGAGTGGGATGTTCAGTGGGCATTATTCCGTCCATTACGCGAAGCTGAAAAACGTGACATTGATTTGATAAAAGAATTGAGGATTGAATTACGCGTAGAAGGGATCAGTAATATTGGGATCGGCTTAGATTAACGAGCTGTTCTTTGTTTTTAGCTGACAAATGTTAAGCGAATATATTATTTTTATAAATAGTACTTCAAGCGTTTATATTAAAATAACCCTCTGTTTTTAAACTTTTTTATGTGGAATGAACAAGGGTTAAAGGCAAATTGTGAGTTAATGCTCAAAAACCGGTTAAAAAGTCGACATAAGAACAAAATATTGCTCACAAACCTTTGCCACATGGGGGTTTTATGCTTAAAGTGGTTCTAGATTTCTAAACACATAGAAGGGAAACCTAGAATGAACAAGACTCAGTTAATTGATGCAATTGCGGAAAAAGCAGATTTATCTAAAGCTCAAGCGAAAGCAGCTCTTGAAGCCACTCTTAGCGGTGTAACTGGCGCACTTAAAGATGGTGACCAAGTGCAACTTATTGGTTTTGGTACTTTCAAAATTAATCACCGTGCGGCGCGTACTGGTCGTAACCCTAAAACGGGTGCAGAGATTCAAATCTCGGCTGCAAACGTACCTGCATTTACAGCCGGTAAAGCATTAAAAGACTCAGTAAAATAATTTAACCTTAAATTGTCTTTTTAGCCACGGCACCTTCTCGCATCTTGCCGTTGTTTGAGTATATACTACGCTGAGTCCTCAACTCAGCGTAGTTTTTTTATGAAGCGTATTCTCCTTCCTGTTCTTATTTTATTAGCCCTTGCTGGTTGCTCATCCACTCAAAATTTATTCAGTGGCAAATTTGTACGCTCAGTTGAACCATTTAATTGGTCTGGCGGAGAAGTGACCGATAATTCTAAATCTTATTATTGGTTAAATCGCTCAGCCACCGAGCCTCAATCAGCCTCTGATTATGTCGAACTCTCAAACGATGCATGGTACAAATCTAGCTATAAATGGCAAAATGGAATGATCCGTGAAATTGTACGTGAAGGGCAAACAGCGCAAAATAGTCATGATCTACAACGTTATTTAGTCCATATCCGCTTTAGTAATACGGGTGAGGCAATCTATCAGCGATATCGTATTGGAAATCAGGTCTTTCCACTAAATCAACCCGATCTTGATCGTTATGTGGAGGAAGCTGAGCGTATTGTCACTAAAGTCGAAGCTTTGCATTCTGATAATCTAAAATTAATTCAGGGTATATGGGATGGACAAACCTTTGAGGCATGTGATGGTCAACAATATACCAACATTAATTTCCAAAATACGAAATTACCCCTCGCGATTAAAGATAGAATTAATACTTTAAATAGTTACGTTGCTTTTATTGGGATGACAAATCCAAAGCAAAATTCCGTGACCGTTAATCAATTAATTTCAATGAATGATGCTGACTATCCTTGTATCCAAAGGCCACATTTAAACATGAATTAACCAAGTTTTTATGTGAAAGCTATCAAATAAGAAAGGCGCTGACTTTAATCATCAGCGCCTTTTTTTCATTTTAAGCTTATAAATTTAAGCGATGTTATCGAGAAGGTTATCTTATTTTATTGTGCATTATCTTCACGTTCAATGGCGCGGTAACCAATATCGCTGCGGTGAAACATACCATTCCAACTAACGGTTTTTGCTAGCTCATAAGCACGTTGTTGTGCTTCTAATACCGTATTACCTAACGCGGTGGCACAAAGTACACGTCCGCCATTCGTTACCACTTCACCCGCTTCATTATTGGTGGTGCCAGCGTGGAAGATTTTCTCACCTTCCGCAGCGTCACTTGTTGGCAAGTTAATCACATCACCTTTGGCATAATCGCCCGGATAACCGCCAGCGGCGAGTACAATACCAATTGATGCGCGAGGATCCCAATGCGATTCGGCTTCATCTAGTTTTTCATCAATCGCCATTAAGCAAAGGTCTACTAAGTCAGACTGCATACGCATCATAATGGGTTGCGTTTCTGGATCCCCAAAGCGGCAATTATATTCAATCACTTTTGGTGTGCCATCCGCCATGATCATTAAACCTGCATAAAGGAATCCGGTATAAGGATAACCTTCAGCGTCCATACCACGAACAGTCGGATAAATGATTTCTTCAAGCACACGCTCGTGGATTTCAGGTGTGACCACGGGGGCTGGTGAATAAGCGCCCATCCCGCCAGTATTAGGGCCCGTATCCTTATCGCCAACACGTTTATGATCTTGGCTGGTGGCCATTGGCAGAACGCTTGAGCCATCAACCATTACGATAAAGCTGGCTTCTTCACCATCTAAAAACTCTTCGATAACGACGCGACTGCCTGCTTCACCAAAGGCATTACCTGCTAGCATATCTTGAATCGCATCTTCGGCTTCTTGTAGTGTTATTGCCACAATCACGCCTTTACCTGCGGCTAGGCCATCGGCTTTGACCACAATCGGTGCGCCTTTCTCGCGAACATAAGCTAATGCAGGCTCGATCTCAGTAAAGTTAGCATAATCCCCGGTTGGGATTTTATGACGTGCTAAGAAGTCTTTTGTGAATGCTTTTGAACCTTCAAGCTGAGCGGCGGCTTTTGTTGGGCCAAAGATTGGCAGTTTTGCGGCACGGAATGCATCCACCACACCAATCACTAATGGCGCTTCAGGGCCAACAATCGTAAGTGCAATGCTATTGTTTTGTGCAAACTCAAGTAAACCTTCAATATCTTCAACACCAATATCGATGTTTTCTAATTTTGGTTCAAGAGCCGTACCTGCATTACCAGGTGCAATAAATACTTTTGTTACGTCAGGGTTTTGCGCCGCTTTCCAGCCAAGTGCATGCTCGCGGCCACCGGCACCGATAATCAATACATTCATTTGTTGTTTCCTTTGATAGCCGCACCCTATGTCCTATTTCTATGTCAAGCGTACTCATTTATGCTTATAAACTCCGCTCGCTTTCCTTGAACTAGAAAATGGGGCTTGCTCTAAAATGAAAAGACTTCGTTAGAGTTATCTCTCTAAAAAATATAAAACTTGAATTTATTAAACCGTTTTCGACATAATTGGGAGTGCTAACAAGGCGACAACCGAGCTTATCCCTATGAGCATAGCTCGCTATGTGATTAGGGTAAGTGAGGGCAGTCAACGCAGTTACCACCACCCCAATTATAAAGAAAAAAATTAGTGACGGAAATGACGCATCCCGGTAAAGATCATCGCCATGCCATGTTCATCGGCAGCAGTAATCACTTCATCATCACGCATCGAACCACCAGGTTGAATGACACATTTAATGCCAGCTTCTGCGGCCGCGTCAATACCATCGCGGAATGGGAAGAATGCATCAGATGCCATCACACAGCCTTCAACCACTAAGCCTTCATCGGCGGCTTTAATTCCGGCAATTTTAGCAGAGTAAACGCGGCTCATTTGACCCGCGCCAACCCCAATCGTCATGTCACCTTTTGCATAAACAATGGCGTTTGATTTCACGTATTTCGCGACTTTCCAGCAGAATAGAGCATCTTTTAGTTCTTCTTCTGTCGGTTGACGTTTTGACACAACTTTCAGGTCATCGAGACTTACCATGCCTTGGTCGCGGTCTTGAACTAACAAGCCACCATTAACACGTTTAATATCGAACTCAGTCGTCTTAGTTGACCATGTACCACATTCTAATAAACGAAGATTTTTCTTGGTTTCAATTATTTTGACCGCTTCGCTTGAAACGCTTGGTGCAATGATCACTTCCACAAATTGACGGTCGACAATCGCCTGCGCGGTAGCGGCGTCTAATTCTTGGTTAAAGGCAATAATGCCACCAAATGCAGAGGTTGGATCGGTTTGATAGGCACGGTTGTAAGCTTCAAGAATATCTTTACCAAGTGCAACGCCACATGGGTTGGCATGTTTTACGATCACACAGGCTGGCTCATTGAATTCTTTTACACACTCAAGCGCAGAATCGGTGTCGGCGATGTTGTTGTAAGACAGTGCTTTACCTTGGATTTGACGTGCGGTTGAAACTGATGCTTCTTGTGGGTTGGCCTCAACATAGAACGCGGCGGCTTGATGGCTGTTTTCGCCATAGCGCATATCTTGTTTTTTCTCGAACTGCTGATTGAATGTGCGAGGGAATTTAACTTTATTTTTAGGAGAAGGAGCTGCGTCGCCTTCTTTGTTATTTGTTTCAGTAGACGCACCATAACAAGGAACCATAGTGCCGAAGTAGTTAGCGATCATGCCATCGTAAGCCGCGGTATGCTCAAAAGCGGCAATGGCTAAATCAAAACGGGTGTCGAGTGTGAGTGATTTTTCGTTGGCATCCATCTCAGCGATAACGCGAGAATAATCGTGCGCGTTCACCACAATAGCGACATCTTTATGGTTTTTAGCTGCAGAACGAACCATTGTTGGTCCGCCGATATCGATCTTTTCAACCGCATCAGCCAGAGTACAACCTTCTTTTGCCACCGTTTCAGCGAATGGATAAAGGTTAACGACCACGATATCGATAGGTTTTATGCCGTGAGTTTCCATAATGGCTTCGTCAGTACCGCGACGGCCTAATACACCACCGTGAACTTTCGGGTGTAGCGTTTTTACACGGCCATCCATCATTTCAGGGAAACCAGTGTAATCAGAGACTTCAGTTGCTGCGATACCACTATCTTGCAATAGCTTGAACGTACCACCGGTTGACAGAATTTCGACATCACGTTGAACTAATGATTGCGCGAATTCCACAATACCAGTTTTATCGGATACGCTAATTAGAGCGCGGCGAATTGGGCGAGCGTTTTGCATGGCTTCCATATTCCTTTAATCATGAAGTTAAAACAAAGAAAGATATTTGCCAAAGTGATGCTTATGGTTTCAATGTTGATTGGCTAACCGAAACCAATTGGGCCGCTTTGGTAAATACCTTTTCGTGACATTATGGTTGTCACGATGGCTATTTACTTTCACATTAACTCAAGATTTGATGGCGCACATTCTAACTAATTTATCTTTAAAAAGCTCGCGCAATCGTTTGGCTTTTTGTTTTTATCATCAAGTTTAGATGGTTGATTTAAATGTCGATGAAAACTGGCGGTTACTCACCTTTGAATAAATCACGGAAAAAATGCCCTGTTTTTTTTGCAGTATCACGAGTTGCATGACCAATATCGGTGGCCGTTTCTTTCACTTCATTTTTGACTTGTTGCTGCTCTTGTTTACTCGAACAGGCCGCTAAAATAAGAGTGAAAAACAATAAAAATAGATTTTAATGGCATGGTTTAAATCCTTGAATATGTATACAAAACGGACAAAGAATAACGTTAAAACAGAGTGCTGTTAAGTGTTATTAGGATCTAAACCCCACCCACAAACGTTTCCACAAAACCTTTAAACTTTTCAGTTAAGCGACCGACTATCTTCTTACGCTGTAGGATACTTGGCTTGCTAGTGAGAGTGTCAGCGAAGTCTTCGCGTAATGGCAGTTCTTCACTGGCTTCATAGCGCACAACGAGGCTCGTCAGCTTTTGGGTATCGAGGTTTTCCTCTTCGGCAAATTTCTCAATCGCTAAACGTTTTTCTTTTTCCCAGAAGAACTCAAACTCTTCCTCTACGCTTTGGCTGGCAGGAATACCATTTAAGTGCTCATCCATGAATTTTTCGATCAAGGCTTTTTTGCTGAGTAAGGTTGGATCAGAGCTTATCAGGTTCACAATTGCATTACGTTTGGTGGCTCTTACTTCGCTGCTGTCTTCATCGCGGTGCAACAAGTCTAATTCAAAATCGACATCATCGAGCACAGAGGCTTTTTCTTTGCTGGTGGATTCTCGGATCTGGCGGTTTAGGTCGGCGTATTTACTGGTGAAGTCTTGAAACTCCTGTTCACTCATCGCCGTCGCGGCCATATCAAAGTCGGCAAAGTTACTCAGCATATTCTTGAGTTGCATTAAGCGGCGGAACTGCAACACAAACAGCTTTTGCGCATCTTCATCGGGCAGATTGTCGACTGAATCTACGGTTGGCGTAATCGCTAATAATGCTTGATAAGCCTCGTTGAAATCCGCCATTAAATCTTCAAATGGTGGGGTTTCGATAAACTCTCTCGGCTGCTTATTCGAAAACATCAAAAAGGCTTCATCGGCAGATTTTTTCAGGTTGCGGAAACACACAATATTGCCATGAGACTTAGTTTCATCTAGCAAGCGATTAGTGCGTGAAAATGCTTGTATTAGCCCGTGGTGTTTTAAGTTTTTATCCACATACAAGGTATTGAGTTTTGGCGCATCAAAACCGGTTAAGAACATATTCACCACCAGTAAAATATCAATTTCTTTGGCTTTTACTCGTTTGGCGATGTTCTTGTAATAATCGTAGAACGAATCACTGTCTTTGGTGGTGTAGCTGCTACCGAACATGACATTGTAATCGGCCATAAAGGTTTCGAGTTTGTCACGGCTGTGCAGCTTTACCGCTTGGCCTTGCTTTAAATATTTGGCTGCGGCTTCTTTTATCTCAAGGCTATGGGCATCTTCGGCTTCACCGCCAAGCGCATATTCTTGCTCTTCATTAGTTTCATAGCTAAAAATGGTGGCGATTTTGAGGTTATGTTTACCCTCAGCTTTCTTGTTGGCAAAGAGCTCATAATATTGGATTAATTCTGGTACCCCGGAGACACAAAACATCGCATTGTAATCACGGCTATGGGTTTTGCGTTTATGGTGCGCAATGATGTAGTCGACGATTTTTTCTAAGCGAGCGGGAGAGGTCAGTAGCTCTTTGCGGTCGATGTCTTCCACTTCAATATCGATATTATTCTGTGAGCCATATTTATAGGCATAACGACCAACATACTCAATCGCAAACTTGAGCACGTTTTGATCGCGAATGGCATCGACAATCACATAGGCATGTAAGCGTTCATCAAATAAATCTTTGGTGATTTTCTTGACCGATTTCCTTGCCACGGCGTTATCGGCAAAAATAGGTGTTCCGGTAAAGCCGAACAATTGCGCGCCTTTAAAGAAGCTGACAATGTTTTGGTGGGTATCGCCAAATTGACTGCGGTGACATTCATCAAAAATAAACACGATGCGCTTATCTTGCAATGACGTCATTTCTTTCAAGTAACGCTGTTTCGTGACTACGTTATTGAGCTTTTGTAGTGTCGTGACCACCAACTTGGTATTGCGGTTCTCGTTCTCTTTGCGCCCTTTGACTGGCTTATCTAATAGTTGGTGGAATAGCATATTAGTGTTGTCAGTTGAATCAACAGAGCCTTTACTAAAGGCGTTAAACTCTAAAGCGGTTTGATAATCGAGATCTTTTCTGTCCACCACAAACACCACTTTATCGACTTCACTCAGCGAGGTGAGAATTTGCGCGGCTTTAAAGGATGTTAAGGTTTTACCCGATCCTGTGGTGTGCCAAATATAACCATTGTTGGTACTGGTTTTTACCTGATTGATGATCGCTTCGACCGCATAGAACTGGTAAGGGCGCAGCACCATTAAAAGCTTACCGGTTTCATTGAGCAAAATGTTTTGACTAAGCATCTTGGTTAAATGGCTAGGGGTTAAGAACGCACTGGAGAACACGGGCAACTGGCTCATGCTTTGGTTTTCAATATCCGTCCAGTTAAAGGTTTGTTTGGCCGACATTTCCGCATTGTTGGAAAAGTACTGAGTATTGACGCCATTAGAGATCACAAACAGTTGGATGTAGTTAAATAAACCATGATTAGCATGATAGGTGTGTTTTTGATAACGCTTTACTTGGTTGAAGGCTTCTTTTAACTCAATACCACGACGTTTTAATTCAATTTGGATCAGCGGTAAACCGTTCACCAAAATAGTCACATCATAGCGGTTGGTATAATTACCCTTTACCGTGATTCGATTGGTAACTTGAAAGACATTACGCGAGAGATTATTAGAAGCAGGTTCACTAAATAACAATTGTAAGTGTGTGGTGTCGCCATTATCTAAAGTGATATCAAGGCGATCGCGCAAAATCTTGGCTTTGGTGAAAATATTGCCTTTTTCTAACTTGCCGAGTACTTGGCGAAATTCACTTACTGTAAGTTGGCAATTATTGGCTCGCTCAAGTTGGGCTTTTAAGTTGGCTTCAAGGGCGGCATTATCAGGCAGCACAACACGCTCAAAGCCTTGCTTAGTCAGTTGAGCAATAAGGTCGTTTTCTAATTGTTGTTCGCTTTGATATGCCATGACTTTATAACACGCCTATTCGGTAGATAACTCGGTAACTAATGAAACTTACGATAACAATATACGGCTAAACTCGGCCAAAAATTCAGAGGTATCACTTAAATAGTTGGGGTAAGCTTTTTCGATGGATTTCAAATCGCTTCCTGCTACCAATAACACGTTATAGGTCGGATCTTTTTCTAGTTCGGCATACCGCTCTAGTGCTACATTTCTCTTGGTTGAGCTATATAAAAAGGCTTGCCCCTTTTGGTTTTCAATGTGATAAACCAACAGCGTGTATTCTGCATTTTTAGATTTATTCTTAATGTCATCAATCAATAAAGCACTGTTGAAGGTGTCGAGCTTATGGTAGGCCGATAAATCTGTATTCAGTTCAGTGAGTTCTCGCTTGTAATCACGACTTTGCTGTTCAGTCATTGTCCATGAACCATCGCGAACCGCTAGGAAATCACCCATGATAACAAAGAGGCGTTTCCATTGTTCATTGGCCGCTTGTGGGTTGGTTTTTAAGGTTTCTTTTTCGATGATATCCACAATTTCAACCGAGGTAGCCCAAAGGTGCTGCAAGCGTGTCCGTAGTTGCACTTCGATTTTAAAGCCTTTCCAATCGTGCTTGGTGGCTTTGTCGTAGCTTTTGTAAACACGATGAATACCGCGGTAACCGGATGGTTTAGGATGCTCGATGTAATCATAGGTTTTAACACTATGTACCGAACGGCTGGAATCTAAGCTGGTGTTGAGAGCATGGAGATCATTAAGTGACTCTAGAATTACACGGCAACCGCCAATATCATGCATTCGCTTTAAGCTAATCGCATTATCGGTTTGACCGTCTAATGATGGGCGTTGCAATTTGTCGATAATGGTCGGCAGACGTTTGAGGCGACGAACAACGGTTGCCGTTTCAAGTAAGTTCAGTTTGTTAACATGCTTCCAGACTAAGTTCTTTATGATTTGTAATGGATATAAATGAGCAGCACGAAAATTTTGAATCACGCTTACGGCTAGATCAAAGTCGCCTTCTTTTTTGCGAATGACACGACCTGCTTTTTCCACTTGTTTACGTGAAAAGGTAAGCGGCTGTTTGGTCTTTTCGTAATGCTCATTAACCATGTGTATTACCTGACTATTATTTGTGTTTAATATAGTATCGCTAAATGTGTTCGTTACACAAACATCGGCTGCTCGTGACTCATCTTCATAGGCATTCAAAGCGCTGTGGGAGATTCCGTACCTCCAGTCGTTTTGCTCCTTGTACGGAATGACGTTGTTTAACTGTCATCTTGAAGAGTGACATTTATTGTCATCCTGAAAGCGACCTCATCGTC
>NZ_VHKO01000032.1 GCF_015223435.1 Vibrio hibernica
TATAAATATAAGATTGGCTTTTCCTGATGTTTTAAGGAAACAATCACCTAACAGATTGAGTTATCTATGGAAAATAATATCCTTTCTTCAAATGTCACCAATGTTAACGTTGAAAGTGGTTCAGTTTTTGTCATTAAAGCTGGTCAGGGAGCGGTGCTGATTACAGGAAATTATCAATTGAAGTCTGATGAGGTTTTATTGGTGACTCCAGAGGCGAACGTAGCTGTCTCAGGACAAGGACAACAAGTACACATCCATAATACTCAATCTACAGTGTCTATTGTACCAAATGCAACTGGACCTGTGGCGACTACATTGGGGCCACAAGTTCAAATTAATGCTGAAAATGCACAAAATACGAATTTTACTGAATCGGATATTGCGAATATCCAACGCTCGGTAATGAACCTGCAAGATCCTAGTCAGGATATTATGAACTCTGTAAATTCGTATGAACAAGATTCTCAATCAAATCAAACTGATGATATTGCTGCCATTCAACAAAGTATTTTGGCAGGACAAGATCCAACTCAAGAAGCAGAAGCACCAGCAGCAGGTGAAGCCGCGGGAGACACCGCCAATAACTCTTTTGTATCGATTGACTACAATTACGACGCTGTTTTAACTCACGCTGGATACGATACTGAAGGTTTTGGACGTGAATACCGTGATGAAGAAGATGAACAAGGGGTTCTTATTGCTGACGGTGGTGAAAACCTTGCCGTTGAAGTCACAGAAGGTGATTTAGACAGTGGTGATAGTTACCCAACTGAAAGTATAGCTTCGGTTGTAGTTGAAAAAGGTACCTATGCTCTTGATCCAAATTCGTTTTATATCCCGGAAGAAAGCGTAGATTCTTTACTTGGTGAATTAAATGCTGAGATCACATCAGGTGGTGAACCTGTTGAATTTACTTACGATGCGGAAACCAATACTTTCACGGGTATGCAAGATGGTGAGCAAGTCGTTTCATTTGATGTGGATTTCGTTACTCTACCAAACGGTGACTTAACGGTTTCTATTACCACAATCGTTAATCAACCTATCGACCATATTTCAGGTGATACCACGGGTATGGTGAGTAATCAAGAGGATGATATTCATATTGAGTTCCCAGTATCGGGGATGGATATCAATGGCAATGAAATCAAAGAACCGATTAATATCGAAATTGATGTTAATGATGGTGCCAATGAACAATTTGGTACCGATTTCGGCACCACGATTAATGAAACCGATGACCGTGATTTAGTTGTAGATGGTCAAGTGCCACTGGATCTTGGTAGTGATGAAATTGCCACTATTGTCTTTGATCCAAATCAACCCTCATTAGAAGGGTTAACGAGCAATGGTGAACCAACAGAATATACCGTTGATGGTAATGTCGTAACCGTAACAGATATTAATGGCGAACCAGTTTTAACTGTTGAGGTTCAGACAGATGGCTCTTATACCGTTCAAGCCACTGGTCCGCTTGACCAGGATGCAGATGATATAATAAATCTAGATTTAGGTATTACTGCAACAGATGATGATGGTGATACTGCTAACGGTACGATTGTTATCAATATTGAAGATGGCGAGAATGCTGCTGATGTTAGTGACGCCGTCACAATAACTGAGGGCGATCTGGAGAACCCAGCAACAGGTAACGCATATCCTGTACATGGTACGAGTAGCGTTACCATTACTTCAGTAGATGACAATTTAAATCCTTCAACATTACGTTTAAGTGAAGAGGGCACAGCTCAGCTAGCTTCTGAAATGGGTGAAATCACGACCCATAATGGTCAGCCAGTTGAATTTACCATGACCACTGATGAAAACGGTGTGATAACCATTTCTGCAGTCGATGGCGATGGCAACCCAGTTTTAGACATCACCATGACCCCAACCATGTCTGAAAACGGCGATGTCACCGTGGTCACCGATGTGAATCAATACCAACCATTAGATGAAATTAATGGTAATGGCACGACAGACGGCCTTATCACCAATAACGGTGATGTGATCTCGATTGACCTACCGCTAGAAATTGATGACACCGATGGTGACACGTCGAACGTCGATATCACGGTGAATTTTAAAGATGGTCAAGATCCAAATTTTGGCGCCGATAGCGGTGCGACCATCACTGAAAGTGATGAAACGCAAACCGCCACAGGCTCAATCGACTTTGACCAAGGCAGTGATTACGTTGACCAAATTGTTTTCGATTCAAGCCAGCCATCTCTAAATGGCATTACCAGTCATGGTGAAGCGACTCACATTGATACCGCGGCACTGGCAAACGATCCAAGCACGTTAACCTTGTTGGATAGTGAGAATAATCCTGTTATGAGCGTGACCATCGATGCGGATGGTAATTACACGGTTACTCAATACCAACCTATCGATCAAGACGATAGCGACATCACCAATATTGCGTTGAATGTTTCTGGTACGGATGACGATGGTGATACCGCCAACGGCACCATCCACATCGTGATTAATGATGGCGACAACGCTGCTGATGTAAGCGATACGATCGATGTCATAGAAGGTGATGTTGATACAGGTGCCGTGGATGCGGATGGAAACCCTGTCCAGACATACCCTGTAGAAGGCCATGGCTCAATCACGATCGAATCGCCAAGTGATAACTTGGTTGCGGGCTCACTGCGCTTAAGCGAAGTGGGTAAAGCGGCCCTACAAAATGAGATGTCAGAAGTCACCATCAACGGTGGTGAGCCAGTCACCTTCAGTATGACTACCGATGAAAACGGTGTGATAACCATTTCTGCAGTCGATGGCGATGGCAACCCAGTTTTAGACATCACCATGACCCCAACCATGTCTGAAAACGGCGATGTCACCGTGGTCACCGATGTGAATCAATACCAACCATTAGATGAAATTAATGGTAATGGCACGACAGACGGCCTTATCACCAATAACGGTGATGTGATCTCGATTGACCTACCGCTAGAAATTGATGACACCGATGGTGACACGTCGAACGTCGATATCACGGTGAATTTTAAAGATGGTCAAGATCCAAATTTTGGCGCCGATAGCGGTGCGACCATCACTGAAAGTGATGAAACGCAAACCGCCACAGGCTCAATCGACTTTGACCAAGGCAGTGATTACGTTGACCAAATTGTTTTCGATTCAAGCCAGCCATCTCTAAATGGCATTACCAGTCATGGTGAAGCGACTCACATTGATACCGCGGCACTGGCAAACGATCCAAGCACGTTAACCTTGTTGGATAGTGAGAATAATCCTGTTATGAGCGTGACCATCGATGCGGATGGTAATTACACGGTTACTCAATACCAACCTATCGATCAAGACGATAGCGACATCACCAATATTGCGTTGAATGTTTCTGGTACGGATGACGATGGTGATACCGCCAACGGCACCATCCACATCGTGATTAATGATGGCGACAACGCTGCTGATGTAAGCGATGAAGTTACCATTGAAGAAGGTGATCTTGAAAACCCAGCTTCAGGTAATGAATACCCAGTGCATGGTGAGTCTTCTAAGTTAATTCCAACGCCAAGTGATGATCTTGACCCAAGTACTCTACAGCTTACTGATGAGGCAAAAGCCACGTTGTTTGGTGATGGTACAGATCAAAATCCGGGTGAATTATCCGATATTGCCTCAGGCGGCCAGCCCGTTGATTTTGTTTCTGTTGAAAATGTGGATGGCAGCTTTAGCATAGTGGGCAGGGTTGATGGTGTAGAGGCCATCACGATAAGTTTTGAAGTGGTACAAGGTGAAGATGGTGAATTTTACATCAAAACCACTGTCGACCAAGCTTTACTACTAGATGATATTAATAAAGATGGCGATACCTCTGGCTTAATCACCAACGATGGTGATGTGATTTCGATTGATCTTCCATTGGAAATCTCCGACACCGATGGCGATACCTCTAATATCGACATCACAGTTAACCTAGAAGATGGCCAAGATCCATCGTTTAGTGATAACAGTGGAGCAGTTGTTATCACTGAAACAGATTTTGATAATGTTGATCCAGAGACTGGAGAAGTAATTCAAACTCCAGGTGAATCCACCGGTAAAATCCCAAGCTTTGATATGGGCTCAGATGAAATAGCATCGATGACCTTTGATGACCCTCAAGGTGACAATTCAGGCTTAGACGATATTACTTACGATGGCGGTAAAGAAACCGACTATGAAGTTGATGGTAATACTATTACCGTCACCGGTGAAAATGATGAACCAATTCTAAGTATTACCGTTGATACGGATGGTAATTACACCGTCACTCAATATGAACCTATCGATCAAGATGCAGGAGATGTTGACCTTAATCTTAGCGTAACTGCCGTTGATGATGATGGTGATAGCGCCTCGGGCAGCTTTAACATTGTGATTGTCGATCCAGAAGGAGTCGATGTTACTGATGAGGTCAATATTACCGAAGGTGATCAGGAGAGCTGGACTGAAGGAAACGCTTATCCAGTATCAGGTAGTAGCTCAGTAGTTATTGATTCTACTAGTGATGACTTACGCCCTGAGACCTTACATATTGATCCAGACGTCTCTACAGCTTTGGAAGCCGAACTTGATGGCTTAACCAGTAATGGCCAGCCGATTGACTTTGAAATCACTACAAATTTAGATGGCACAATTACGATAACGGGTACTTCGGGTGGATCGGATGTCTTAACGATGACGATGACTCCAGCCGTTGATGCAGACGGTAATGCCACCATTACCACCGATGTTATACAAAATGGTCCAATTGATCACGAAGATGGAGATGGTGATAGTGAAGGCTATGTGACCAACAATGGTGACACCATCCATATTGATGTGCCATTAGTGATTAATGATGCTGACGGCACACCAAATAATGTTGATATCACGGTTAACATTGAAGATGGCCAAGATCCAAGTTTTGGTGATGATACTGGTGTAACACTAGAAGAAGGTGCTGATGGAACCGATTCAGCATCGGGAGACATTAATGTTGATACCGGCAGTGATGAAGTTGTTGATGTACGTTTTGGTAGTGATCAATCTCAGCTAGATGACATTACAAGTAACGGTCAAGAAACATCGGTGGTGATCAGTGAAGACGGTCACACGCTGAGCATTGTTGATAGCGAGAACAATCCAGTAATGGAAGTGACTATCGATCAAAATGGCCATTATGAAGTAAAGCAATTCCAACCGATCGATCAAATTAATGAAGATGATGACCTTACTGACATCAATCTAAATGTTGAAGTAGAAGATGCCGATGGCGATATTGGTAAAGGTCAAATTACTATCCACGATACTGATGGTAATAATGCAACTGGCGGCGGTAGCATTAGTGTTGATTTCACCGAAGGAGACTTAACACCGGATACCGGAGATGATGACGGTTACGGCCAAATTTTCTCAAGTGATAAAGTCCATGTTGAGCCTGGTGTCGACAACTTAGATCCATCAACCGTGCAAGTTGACCCTAAAGTTATGGACGACTTGATTGCAGAATTAAATAGTGAAATTAAAACCGGCGGCGGTGAGTCAGTTACCTTCAGTTTTGACCCAGAAACAGGTTTGCTCCAAGGGGTAGATGCTGATGGTAATCCTGTTTTAGATATCAACTTAATTGCTGCGCAAACTGAAGATGGTGGTGTAGACATTTCCGTTGATATGACCCAATACCAACCGATTGATCATATCGATGGCGATACAAGCGGTTATGTTCAATCTGAAGGTAATTCAATTGGTATTAATGTACCGATTCAGATTCAAGATACCGATGGTGATTACCTAGATGAATCAATTGACTTCAATGCGGTTATTCATGACGGTGAAGATCCTGAAATTATCAGCGCAGATGCGATTACCGTCGATGAAAGCCAAATTGATGCTGGCGGTGATAATCATCAAGGCTCAAACCCTAATGGTAATGGCCAAACTGCGACAGGTACTATTAATACGGATTCGGGAAGTGATGGCTTCACTCACTTTGTTATTGATGTGGATGCTTTCAATGACACTAATGACATCACTTCTGGTGGTGAAAACGTTACGTTAATTGATAATGGTGACGGTACCTATTTTGGTATGACCGAATCAGGTGATGAAGTGTTTGATATCACTTTTTCTGAAAATGGTAGCTACACCTTTACGGTAACCGGTGCGTTGGATGATCCTCTAGATGAGAATGATGGTGAATACATTAACGTCACTATTCCAATTAGCGGTGTCGATGATGATGGAGATCCAAGTAACACTGTCAATGCCGTCGTTACTATTAAAGATGATGTGCCGACAGCTACTGATATTAATCATTCAGTCGAAGAAGGTGCTGAGTTTACTTACCTTGGTGATGTATTGACCAATAAAGGTGAAGGCGCTGATGGTGCGAAAGTTACTGCGATTATCGTTGATGGGAAAGAGATACCTTTAGGTAATTTATCTGTAGAAACAGCCCCAAATGGCAATGAATATCATGTTTATGAGCTTATAGACTCTGATGATGGTAATCAGGATTTAGGTACTTTATACATTTCAGATTCAGGTGAGGTGTATTTTGAACCTAATGATAACCTTGATCACAATGGTGACGATTTAAGTGAGCTTGTGCAATTGGTTGTCACCGATGGTGATGGCGACACCGATACCGCAAATGTCAACATTGTTGTGACCGATGAAGGCCCGAGTTGGGAAATTAATGGTGGCAGTTATATTGGCCATGAGGAAGATGGGCGTACAGACACAACAGGTATTGACAATCTGGATGACGTGCCAGACGATACTCCAAATGGCATTCCTATTGAAATGCAATTGAACGTAGGTGATAGCGATGAAGGAGAGACTATCATCAATCCAGATAATCCAGAACTGAGTACAGTTGTCATCACAGCTCCAGAAGGAGGCGCCCATGGTGAGTTTATGTACGATGGTGAGCCACTTGAAATTGACGCTGATGGCAACTTCATCATACCAGCAGCCGCATTTAGCCTAGTCGATAATGGTGATGGAACTTATAGTTATGAACTATCTGGTGTAACGTTTGTACCCGACTCAGATTTCTCAACCGTTGATGGTAATTTAGAATTTGGTATTCAAGTAGAAGTTATCGATAGCGACTCAGATCAATCCGGTCAGATAATTAATGGTAACTTCAATATCACAGTTGAAGGTATTGCTGATATACCAACATGGAATATGGATAACACTGATCTATATTATGCAACAGGTGAAGACAGTGACAATGTAAAACTAAATATAGATGTTGATCTGAATGATAACGATGGTTCAGAAACCCTAGAATACCACCTTCAAATAACAGAAGGCGAAGGGGACATTTATGTTGCTGGAGAAAAAATAGAGCCGGATGAAAATGGTGTATATACCATTTCAGCTGATGATATCGATACAGTGGAAGTTGACCCTGCAGATAACTGGTCAGGTGAAATGCAAATCGATGTTTGGGGAACCAGTACCGAAAGTGGCGATACGGTTGATGGCAAAGATAAAGCCGATTCTGAACACCAAACGATTATCATTGATGTTACTCCAGATGCTGATGAAGTCAGATTAAGCACGAATCACAATATTAAAGTTGATGAAGATACGGCTATTCACTTGTCGGATGTGATTACAAAAGCGTATGCTTCTGTCGATGACGATGGTTCAGAAAGTTACTTTGTTCGTATTTCAGGTTTACCTGAAGGCGCAACAGTATGGGGCGCAGATGATGAAGGGAATCCTGTAGAACTAGAGCCAAATGTAGACGGTTTCTATGTAATTTCTTTCGACGATATTGATGATACTGTCATCATGCCACCGCCACAAAGTAATGACGATTTTACTTTTACCGTTGATGGAATGTCGGTTGATAACAGCGAACTGAATGATACGGATCTGGATAATGAAGACACTTGGGCTGGTCAAGATAGCAATGAAATCAATGTCGATATGCAAGGTGTTGTTGATGACCCATCCATTGTTGCAAATGGTGAATGGGAAGTTTCTAATGATGGTAAAACGATTTCAACCACAGTGGATGAAGATGGCGCAGCCACAATAGATTTCAGCTTTATTTCAGGTGAGTACACAAACTCCGATGGGCATGGAGCAGTCACAGAAGAGACAGATTCATCTGAAAAAATCACTTTCACAACATTACAAGAGCTGCCAGAAGGGGTGTATTTTAGCGATACGGATGGTAATCCGTTAGAACCAACACTAGTTTCAACCAATCCAAACTTATACCAATTTGATGTTGATTCATTGAATGGTGTTCAAATTCGTACTAACAGCAATAGTGCGGATGATATTGATATTCCGGTACGTATTGTGGTGACTGAAGATGACGGTGATTCGAAAGAATATGAATATAATATCCATATCAATGTTGATCCTGTCGTTGATGGCGTTGGTAAAGATGAGAGCGGCAAACTAGAGGATTACAACACTATATCAACAGGCTATGAAGATGAGTTCGTCAAACTTAATTGGGATCCTACTGCGCAGTTTGTCGATAATGACGGCAGCGAAAAAGTGGTAGGATTAACCATTAATGGATTTGAGAATTATCCTGATGGTTATGCATTAGTTATTGGTGATGAAGTACTGACCCCTGAAAATGGTTCCATTACCTTAACACCAGAACAATTAGCAGAAGCTCAAGAAAGCGGCTTGTATCTTAGCATGCCAGAAGATGTAGATAGCGATTTGCATTTAACCACTGATATAACTATTCGAGATTCAGATACTGAAAACCCAGGTGTTAACTATGATGAAACCACAATCCATGGAAATTTAGATGTGGAGGTCACCTCGGTCGTCGAAGAAGACGGTGATGGTGGCAAGCTGGTTATCAATGATGCTGACGGTAATGCGATTACAGATACTGATGGTGACGGGATTCAAGATGTATATGAAGATCAAGACCCTAATGATGAGGGGGCAAATGAAATTCATCTATCAGTTAACGATATAGTTAACGGTAGCTCAGGTGGTAACAGCTTAGATTGGGTCAATGATGATACTTCAAGCGATGAAGTAATCAATAAAGTGATCATTACCTTCCCAGATGATTTGCCCGATGGTTTCCAAGTTGAAGGTGCGGTAAATAACGGTAACGGTTCGTTTACGATTACAGAAGATCAACTCGATGATATTGTAATTACAGCACCTCGTGGCTTCGAGGGTGAGGCGACTATACACGTCAGTGTTACCATACAAGATCAGGGTGATGATGCTAACTCGGAAAGTGAGATAGTAATCAAAGAAACCGATATTACTCTTCACTTTACCAATAAAAATGCTGGTGGTGACGGTACTTATACTTCACCTGCTGCAGGTGATATTGATGATGCGACCCAAGATCAACAAGTTGATGCTTCTGAAGATCAAGAAGGTGGCGTCAATATAGGTGATTTAATTTCAAATGGCTTGGTGATTAGCACTGATGATACTGATGGTGATGGCGTTCCTGATCTGGATAACGATACCACTTCGATCATTATTAATGCAGCTGATTTGCCTGACGGTGCCACGATTGATGGTATGGAGTATAACGAGCAAACGGGTGAGTATATCATTAGTACAACCCCGAATTCTGATGGTTCAATAACATTACCACCAGATGTGATTCTAAACTTACCACCAGATTATGCAGGTGATATCGATATTCCCGTGAAAGTTGTTGAAACTGATAACGATAGTGGCCTGTCTAATGAAGGCTCAATGAATATCACGGTTAATGTTAACCCTGTTGCAGATGTTCCAAAAGTTACTATCACAGGTAATGGTGATGAAGATAGTCGGATTGAGTTAGATTTAAGTTCTGTTATTGGCGACCAAAATAACGGTGGTATAAATAATGGCGGCAATGAAGAAATCACAAATGTGACAATTAAATTGATTGATTCATCACAAGGTGAATTTGTCGATGCGAATGGTAATGTGATTCAACCTGATGACAATGGTGAAATTCATGTTAACTCGGATGACCCAATTTACTTCCAACCTGCTCCAGATTTCAGTGGTACTGTTGATGTTACTGTGACAACGGAAGTGACTGATACGGCAACGGTTGATGGTGAAGAAGTAAGTAATAGTGGTTCGTTTGAGCAGAATGTGAGCTTTGATGTCAACGCCGTAAATGATGATATTGAAATTAATGGTGAAGTCGCTACCAGTGATAATCCCGTACAAGTTACAGGTGATGAAGGAACATCGATTTCATTTGGTGATTTTAACGGTAATGTTACTGATATAGATGGCTCGGAAGAGATTGTTTCTGTCAGTATTACCGGCGTGCCAGATGGCTTCGTCATTGAAGGCGCTAATAATATGGGGGGTGGCGTTTGGTCTCTCCCTGATGTGATTAGTGATGATGACCAAAGTTTTGATTTATCAGGTTTGAGTATTCTGCCACCAAATGATTTTAGTGGTGATATTGATCTGACACTTAAAGTCTACACAACAGATGATAATGGTGACCCTGTTGAGAAAGACGTACCTGTTAATATTCAGGTTGATGCAAAAGCAGATGCAGTGAATGCAGATGTAGAAACAGAAGCATCAGGTAGTGAAAATGATCCTGATGGTATTGTTCTGAACTTTAATGCACATGATGTAGATGATACTGCCAGCACCAGTCCGGCTGATAACGTACATGAAGATGGACCAGAGCAAGTTCAGATTACAATTTCGAATGTACCTGAAGGTGCAAAATTTGATTTTCCTGAAGGAAGTGATGGCACCATTACTTATAATGATGATGGCACTGTTACTCTCGTTTCGAGCAATTCGGATCTGGATAGTATTATTTTCCATCCTGGTGATGCGAATTCAGATAATTGGGATGGTAATTTAGACGTTGCGATTCAAGGTAATGACCAAGGTGATACCTCTGGACCGGTTATTAATGAAACCATTCATGTAGATGTGGAAGCTCAGAATGATGCAGCGGTGAATACGGTTCCTGATTCCGTTCCAGCGTCTGCTAATGGTGTCACCACGATCACAGGTTTACAAATTAGTGATGTGGATGCATCGGAAGGTAAGGGTCACTTTACCGTTGAGTTACATGCTGAAAATGGCAGCTTATCTTTACCAGAAGGTACAGACAAATCAGGTCTTATTATTACTGAAAGTGGTGATGGTACTTACACTATCGAAGGTTCATTAGATGATATAAACGCCATATTTGATGGTGGCATTATCTATACACCAGATGATGGTTACAGTGGCGATGATACTATCACCATGACGACCACAGATAATGGTGATGCTGATGGTAAGAATCAAGAAACTACAGAAAACACGATCACTATTACTGATGTTGTAAGCGCTGAATCAGATGAATCTAATGAGCAGGCTTCTAACTATAACGCAACTTATATACCAACAGAGCCAGCTCAGAACTTACGTAGTTATTTAGCATCAGCAACATCACAAGTTAGTGCAATATCGACGATACCTTTAACAACGTTACTATTAAGTGCTGCTGTTGCTGCAAACGAAGGTGATTCGCTGCAATTAAACCAACTAGGTGGTGCTCAGATTGTTGATGTAGATAACCAGCCTTTGGGTACGATTTCTGAAGATGGTTCTGTGACATTAACACCAGACCAGGTTGCAGAGGCTTATGTATACCAACAAGCTGAATCAACCACGACTGAATTTACGGTAGTGACTAAATCTGTGGATAACCGTGTTGTGAGTGAGCATAATGTCTCTACCACAAGCTTTAATACTACAGGGTTAGACTCACAACGTGATGTTGCAGGTCAGCATAACTCATCGGCTTCGTCTAACAATGCTGAGAATATACAAGCCGCGGCAGTGGGTGAGGCTAAACATGCTGTAGAAGCTCCAAATGTGGCTGATTTATTAGCTGAAAACCCTGAAATGGATGAGCAATTACCCGAGAATGCTGAGCAGCTATCGGATGATTTAGCTAATCAAGATTTATCATTAACGGATAACCCATTTGAACAAGTCGATGGGACGGATGATCTAGCAAGCAACGAGGATATTGTAAATTCTTACGAGCAATCTCAGCAAGATGATGAGATCACTCTAACAAATGGCGATGCTCAAGGCGCTTTTGATCTTGA
Organism: Vibrio hibernica; assembly: GCF_015223435.1. Lineage (GTDB taxonomy): Bacteria > Pseudomonadota > Gammaproteobacteria > Enterobacterales > Vibrionaceae > Vibrio > Vibrio hibernica. The sequence goes on from NZ_VHKO01000032.1 coordinate 12,108, forward strand.
TAGTGAGCAAGATGGCTTGTATTCAAATAAGGATACCAGTGACAATACACTATATGTGGATGGTGCAAATCAAGATGACGGATTCTTCGATGAAGATGACAGCTTTGATTGGGATCACCTAGCTGCTAACGGTTTAGATGGTGAGCTAAATGGCGATGCTTCTGGTATGGAAATAGCTGACGATGTGATGATGTATAGCAATGCAGATTTCGATTTGTCAGATTTGCTTGATCAAAACGATCAGAATGGCAATCTTGATATGGATAAATTACTAGGTGATGCTGCACCATCATCGGCAGCGGATATTGGTAAGCCGGAAGAAGCATCAGCGGATGATTTAGCATCTACTCAGCATCTTGATCAACCGGATGTGTCTGGAATGGGAATGGACTTATCAGGGCTTGATGACACAAGCTCAGCAGGTCATATTATTAATGACTTGTTTGATCCAAACTCAATGAAACCAATCGATGGTTAATGTTATTTTAAGTTTGCAGTAATATTAGAGGGCCTCGCCGAAACAATTGGTGAGGCTCTTTTTTATGCGTAGGAGTAATAAATGGCTTCATATAATTACCGTGATTTTAGCTTTTTAAATTAGCCATTGTACTTGGCTTTGTTGCGTAATTCGATGGAACTAAATATGTAAGTGACAATCAGATCACATACATCCTATTAAACTGTTGATATCCATGAAAAAACCTCGCTATAAGACCGAAAACTGGAAGCAATATAATCAATCACTTATTAAACGTGGCTCACTCACTTTCTGGGTTGATGAAGAAGGCGATCCAAGAATGGGAAGAAGCTAAGCAAGGAAAGTGTGGAGGGCCCCGTATTTTTAGTGATTTAGCGATAACAACAGCGTTTAGGTGAAACGACTATTTTCAATGCCCTTAAGGGCATTGCAGGGATTTATAGACTCTGTATTTCAACTTGCTCATTTGTCGTCATTATTCCTGTATTAGTCGCCGAGCTAAAGGAGTTGAAGTCTCATTTAAAACAAAAACTCGTGGTACGATTCAGCACTTAGCCATTGATTCTACTGGCCTCAAGGTTTATGGCGAAGGTGAATGGAAAGTAAGGAAACGTGGAACCGATGGGAAACGTCGGATCTGGCGTAAATTACACCTTGACGTTTTATCCATGAAATTATTGCGGCAGAATTAACGTTATCCAATATCAGTGACGGAGAAGTTCTACCAAATTTGCTAAAGCAAACACGTCGAACAATCTTAGAGATATCAGGCGATAGCGCTTATGATATTCGACAATGCTATGAAGCCACCCAGATCAAAAAAGCAATCCTACTTATTCCAGCAAGACGGAGGGCAAGCTTTTGGGAAAAGGGACATCCACGCAATCTATCCGTTGGTTTTCAGCAGTTTTATGGTTCAAATAAGCAGTGGAAAACACGGTTTGGGTACCATAAAGGTCAATTTCAGAAACGGCGATGCATCGCGTCAAAAAGCTACTGGGCGGAACACTAAGCTTAAGAAATTATAATGCTCAAGTTGGAAGCTTAGGCAATAATTAAAGCTTTAAATAAGCTAACAGGGCTAGGTATGCCTAAAACTTACCGAGTTGATTGAAATACCACCATTTAGGTGTTGTTACCTCTAAATTTGAATACGCAACAAAGCCATCCGTATCGGTAAGGGCCGTTCAATTAGCCCTTATTCCATTAATTGGTTTGCTCGGTGAGCATGTTCAAGCCTCTGAAAATACGCATATTGAAATACAAAATTTAGATTCAGGCAAAATTGTGAATTCGCATGGTGATCAGCTTGGCGAACAGCAAGGCGATGGAACATGGGTTATTTCGTCACAAGATTTGGGTAATGCGTATCTTGAAGATATGTCTGAAGGCGAACACTCATTGAATGTAGTTACAGTAACCGACACCAATGATTGTGATGATACTCCCGTTACCTCTTCGTCTGTGACTGTTGAGCTTGATATTCAACCAAGCAGTCAAACCACGTTAGAGGGACATGACTCATCGAAAATTTCGATGGTAGTTGATGGAGATAAAGATTCATTATTACTGGGTACCGATGGCAATGATATTCTTATTGGTGGGGCTGGGGATGATATTCTTGTTGGTGGCCTAGGCTCGGATATTTTAACTGGCGGTCAAGGCAGTGATGAGTTGTGGGGCGGTGAACGTAATGGGCTCAATGGTGTCTTGGGTGATGGAGTTGAAGATACTTTCACTTGGCATAAAGGAGATCTCACCGCAGTAGCCAGCACAGATGTGATTAAAGATTTTGAAATTGGTATTGATAAGATTGATATTCGAGATCTTTTCAATGATTCTGATGGTCATGCCGGCATTCAGATGGATGACATGCTCAGTCATCTACAAGCTTCAAACGTCGATGGTAAGATTAACCTAAAAATCACCTCTGAAGATGGCAGTTTAAGTCAAAACATCGTATTGGATAATATCAGTACAGCTGATTTAGGTTCTGGTTCTTCTTCTGCTGATTTGGTGAATAGCTTATTTGCACATGATGCTTTTAAAGTGGACCATACTTCTTAAGAATGGTGCCAATACATATTGGTGACCCAAATAGGTGCAAGCTGGGGTTAGTTAATTCCGTCTTGCACCTATTTATGATCAAAGCACTATCTGAATCAAAGTTTTTTAGCGGGCGCTATTCGTGATGAATTGGCGAAAAATTCTAATCCTGATTCTGAGCTATGGGGAATAGGAATACTGTTTTATTTTAAAGCTTTCTTGAGACTGCGTTTATTGATGAATAAAGAGATCAAAAATGGGACGAAACAAAGTGCAAGTACACCGCCCATTACACCCATTTCACCAGCTGCACCATCGGTCGGGGTGGTATACGAAACAGTATAAAGAAAACATAGCCATGAAAAACTGATCACTTTCGTGAAAATAGGGTATTCGGGTTTAAAAATAAACCAAACGAAAATGAGTGGTAAAAAGAAGATCCCAAATTTTAATTTTGTACTGACGAATTGTTGGTCCATCTCAAGTTCCTTGGCGGCAGAGGGATAAAATTGCAGACTAAAAAACCAGCCACATTATCACGATAGGCTGGTTTTAAATGTCTTATTTATAACTGGAATTAAACGTCAGCTTTTTTTACTCGAATTTTGCTTTTTGCCACTAACGCTTGATTTAAACTCTCAATTGCTTTTTTTGCTTCATCTTCATTTGGCATTTCGACAAAAGCGAAACCTTTTGATTGGCCTGTTTCTGTATCTAAAACAAGGTTACATGCACCAACAGAACCATGCTCAGAGAATAAGGTGCGGATTTCGTGTTCAGTCATGGTACGGGCAAGATTTCGAACTAAAATTTTCATAATAAACCGTTTGATATAAGGTGTTGACGTAGATTGTCTCAAAGGTTTAGCAATAGACCAAGACATTCTTACGATATATCTATTGATGACTAAATTATTTCTATTTCGAAGTAAGGCAGGTATATCATTATCTATAGTTCCGGTTAGTTGTACTTAATCGTTATTAACTCTGTTAAAGTGGCGAGCTTTTCATTTCTAAGCTTGAATAAAAGATGATTTTCGCTAAATTACAATCACACCTAACACTAGGAATTATTTTGACCAATAACGATATCTTACGCCGCATTCGCTACACTTTTGACTTTAAAGACGCCAACATGGTGGATATATTTAACGCTGCCGATCTGAGTGTCACCAGACAACAGGTTATTAATTGGCTGAAAAAAGAAGATGATAGTGAATTTGTAAAATGCAGCGATACGGAATTGGCCATCTTTTTAAATGGTTTGATTAACACTAAACGAGGTAAGCGTGAAGGTGAGCAACCCGCTCCCGAAAATCGTTTAACCAATAACATGGTCTTTATGAAGCTGCGTATTGCACTCAATATGAAAGCAGAAGATATTATTGAGACACTAGAAGTGGCTAACTTTCGTTTAAGTAAACATGAGCTCAGTTCGTTCTTCCGTAAGCCAGATAATAAACATTACCGTGAATGCAAAGATCAAATTTTGCGTAACTTCTTAATGGGCGTTCAGTTGCAATTACGTCCAACGGATACTCACGAATATCAAGACGGCGAATAAAATCCGGTAGAATTTACAGCAATAGTGATTTTGACTGCGTAAGCATTGTTGGTAGTGCAAGTGTTGTTTGTTGTGTAATTATTATTGCTAGCAGTGTAATTGAAACTACCGCTTACGAATGCATAAAATGAGAAAAGGTCACTTTAGAAGTGACCTTTTTTGTATTTGTAATACAAGACTGACTTTGCAGTGCTTATAATTTCGCTTCGATCATGGCTTCTAATTTACCTTGATCAACGGCGAATGCACGGATACCTTCCGCCAGTTTTTCCACTGCCATTGGATCTTGGTTATGTTCCCACAAGAATTCAGCGTGAGTCATTTTTTCAGGTTGTGGTTGAACGTCTTGATCTGCAATTAATTTTTGAATGACTTCACCTTGACTATCTTCTAACTCTTGTAAAAGCTGCGGACTAATGGTTAATCGATCACAACCCGCAAGTTCTAAGATTTCACCGATGTTACGGAAGCTCGCACCCATTACCACGGTATTGTAACCATGTTGCTTGTAATAGTTGTAGATGCTGGTCACTGATTTCACGCCAGGATCTTCCGAAGCATCAAAATCACGACCTTCTTTCGCTTTATGCCAATCCATGATCCGACCTACAAATGGTGAAATCAAGAAGACACCTGCTTCAGCACAAGCACGAGCCTGAGCAAAAGAGAATAGTAGGGTGAGGTTACAATTAATACCTTCGCTTTCTAAAATTTCAGCAGCGCGAATGCCTTCCCATGTTGAAGCTAGTTTGATCAAAATACGGTCATTTGAAATTCCAGCATCATTATACATTTTGATCAGCTGACGCGCTTTTTTTACGCTGCTTTCTGTATCGTATGAAAGCCGGGCATCGACTTCAGTTGAAATACGGCCTGGCACTACGTTTAGAATTTCTTTACCAATTGTCACGGCCAACATATCGCACGTGTCTTGCACTTGTTGAGCTTTGTCTTGGCTTTGGGTTTTTGCATAAGCAATAGATTGGTCGATTAAAGGTGCGTAGTCTTCTATTTGAGCTGCTTTTAAAATCAGAGAAGGATTTGTTGTGGCATCTTCTGGTTGATATTTAGCAATAGCCTCAATGTCGCCAGTATCGGCAACAACGGTGGTTAGCGAGCGAAGTTGTTTTAATTTGCTACTCATTTTCGGACCTTTAAAAGTGAATGAACCATAGTGAGAAAAAGATAAGTGGTGATATTCTTTGTTCTGGTCTTAATGCCTTATCTTTGCTGGCTTCATCATCGAAATAACTAGGAAAGAAGTCAAATATAACTTTCGAAAAGGGGCCTCTAGATCTCACTTTTTTTTTAGCAACCGCTTGCGTAATCGTTAGCATAAAAAAGCGTAAAACTGAAAATAAAAAACATAAAGGAATATTGAATTACTTTGAGGGTTTTATTTAGCGTAAATATTTTTTGCGAGGCATATTTCGGATTTATGCAAAGAGTAATGAATCTTCCTATCTCACATAAACAAATTGGACACTAACTCGTAATCTTCTGAGTCGTCACTTGATAAGTCAGTTTATTTGGTTATTTTCATTAAAGTGAGTCATGTTGCTCTTTATGGGAGAAGGTTATGAGTAATCAAAATAAGATAAAAGCATCCACGGTTGCTTTATTTCTATCGAGTCTAGTGTCCTATTCGTCATCCGCGAATGATGAGCCAAAATCTACAATCGATAAACCAATTGTTGCTGGATATTTTGCCGATTGGCAGTATGAAAATAAGCAGCATCCATATACCGTCAAAGATATTCCAGCAGATAAACTCACTCATATTATTTATGCTTTTTTATCTATGTGTGGACCTCATACTGGTGCAGGTGAAAAAGTCATAAAACAAGTCGAACAACAATGTAAGGGGAAAGATCCTTATACCGCGATTATTGTCGATCAGAAAGCGGCATTAGAAGTCGATTTTGGCAAAGTCGATGCCGATGTGAATTATAAAGGACATTTTGCGCAACTTGCCCAATTGAAAAAAGATCACCCTAGCATCACTATTTTGCCATCATTTGGTGGATGGACAATGTCGGAACCATTCCATGCAATGGCCAAAGATAAAAAATCAATGGATCATTTTGCCAAAACGGCGGTAGAGCTTATTGCGAAATATGACTTTTTTGGTGGCATTGATTTGGATTGGGAATATCCTGGTGGCGGTGGCCTAACTACTTCGCCTTGGGATGAAAAAGGCAAGTTAACCGATGAACAAAAAATACAAGAAAAAGAAGCATTTACTTATTTAGTTAAAACGATTCGTCATGATTTAGACCAATTACAAGATCGAACCAATCGAAAATATGAGCTGTCTTCTGCGGTTGGAGTTGGCCCTAAAGCGTCACAAATAGATTGGAAATCAGCGGCACCGTATATGAGTAACATGTTTGCCATGACATATGATTTCTTAGGTGGTTGGGGGCAGCAAACCGGACACTTAACCAATTTGCATGCGACAGATCGTAGTTGGTGGGGAATGGGCGCAGATGTTTTTCTTGAGCAAATGTTAAAACTCGGTATTCCTGCGGATAAATTGGTAATGGGGGCTGCTTTTTATGGACGAGGCTGGGAAGGCACGAAAGATTTTGATGGTAAATTACCTACGGGAGATTTAACGTCAGATAAAGGTGCAAGTTTTGGTACTGGTGAGCCGGGCTATTTTATGTATTGGGATCTCATGGAAAATTACGGTAAAAAACAAGGTTACCAATATGGTTATGATGCACAATCAGAGGCCCCATTTTTGTGGAACCCAGATAAAAAAGTATTCATTTCTTTTGATGATGAGCGTTCGATTAAAGCCAAAGCTCAATGGGTGAAGGAAAAAGGTTTAGCGGGGATTTTTGCTTGGGAACTCACGGGTGATACGGCAGACAATAAATTAGTCGAAGCGATGAGTGAAGGTATGAAATAAAGCGCTTAGATGAGATAAATGGATTAATAGAAAAGACGGCACAATATACCTGTTTTACAAAAATTAGGGATATTGTGCCTTTGTGTTAGTTCTAACTTGTCGTTTTACTCAATGGCATTTATTGCACTTGGTTTATCTTGCTGGCCGATATAATCGCGTTGTAGCATATACATTCGAATCGCATTTCTGTATTGCCCATTCATAAAGAACTCTTCAATTAACAGCCCTTCACGTTTAAAACCAAAGCTCTCATATAGATAGACGGCTTTTTCATTTTCATCAGAAACTTGCAGATACAATTTATTGATGTTTAGAATTTTAAACGCATAGTTAACTGCACGGTCGATGATGGAGCGAGCATAACGCCTACCTTGAAAGTGAGGTGCAATGATGATTTGAAATTCAGCCGTTCTATGAATGTAGTTAATTTCAACTAACTCAACTAAGCCAACATGTTCCTTATCTCCATTTTCTACAATGAAGCGCCGCTCATTTAAATCATGGATATGCTTTGTATAAAGGCTTTCAAGCTCCATGAAGGACTCATAAGGTTCTTCAAACCAATACGACATGACGCTGCGATTATTATTTAAACTGTGGATGAAACGAAGATCATCTTTTTCTAGTGCTCGAATACGAATAGTGTCCGACATATTTTGCTCTTTATGCTGAAATAACAAATGATTAAACTCAATTTAATTGAGTTCACTTTTGATTATAGAGGATATTGAAAGTGGTGGAGAGTGAAATTTTTCGAACAAGACGATAAGAAATAACATTTGATGTGGTGACGTTGTCACATTTTGTGTATTGAGTGGTTTACAGTGTAAATTAGAGCGTAGGTTAAAGTTTAATATGAAGCTAAAACAAAACCCAGAAACTTATATGGTTTAATAAGGTCTGAGTTTGTTATTTAAATTAATAGATTATATTTAAACTGATGTATCCGTTAGCTTAGATAGAACCCAATGCCATAATGATATAAGTTATTGATATTCATTGTATTACGTTGATTTTAGTGAGGGTTGTAGCACTCACGCAAAGTGTGTAATTGTAAATAAAATGCATTTACAGGATTATTGTAACCATTTAATTAAAGTGTGATCTCAAGCGCTAGTTGCTCATTTATAACTTAATTGCTTATTTATAAATAGGCAGTTGGCTTAAATCATTCAACATATTATCAAGTTGGTTGAATATACGCTCTCCATCAACACCGATTCCATTATGCTCATATTCATTAGTCATCCATGCTTTGCTGTAGGGGATTTTACTTAATGTGTCACGTGAGTAATTAAACTCAACATACATGTCGTCTACGTAAACTGCACAAGCAATAGGCACTGTATTAAGAGCTAATGCTCCTGGATTATAAAGTGTGGGCCAATCTGATTTTTCTGCTAGTAATTGTGCCGCTTGCTGGAGTGGCTTTAAGCATTCCATTTGCTCAAACATCCATGGAAATACCATCTCTCCAGTAAATAGGAAAGGGTGTCCCTTTTGGTAATTGAATTCTGGATATTGTTGACGTACTCGATGCGCAGACCAAAGTGAGGCTGTATCATTGTTAGTATTTTTGGCAAAAGGCTGGCAGTAAATCGATTCGTGCAAAATCGCATAAATAGGATTAGTTTGATAAGCCTGTTCAGCCAACATAGCATTCAAGAACTCGTAGCTTAGATCGAGTTTTCCATTTACCTCGATAAAGGCGCGCTCTAGCAGATAATACATAGGTAATGCTGCGTTGCTACGACCAAAATTAATACCTATCAGTTGGAATTGCTCAACCGTAAAGCGCTGCCCATTCGGCAGAGTAATATGGTTATCGAGTAAATGGTCGGCAATACGCTGACACAAAGGCTGGGCTTGTGGAAACTGTTGAAAGAAAGCTTGGTTCTTTTGTTTCACTCGTTGATAAGTCGCTTGGTAGACCGTATCGGCATGCTGAGTAATAGAAGGAACGCCTCCAGTAATGTGTGAACGCGTTAAGCTCTCAGGAAACAAAGATAGGTAGGTGAGAGAGCAAAAGCCCCCAAAGCTTTGGCCTAAAATAGCCCATTTTTTTATGTTGAATTGACTGCGGATGGCTTCCGCATCGTTGACAATACTGTCGGCGCGAAAATGGGATAAATAATCACATTGTTGTTGAGGTGTTTTCTCAAACAAAGTTTGATGTGTGATAGGAGTACTTAGTCCTGTGCCGCGTTGGTCTAGTAATAGCACTCGATACTGTTGTAGTGCAGCTTTTAACCAACCAGATTGACCACTGGTACGAGGGGACGGAAAGCCTGGTCCACCTTGAAAATAAACTAACCATGGTAAGTCGTTGGCTTGATTTTCTAATAATCGTAGTTCACGAGCATAGACTTGAATCATTTCACCATCGGTATTCTTATAGTTTAATGGCAAGGTAAATAGATGAGGTTGGTAATGGACACCTTGATCAGTAAAGGAGGATAAAATTTCAGAAGGATATGGCACGACAAGCTCCTAGTTTACATATAGATAAAAACGGTACCATATTAAATCAATAGATCCCGGAAAATTTGAATCGTGAAAAGATAAATAAAAAGTGGTAACTTATTCATTCATCTGTAAATCATTATAAATAAAAATTATCACTTCTGTTATCAACTTTACCCACCCATTAAGTAGGCTGCATGTCATCATTACGGTTACTATTTTCAACATCCACTGATCCACTATTTAATCTAGCAGTAGAAGATACTATTTTTCGTTCAATGTCATCGACGCAGAAAGTGCTATTTTTATGGCAAAACGACAATACGGTGGTGATTGGGCGGGCGCAAAATCCCTGGAAGGAATGCAACACTCAGCGTATGGAACAAGACGGTGTCACTTTGGCTCGACGTCAAAGTGGCGGTGGTGCTGTATTTCATGATTTAGGCAACAGTAATTTTACTTTTATGGCCGGTAAGCCTGATTACGATAAAACGATTTCCACTCAAATCGTATTAGACGCACTAACTAAGTTAGGGATAGCTGGTAAGGCAACGGGACGGAATGACCTTGTTGTCGATACTCCAGAAGGAGAACGTAAGTTTTCAGGCTCTGCTTATCGAGAAACATTAGATCGTGGTTTTCATCATGGCACTATTTTATTAAATGCGGATATGAGTCGCTTAGCTAATTACCTCAACCCTGATCTTAAAAAACTGCAAGCTAAAGGGATCACATCTGTTCGTTCGCGAGTGATCAATTTACAGCAATTAGATGAATCTCTAACGCATGATAAATTATGTGATGCAATAACACAGGCTTTCTTTGATTATTACAATGAAACCGTTGAGCCTGAATTTATTTCACCGGATGCAATGCCTGATTTACCTAATTTTGAGGCAGCGTATAACAAGCAAAAAGATTGGCATTGGAATTTTGGTAATACGCCAGAATTTAGTCATCATATTGATGAGCGATTTACTTGGGGTGGGGTAGAAGTACACTTCAATATCAAAAAAGCACATATAGATGATGTGCAAATTTTTACTGACAGCTTAGATCCCGCGGCTTTAGAAGCTTTACAGTCAGCGATGAAGGGGCAAGTGTATAATAAAGAAGGAATCGGTAATGCTATTCATTCAGTGGTAAATCAGTATCCCCAAAGTGCTAAAGAAATGGAGCAGGTTAAAAGTTGGTTGCTGGTTCAGTTAGCGTAGTGTGGTTAATGTTGATCCTTTCCAATGAGTGCACTTAAGTGAAAGTTTTGTTGATTACATTTTTCAGCTCGATTTCTATGGAATACTTTCTTTTATAATCAATATGTAATGCAGAAAACCTAGATATAAACAGGTTGTTCAGTTTTAAATTGTTTGTTTTTCAATCTGTTAATGAATAAATGTGAATTATTTTTAAATTTTTAACGAAAGGGGTGTACATCTGAATTAAATCGGGTATTATCTACCTCGCTCTAAAGAGTTATTAATTGCAACAAAGTAAAAGTAGAATCCTTAGATAAATTTCGTAACTGTTTTTGTCCTCTGTATTTCCCTTAGCTTCAAAATTAATAACATGCTTTAAAGTGCACCGTAATGTTACGGTATTTTCATAAATTGCATGTAATGCATATAAAAATATAAGGGACATAATATGTCTAAAACAACTGGTATCGTTAAATGGTTTAACGAAGAAAAAGGTTTCGGCTTCATTACTCAAGACAACGGTGGTGCTGATGTATTCGTACATTTCCGTGCTATTGCTTCTGAGGGTTTCAAAACTCTTGCTGAAGGCCAAAAAGTGTCTTTTGAAGTAGAACAAGGCCAAAAAGGTCTTCAAGCTGCGAACGTAGTTCCTGCTTAATAATTAATTTTTTAGCTTTTGGTTTAATCCAAAGCTGAAAGGTATATAAGCGCTGGCCTCGGTCAGCGTTTGTTTTATTTAGAAGACTAGTAAACTTTCTTACCAATATGGTTTGAATTTAAAAAGTAAAAAAATAAGCCAAGATAATCAATTTATAATCTTCAATAAATAATTTGAAGAGAATGTGAAAAATTAAAACATCTCAAGCATCTGCTTTATCGTGAATGTCTCCATGTTGTATTCGGTTCACTAAGCTTTCCTCGACAAACCCATATAAGTGTTCCTCGACATCAGCTCAAAAAGATAAATTCTGCTTATCCCGGCTTAATCATAGGGCCTTCCATTTTCGAACGATGATTGTATTACACATCATCAAAACTCGATTGGATCATGCCATTATAATTAAAATAAAAAGGATAAATTATGTCTCGTTCAAGCGGCAGAAAGCGTTTTTGGTTCCAACACAAACGCGATCAATCTCAAGTAAGTAAATAACCTAAACTTGGATTAAAGTAGTACCGATTATAGGTACACTCTTCTTTTGAAAATAAAGCACATCATTTTATTATGGTGTGCTTTTTTGTTTTTAATGTCCCGCCCTAAATAATCATACTTATCGCCACTTTTTTACTTTGAATCGATAGCCCTACTTGGTACAGATCACATTTAATTCGTTAGTTTCAGTAATTAATGATTGAAGTTCGCATTTTCTAAGGATAAGTTAAGTCAAGAATGATAAAAAACACGATTAACTTTTTAGTTGTAATTTTATTTTTACTATTATAAACAGTTGTTTACGAAATAATGTGCACAGGATGAAGTCGTTATGTACCAGATTGATGATGTAAGAATTAAAAATGTAAAAGAATTATTACCACCCGTTGCTGTGCTTGAAAAGTTTCCAGCCACGGAAACAGCGAGTACGACGACATTTGAATCACGTAGCGCTATTCATAATATCCTAGAAGATAAAGATGACCGTTTATTAGTCGTGATCGGTCCTTGTTCTATTCATGATACTGAAGCAGCATTAGACTATGGTAAACGCCTTGCCGTATTGCGTGAAGAGCTTAAAGGTAACCTTGAAGTAGTCATGCGTGTTTACTTTGAAAAACCGCGTACAACAGTGGGCTGGAAAGGGTTGATCAATGACCCATATCTTGATGATACATATCAGTTAAACGATGGTGTGCGTATTGGACGTAAATTGTTGTTGGATTTAACTGATGCAGGCATGCCAACTGCAAGTGAATTCTTAGATATGATCACGCCACAGTACATGGGCGATTTGATCAGCTGGGGCGCGATTGGTGCACGTACTACCGAATCCCAAGTTCACCGTGAATTAGCCTCTGGTCTTTCTTGCCCAGTTGGGTTCAAAAATGGTACTGACGGCAATATTAAAATCGCGACTGATGCTTGCAGCTCTGCGGGTGCTTCTCACCATTTCTTATCGGTGACTAAATACGGTCATTCAGCCATTATTGAAACTGCAGGTAACCCTGATTGTCACATTATTTTACGTGGTGGCAAAGAGCCTAACTACAGCGCGGAACATGTGGCGGCGGTTAAAGCTGAATTAGCAGGACAAGGCTTGCGTCAGAAAGTGATGATCGATTTTAGCCATGCAAATAGTTCTAAGCAGTTCCAACGCCAAATGGTGGTAGCTGATGATGTTTGTGCGCAATTAAAATCGGGTGAAGACGCTATTTTTGGCGTAATGATCGAAAGTCACATCAATGAAGGTCGTCAAGACTTAGTCGATGGTAAAGTTGAAAATTACGGTCAAAGTATTACTGATGCCTGTATTGGTTGGGATGATACTGAAACTGTATTACGCCAGCTGTCTGATGCAGTCGCGGCTCGCCGAGCGATAAAGTAAGAAATAACAGGTGGACTTATTAAATATCCCGTTTTTGGGGTTTAATCAATATCTAATGACTTCTTTTTATTAAGGAGTCGTTAGATATTTTTGCTATTTTTTAGTTTGATGATTAAGAGCGAGCTAAAACGATCTTAGAAGTACCTCATGGCGATTGACCAACCATAGTTCATGTTTTGTCATAATCTTACTGAACATTTTGCATTGTAAATAACGATCTAGCCATTGTCTCAACTTCGGGTAGGGAGATTGCAAATACCATTGTCTTTCCACTCTGGCAAACTGGCGAATAAAAGGAAGTAATGCCAAATCGGCAAGGCTTTCTTGATCGGCCATTAAATATGAATGACGAGTTAAGCGGTTTTCTAACTTAGAAAGATATTGCTCACATGCTTGGCGGCATTCCACAAGGTTTGGTTCGTGGTAACGTTTGGCAGCTCGATAAGCCTCAAGGCAAGGTTTGAATTCACTATCAAATTGATGAATTAGCGATAACATGTTGATAAGCATTTCAGGAGCGCTCGCCAATAATAAATCGTCTGGGTCACTTTCACTTAACGTCCATAACATTACCTCAAGACTTTCTTCGATTACCTTTCCATTGCTTGTTACTAATACCGGTACTGTACCTTTAGGGGAAATGGTTAGCATTTCAGCTGGTTTATCACGTAAGACAATATCACGCAGTAATACTGGCAGTTGAGATTGATAAATTGCCATTCTGGCACGCATAGCGAACGGGCAATTTCTCAATGAATAGAGGATAGGTAACGGAGTATTTTCATGCATTAATTTTCTTTTTCCTCTACGCTTAAATGAACGCTTAAATGGATTAATTTACCTCAATGATACTCATCTGCAACATATAAAGGTATCATGCCGCCTTTAAATGTTAACCGAGACTCTTGTGATGAACCAAAAGATTGAATTATTAGCCCCCGGTGGTGATATTGATGCCATCAAAGCCGCCATTATTGCTGGTGCGGATGCTGTTTACTGTGGCCTAGATACTTTTAATGCTCGTAACCGTGCTTCTAATATTTCGTTCGATCAATTGGTTGGTGCCATCAGACTTGCTCATCAATACGATTGCCAAATATTCCTAACGCTTAATATTGTTATTTTAGAGCAAGAATTTAAAACGGTGGTGAAGCTGCTTAACCGTTTAGTTAACACCACTCTTGATGGTGTGATTGTACAAGACATTGGCTTATTGTACGTATTACGTGAATATTTCCCAACACTGGATATTCATGCTTCTACTCAAATGACGATTCATAACGCTGGGCAGATCCCGTTCTTGAAAAAATTAGGTGCGAGTCGTGTGAATTTATCACGAGAGCTTAATTTACGTGAGATCACTGCCATGGCAAACGTCAGTCAAAAGCATGAAATGCTATTAGAAGTATTTGTGCATGGTTCATTGTGTGTGGCGTTTTCAGGCTTATGTTATTCAACATCTGCTACTGCTGGCAATTCAGGCAACCGTGGTCGTTGCAGTCAAGCGTGTCGTGAGGAGTACGAAACAACCGAGTCGGGTCATAACTTCCCACTGAATATCAAAGATAATTCGGCCTTTTTTGATTTGCCAGCCTTGATTGATGCGGGTGTGCATTCATTTAAAGTAGAAGGACGCATTAAAGGCGCTAACTACGTCCACACTGTTATTGATAGCTTCCGTAAACAAATTGACGGTTATGTGGAAACAGGGGAATTGACTCAAGATGGTGAACGTCTGTACAAAGTATTTAATCGCGATTTTACCAATGCCTTTTTGCGCGGTGATTTAAATCAATCGATGTTTATTGATAACCCACGGGATAATTCTAAAAACCACATTGTCGATAAGTTAAAAGCTGACCACGGCGAAACTATTTCAGTAGTACAGATCTTTGATGCCACCCAGCAACTGCATTCCGATAAGCAACAAATTAATGCCTCTGTCGATGAAAAAATTGCCCATTTAAGCATTGAAAAAATAAAACTAAAATTACACTTTTCAAGTGAGCAAGATAAGCCATTAACGTTAACTGTTACCACTCAAGAAAGTAGCAATTCGGTTAATGATAATGATGATGCTATTTTACCTAAAACCGCTGTATTTACATCAAGCAGCTTAATGTCGGTAAGCGAGAAACTCAGCGTAGATAAAGAGGCGATCGAGAAACGCTTTAAAAATATCAATAACTCTAACTATGAATTGGTCGAGTTTGATACCGAGCAAGTTCTCGATGGTTTGAGTATTCCTTATCGTGAAATCACCACATTAAAAAATGAATTACTGGCGTATTTAAATGATGGCATTGAAACTATTGCTGAAGTTACGCTGCCGAAGCTGGATCGTCACGCCAAGTCAGAAGGTGAAAAGCCAGAGCTTTCAATCCTTATTTGTGATAAAGCCGATGCCGTGCTTGCCGATGTCACCGATGCAGATATCTACTTTAAACTGCCTGATGCTTACAAGCGTGGTTGCACTAAATATGTAGCGTTCTTGCAACAAAATCCGCGTTTAATTCCATGGTTTCCACCAGTCTTAATTGGTAAAGATTTTGACGTTGCGTTGAATATTTTGGAGAAAGTGAAGCCAGAATGGATCGTAACCAACAACACCGGTATTGCGTACCATGCTGAGCGCTTAGGTATTCACTGGATTGCTGGCCCAATGCTCAATACCACCAACTCTTATGTTTTGCAGTCTCTGAAACAAAACTTTAACTGTAGCGGCGCGTTTATTTCGAACGAGATCAGCAAGCAGCAAATCAGACACATTGCTAGACCAAAGAACTTCAAAATGATGTACAGCATCTACCACCCAATTTTGTTGATGGCGAGCCGTCAGTGCTTCTTCCAACAAAGCGTAGGTTGTGAAAAGCCGCGTATCGATAACGGCTGTATGCTTTCGTGTGATAAGAAGACCAGTATCAAAAATTTGAAAGGCGATTCTTTCTCTATTGATAAGCAAAAGGGCGGGTATCCAAGTATTTACAACCAAGACCAGTTCTTGAACACCGAGATTATCGACGATCTTAGCGATTTGTTTGATGGCTTTATGATTGATCTGACCGAGATTGGCGCAGGCAGTAAAGAATCACCGGATAAGGTTGAGTTAATTAAACAGTTTGAAGCCTTGTTAAGTGGTCAAGAAGATGCGGATCAGGTTTTGTATAACATGGTGCCGTCATCAACCGATCAGCAATACCATAATGGGCTGTAGGGTTTAAGAATAGGGTTTATGTATGACTTTTAAAAGCCAGAAGCCTACTTCAAATAGGCAACTGGCTTTTTTATTAAATCAAATTGTAAAATAGGAAAATAAATATTTTATAGTTAAATATAAATTTTATTTTCTTTTTGTTTTCCTTGATTTAGCGACGTCATTTATTTCTAATTTTTCTTTTTTCAGCTTTCGTTTTTCTTTCAAGGTTAATTCAGGTTTCTTCAATTCATTTTTACTCATAATAATAACTCTCTAATTAAACTGAATTTGTGTTTTCAATGATTTTTCAGATGAAATACTTGTCACTTCATACTGCCTTTCTTTCCCTAAAACATACAATTTAAAATTATCCTCTTCGGCCAGTCCTAAAATAGACGAGCCTAAATAAGAATAAAATGAAATCAGACCATCATTGGGATTATTTCGTTTAGTGCAAACTATAATTACTTGATAATGTCGGTTTCTTTCTTTATCAAAGAACTTAACTCTATCACCAACATTAATTCTTCGCTTCAGGTCGATACGGCTAGGTTTCGACATATACTCGATCTTTTCCAAAATATGGAACAAAATAATTGGAGATTGATAGCTAAAGAAAATGCTAGTAAGTAATTTATGTTCTAAATAAAAAAGACATTGATAAAATAAATTAATATTTATTACCCCCTATAAATTTAAAAGATAAAAATATAAATTAATGTCCGAAAGTTATACTTTCGGACTAATTACTGCAAGATGATTAACAATTCCAATGCCTCCTGAAAAACTTAATTAACTATATCAACAAAAAAATATTATTCAAATGTCAAAAATATAGTAAAAAATCAAAAGGGAATTAAATGGCAAAAAATATCATTTATTAAAATAAAAGAGCAAAAGAACATGATTTCTACTCTTTTAGTCTGAATTTAATCATAAGATAAGTGGAAAATTTTTATCTAAATTAAATCTGATGAATTTTCCAGTTTGGAAATAAATTATTATTGTTATCCAGTGAGCAAGCGAGGAGTTGTTATTTTTGTCAGGGCAGATAAGCAGTAATCTAACTCGTTTGCATGAGACGGAAAAAAAGCTTACTGAACTATCATTCGGTAAGCTTTTGGTGATTTTAAGGGAGGTATTGTAATGCGTTAGTCTAGCTAGAATTTCCAAGCCACAAAACGACTCACTTTATGCCCTTGTGCCATTGGAACCACTTTGATTTTTCTTACGCCCAGTTTTTGTAGGATGTCACGTAATGCTTCCACGTTTTCAGTTTTAGAAACCAAAGTTGTAAACCAAGTTACTTGCAAAGCAAATTGGGTGCTTTCGTTAGCCATTTTTTCTAAGAAGGCAATTTCGCCGCCCTCATAACATAATTCATTTTCCGTGCCCGCGAAGTTTAACACCGGTTGATCGCTTGATTTTAATGGTGCAGATTTGCCTTTGTTTAGATTATTTACTTTGCGCAGGCTGCCTTCTTTCGCTTTTTCCATTGATGCGTGGAAAGGAGGGTTACACATGGTCATCATAAATTGATCTTGTGGCTTAATAATCCCATTGAAAATTGAGCCTTTGTCTTGTTGTAAGCGTAGCTTTATTTTTCCATTCAGTTTTTTATTAGCTTTGATCACCCATTGCGCTGATTTGATCGAAACGGGATCTATATCGGTACCAACAAACTTCCAGCCATAAGATGTAGTGCCAAGGATTGGGTAAATACAGTTAGCACCTGTACCAATATCAAGAATCATTGGCGCGCGATTTGAATTGCCACGAGGTTCGGATTCATCGTCTTCAGGATCGGGTGATGTCGACTGTAATTCATCGAGTTGTAATTGTTGCTCTTCAGCTAATAAATCCGCTAAATAGTGAATGTAATCAGCGCGACCTGGGATCGGTGGGCATAAATGATTTGGTGGAATTTGCCAGAAATCTAAACCGTAATAAGCTTTTAATAGTGCTTCATTTAAGGCTAGAACTGCTTTAGGGTCGCTAAAGTTAACCGAGCGATCACCATGTGGATTTAGTATCACATAAGGGATTAAGGCTGGGTGAGCTTGTTCTAATAAACCAAAATCATAACGACCATGGTGCAGGTTATTTGGATGTAAGCCCGCGGGTTTGGCCTCAGTGTTCGGATTATTTTTCTGCTGAGGTTTTCCGTTTCTGCTTGGAGTGCGTTTCTGCTGATGAGAAGGCTTTGAACCGTATTTTTTTTGAGGGTTGCCAGAAGACATAAAAACTCCAATTAGTGCTATCTTAAGCGGGCGTGCATACTAGCGTATTTTCAGATTAAAACAAAATATTAGCCATTTAATTTCACTTGCTTGTTGCCTCACTGCAACGTTAATTATTTTGGGGATATTGGTGAGGTGGATTATACTTACCAACAACATAATTATAGAGAGAGTGAATCAAATGAAAGTTTATCAAGGCATATTAGCGGTAATGTTGACAGTAACCAGTGGTATTTCTTGGGCTCAAGATTGCAGTGAAAAAGTAGGTTGTGCAGCCAAAATTTGTAATATTGAAACTCAACTTCAAATGGCAAAATTGCATGACAATCAAGACAAAGAAGCTGGTTTAAACACAGCGTTAGAACAAGCAAAACTGCATTGTACTGATGAAGGTTTACAGTCTGATCTTTTTGATGACATTAAAGATGCGCAAGAAGATATGGCAGAGCATAAAGCTGATTTACAAGAAGCTATCAAATATAATAAAACTGATAAAATTAAGAAATACCAAGATAAAATTACAGAAGATGAACAAGAATTAAATAAACTTCAATTAGAAGCGGCAAAGTTTAAGTAATCGTTAATATAAGATTCCAAGAGCTCAAGAATGACGCAAATCACTCGTTTTAATATCTACTTCTAATTGTGTTTGTATCTGAAATATAACGCCAATCGTGAGTTTTAGAATCACGGTTGGCGTTTATCGTTATGGTGACACATGGTTTGAAGCTAAGACTTAAACTTAGCGATAAAATTTAGGGTTCGAGTGGCGAATTTTCCATACGGCGGCATGAGGAATTTTAAACTTGAAAAACTGGCTTGATAGAATACAGGGCGCATTTTAGAAAAAGTTAAGAAGCCTTCATAGCCATGATAATGGCCCATGCCGCTACCGCCGATCCCACCAAAAGGCAGATCATGTTGTCCGACATGAAAGAGTGCATCATTGACAGATACGCCGCCAGAGAGAACGTTCTTTAAGTAGTGATCAACAAGTATTTTGTCATTACTAAATGGATAGAAGGCCAATGGGCGATCACCTTGCACAATATAATTAATGACCTCATCGGCTTGTTGGTAGGTTTTTACCATCATGATTGGCCCAAAGGTTTCACGTTGGCTAATAGTCATCTCATCCGTCGCGTCTAAAATCAGCATAAGTGGGAATTTACGAGTTTTGGCATCCGGCTCTTGTTCACTTAGATTGATGATGGTTGCGCCATGAATTTTGGCATCTTCAACCGTCTCGATTAAGCGAGTAAATGCGGTGTCATCAATGATTGATGTGTAGTCTTTATTGTGAATATCCGGGCAATGCTTTTTCACCCATTTTTTTGTAAGCGTTCACCGAGGTA
>NZ_VHKO01000033.1 GCF_015223435.1 Vibrio hibernica
GTTATAACCACTAAATAGTTCAGGTTACAGAAGTCTCTTTAATTAGTATGGAAATAATATCACCTGTGTCATCTCGCCATATTCTATGGGTCAGATACTCTATTAACAGGATCACCATGATTTTTCACGTTCTGGTTAATATGCGAGATTTGATATTGCTTTTAGTCATCCACAACGTAAAGCTATTACTCACAAACTCTTGATATTAAGTTGGAATAAAATAGTGAATTAATAACTAGAGTTTCATGTCTTGAGCTTAAAATGCCAAATCAAAGATAGGAAGTTATTTAGTTCGGATCGAGCTGCCATTTTTAGAGACTTATTTTTATGACTAACAAAAATACTATGTGTTCGTTGGATATATAAGCCATTTCTGAAAAATATTTAGATTAAAAAGTTTTAGATATCTAAAATTTTAATAAATTGTGGAGCGATTATATGACTGAAAAAGAGGGATTTAAGATAGGAAATATATTGGGAATACAATATGAGAAAAAATCACCGTTATGTTAATTGTTGAGCCCAACAATATTTATATAAAAAATATCACCTTCGGATGGAAGGTGATATTAGTTCATGAGGTTTTAATATTTTATTAGTCGGTCTTTAAATTACACGCGAAAATTGTTGCTGGCGTGCTTTATTACGTAGGTACTTATCAAAACACATACAGATATTGCGAATAAGTAAACGGCCTCGCAACGTAACAGAAATAATGCCATCTTCTGTTGTGACTAATTCATCGTTGATGAAAGTTTGTAATAGCTGTAAATCTTCAGAGAAGTAGTGATCGAAGTTTAAATTAAACTGGCTTTCGATCACTTTAGTATCAAGTGTAAAATTACAAATCAGTTGTTTAATGACTTCTCGACGAATCAAATCATCTTGATCTAAACCAACACCACGCCATAGTGCATGGTGGTGCTCATCAAGCTGCGCATAATACTTCTTCAGCTCTTTTTGATTTTGTGCATAGCTGTCACCAACCATAGAGATCGCGGAGACACCGAAACCGATTAAATCACAGTCACCTTGCGTAGTATAACCTTGGAAGTTTCGGTGTAATACACCTTGTCGTTGCGCGACTGCAAGTTCATCATCTGGCAGTGCAAAGTGATCCATTCCGATGAATTGATAATTAGCATCGGTTAGCGTTTTAATCGTATATTGTAAAATTTCCATTTTTTGTTTTGCGCTTGGCAACCATTCTTCTTTTAATTTTGCTTGTGCAGCAAATAAAGCAGGCATATGGGCATAGTTAAAAATAGACAAACGGCCAGGCTGCATTGCTAATACTTTTTCTAGAGTATTTGAGAAGGTCGAGAGTGTTTGTTTTGGTAATCCATATATTAAGTCTAGGTTGGTTGATCTAAAGCCTAATTCTTTCGCCCGAGCGACCATTGAGACAATAAAATCTTCGTCTTGTTCTCGGTTGACCAATATTTGGACTTCTTTATCGAAATCTTGTACACCGATACTTAAACGGTTAAAGCCTTCACTTCTTAAATGGTCAAGCATATCCAATTCAATTTCGCGGGGATCGACCTCAATACTGATTTCTGCATCAGTAGTAAAAGTAAACTCTCCACGTAAAGCCGTCATAATACGAGTCATTTGAGCTTTTGTTAAGAATGTTGGCGTCCCGCCACCGAAATGTAATTGAGTTACTTGGCGCTGATTAATTAACGGAGCACGTTGTTCGATCTCATGAATCAATACTTGTAGATAATCATCAGCTTTATGTTGATGCCGAGTGATTACTTTATTACAACCACAGTAATAGCAAAGCTTATGACAAAATGGGATGTGGATATAAAGTGATAAGGGACGATCTGGGTATTGGCTACATGCCATATCTAAATCTGAGATAGTAAATGCTTCGTGAAATTCGAGAGCTGTAGGGTAAGAAGTATAACGAGGTCCGGAATAATTATACTTTTCCAATATCGCTTGGTCCCACACGATTTGCTCTTTTGACATGATAATTTCCACTTATAATATTAGATAAGGTTTGATTGAATATTTGTCGATGCATTAAGGAGGTATAGGGTAGCGCTAATTGTTAGTTATGGATATAACACCTAAGGTTAGCTTACCCTATACCTCGTAAGATGAATAATGATGAGTCATGATCAACTTACACCATTTTTATGTCTATTTTATTATTTAACGACTGAATACTTTGTTTCAAGTTAGCCAGTTCATCGAGTATGGTTGTGGTTAAACGTGATTCTGTTTTTTGACGAGTCAAAGTCTGCTTCATTCGATCTTGCTTGTTTAAAGTTTGACGATCTTCACCACGAGCCATATCTTTTACTGAATGGTATAGTTCATTAATCGCAGGATAGTCTACAGAAAAATCAACACGTTGCTCGCCTTGAACATAATCCATTATACGGACAACTCGAATGACGATTTCTGATAAATCACATTGTTGCTGAATTCCCGCCATACATAGGGTATATACACTTTCAAATATATTAGAGTTACGCTGCTCAATGGCACGTTGTTGCTGGATTTGAATCAGGTGTTTTTGCTTTTTCAGCCGTATTAATAAAAACCCAGCATAGCTTGCTAGAGCGATAATAATAATGGCACCTAAAACCGCGAAAAGTGCTGTAGACATAGCATCCCTCAATTTTTATTTATTGGCAAAAAACATCAACGTTCTTATAAAAGAACGTGATGTAATTGTATCGACTATTTAAAATCGTTCAAATCTAGGTTTTCAAATTGTGCTAGCAAGTCATCATCAGAAGCAGGTTTCTTCGCCGCTTTTTTAGTTGGGATCACAACTTCGGTTTCTTCTTGCTCTGGTTCAATGAACTCATCTTCATCATCATAAATGCCAAGCTGTTTCATTAAGATTTCTAGACGATCTAATTTTTCATCAACAAACTTTTGTAATCCAGCACCTAGCTTGTCACCATTCTCTAAACGATCGATTAATACATTAAGCTGAGCATCATTTTGAATGGCTTCTAATTCTTGCTGTGCATTGAGTTTACGTTGTTGCTTCGATGGTTTTGCTTTTGATTCTACAACTAATGGGATCGCTTTTTTACTGCCATGACGAGGATCTTTAGCTTGGCCTGAACCTGTATGTTGCTTTTTATGTTCAGAATCCGCATGGCGGCTGCCTGTTTTTAATCCTTTACGCTTATTTTCACGTTTACGGAGACGGCCTTCAACATCAGACTCGCTACGATTACGGGTAACGATTAATTCTTCACTACCAGTTGAGCCTGGTTTTCTAGCTTTTTTGTTGCGTGACATTTTCAGTTTCCTATAAGAAATCAATACGCTAAATTTAACGCGAGTGTTTCTCAGTAATATGGTTCGAGGTCAATGCGTTCAGTTATTCTTAAACGATTAACCGCGATGAAATTGGATGATTGAGCACTGCGGATAAGTAAGAATAGACCCAAAATAAAGCAGGGTAAGTATTACTCACCATCAAGGATGCGCAAGATACCAGAAATGGCGTAAATAGTGGAGTTTTATTAAGCGATAAAGCAAAAATCCCCACACGATTAGTGCTGGGGATTTTAGATAAACTAAGATACTTTATGTAGTTTACCTACAATATTCGTACAGTTGATAACTGTAATCGATTAATGCAAACCACCAACATATTTAGAAAGAATATCAATCTGTTCATCGGTTAGATTTTTTGATACATCTTGCATCATTGAGTTCATATCATTGGTGCGAGTACCTGAACGAAACTTCTCTAACTGTGCTTTCACATAATCTGTTTGCTGGCCTGCAATACTAGGGAAGCCACCAAGTTCCATGCCATGACCTCTAGGACCGTGACAGGCACTACAAGCGGTTAGACCTTTTTGAGAATCACCAGCAAAATAAAGAGCCTTACCTTTCTCAGCAATATTTTCCGGAGTTGATCCTTCTTTTAATGGTAGTGACGCATAATAAGCGGCAAGATCAGACATATCTTCATCAGTAAGCGATATGGCCATTGCGCTCATAACAGGATCGTTTCGACCTTGTTTACCACCACTCGTCATGCCTAGCTTTAAATCGTGTAGTTGTTTTTCAATATATTTACTATGTTGGCCAGCTAATTTTGGGTATTGAGGAATTAAACTATTGCCATCTGAACCGTGGCAAGCCGCACACGTGGCTGACTTTTCTTTACCTGCTTCAATGTTGCCTTGCGCCCAAACGGAGCAACTAGCCATCAAACCCAAAATCAGTACTAATTTATTCATGACATTCCATTATAATTATTCAGCTTCCACTACCACGATATACAAATGTTCATGGTACACTACGCGAAGTCTTGTCGCTGGCAAGTAAACCAATTGTACATGAATATATGTAAAAGCAATCATTCCTCTGCAAAAGTGGAGATGGAGTTAACATTTATGGAAAAAATCCATTATCAAAATACCCACTTTATAACGAGTGCGCCTGATATTCGTCACTTACCTGATGATGAAGGTATCGAAGTTGCTTTTGCGGGTCGTTCAAATGCGGGTAAATCGAGCGCCCTAAATCGTTTAACGAATCAAAAAAGTTTAGCTAAAACCAGTAAGACTCCAGGTCGAACTCAGTTGATCAACTTATTCAAAGTGACGGAAAACTGCCATATCGTTGATCTGCCTGGTTATGGTTTTGCTCAAGTACCTTTAGATTTGAAAAAGAAATGGCAGAAATCGTTGGGTGAATATTTACAAAAGCGTGAATGTTTAAAAGGTCTTGTTGTCCTGATGGATATCCGCCATCCGATGAAAGATCTCGATCAACAATTAATTTATTGGGCAGTTGAGGTCAATATTCCCGTTCAAGTGCTGCTGACTAAAGCCGATAAGTTAAAACAAGGTGCGCGAAAAGCTCAATTGCTTAAAATTCGTGAAGCTTCAATGGCTTTTTGTGGTGATGTACAAGTGGATGTTTTCTCATCAATGAAGGGTATTGGTGTCGATCAATTACGTAATAAATTAGATAGTTGGTTTGCTCCTGCAATAATGACTGATGAAGCGCTAGATGATTTACGCCGTGAAGAGTTAGCCGCTCAATTTGCTGATGAAAGCGAGTCGATTGCAGAAGATAAACAATTAGATTCTGAGTAACGACGTTATTAAAATCATAACTCTTTTTATTGCCTGACGTTGTACCGAAGGAATTATTAAAAGTAATACGAAGAAAGCCCCACTTCAATCGCAAGTGGGGCTTTATAGTATTGAACATTGTATTGAGATTAATGGTCGTGTGCTTGACCGGCCCCTTTAGGGAAACGGATAGACTCAACCATGTCTTGTACATCTTGTGGTACTGCTGCGGTAAATTTATTTACTACTAGCGATACGACAAAGTTCAAGCACATACCTAGCGTACCAATACCTTCAGGACTAATTCCGAAGAACCAGTTATCCGGCGTGCTTGCGGCTGGGTTAATAAACTTAAAGTAAATAATGTACGCAGCGGTAAAGATTATACCCACGACCATACCAGCAATAGCACCTTCTTTGTTCATCTTCTTATAGAAAATACCTAAGATAATGGCAGGGAAGAAGGAAGCAGCAGCCAGTCCGAATGCAAAGGCAACCACTTGGGCGACGAATCCTGGTGGATTAATCCCTAAGTAACCCGCCCCGACGATCGCAACAGCTGCGGCAATCCGTGCATACATCAACTCTTCTTTGTCACTCATATTTGGTTTCAGACCCTTTTTCAATAGGTCATGCGAAATCGATGTTGAGATAACCAACAATAAGCCTGCGGCTGTTGATAGTGCCGCAGCTAAACCACCCGCAGCCAGTAATGCCACAACCCAGTTTGGTAATTTTGCTAACTCAGGAGAAGCTAATACAATGATGTCACGGTTGATGTTCATCTCATTGCGATCATCGCCAGAGTAGAACATTTTGCCATCACCGTTTTTATCTTCCCACGAGACTAAACCAGTGCTTTCCCAGTTGTGATACCAGCTTGGCGCATTTTCAACCGTGACACCTTTTAGATCGGGACCATTAATGGTTTCGATTAGATTCACGCGAGCAAACGCCGCTACAGCAGGCGCTGTGGTGTATAACAAAGAAATAAACAGCAATGCCCAACCTGCAGAAATTCGAGCATCTTTTACGCGAGGAACGGTAAAGAAGCGAATAATAACGTGAGGTAAACCAGCAGTACCAACCATAAGAGCAGCGGTAATAAAGAACACATCAACAGTGCTTTTTGAGCCATCAATATAGGAAGTAAAGCCAAGCTCTTGGGTTAAACCTTCTAGCTTATCCATCAAATAAACATCAGAGCCTGAAATAGTTGACCCCATACCGATTTGTGGGAATACGTTGCCTGTCATCATAATGGATGTAAAAACGGCAGGGACAAGGAACGCAAAAATAAGCACACAGAATTGAGCAACTTGGGTATAGGTAATGCCTTTCATTCCACCAAGTACGGCATAGAAAAATACAATCGCCATACCAATAATGATGCCAAGGTTGATATCCACTTCTAAGAAGCGAGAGAATACCACGCCCACGCCACGCATTTGGCCTGCAACATAAGTAAATGAAACAAAGATGGCACAGAATATAGCGACCAAGCGAGCAGTGTTTGAATAGTAACGATCCCCGATAAAGTCGGGTACAGTAAATTTACCGAATTTACGTAAGTAAGGCGCTAAACATAATGCCAACAATACGTAACCACCAGTCCAGCCCATTAGGTAAACTGAGCCATCGTAACCTCCGAATGAAATGATACCTGCCATTGAAATAAATGATGCCGCTGACATCCAATCGGCTGCCGTTGCCATACCGTTTGCGACAGGGTGAACACCACCCCCAGCGATATAAAACTCACTGGTGGATCCGGCGCGAGCCCAAATTGCGATTCCGATATAAACTGCGAAGGTGATTCCGACGAGGATAAACGTCCAAGTTTGGATTTCCATATTTACTACTCCTTAGTCTTCCTGAACGTTGTATTTTTTATCTAACGCATTCATACGCACGACATAAACAAAGATCAGCACTACAAAGGTATAGATAGACCCTTGCTGAGCAAACCAAAATCCTAATTTGAAACCAGCAAATTGGATGGTATTCAGTGCATCGACAAATAAAATGCCCGCACAATAAGACACTACAAACCAAATCGTTAGTAGTGTTGCCATTATCCCTAGATTTTCTTTCCAGTAGGCTTGGGCATGTTTGTCAGATTCAAACGCCATGGCCACTCTCCTTTAGTTTCATTTATAAATTCCATTGCCGTATACAATGAACTTGGTTGTTATGAAAATGTTACAACAAAACAATAGCAGTGAGCGTTGGAGGTGGCTTTTCAACTTTAGTCGGGCAATAAAAGGCGAGGTATAAGCGCTTAAGGAGTTTTTTGTGAAGTGGGTTGTAATAATTTAGCCTAGCGCAAAAAGTAGGCTAGGCTAAGGTCTAATAAGGTTAGTCTAAGGTCTAATGCTTAGTCGGCAGAGGGAGGCGTTAAAAATAAAAATCCTTGAGCCCCATCAATAAGTTATTGACAGCGACTGCCGCTAAAATTAATCCCATTACACGACTGATTATGGCTGCGCCGACATTTCCAATAATTTTATGTATTCCGGTTGCGCCGAGTAATAGCAGTAACGTACTAATAAGAACAATAAGCATAGCTCCCGCTGTTAAGCCTTGCTCAATGATTGAGTTTCGATTGTTATCTGTCAACATAACAACTGCCATCATGGCTCCCGGTGAGGCAATTGATGGAATAGCTAATGGATAGACAGCGAGATTTGCTAATTCAGAGCGGCTAAAGTCACCACTTAATTGAGCCTCTTCTGCTGGTTTTCCTTGTCCAAATATCATGGTTAAAGCAAACAGTAATAGCACTAATCCTCCCGCAGCTTGAAAGGCCGGAAGTGGAATTTGCATTGCTTCGAGCAATATTTGCCCCATAATAAGGAAAAATAACAAGACAGCAGTCGCGATTGCTACCGCCTTAAGTGCGACTAAGCGTTTTTGTTTAGCGCTTAGCCCTTGTGTTTGTGAGAGATAAACTGGGATAGTACCGATAGGATCAATGACGGCCCATAACACGACAAATTGCGTAACTAAAATACTGAGCAAAGTAACCCCCTAAATTGAATGGTTTAATAATCTACATGTTTTATTGGCATAAGACCGACGGTAACAACTCTTTGCCCTACCATTTCACGTACAAATAAAGTGACTTTATTAAAATCTTTACTTGCCCCTTCTATTGGGTTGCCTGCAAAAGCATGGTTTAGCACTTCATCTAATGATAAGTGACTTTCCATGAGAAGTTCAATACCGTAAGAATGCTGTATATCACCTACTTTTGTATAGCCTTTTAAGCATAGTTCTGTATCAGGTAAGTCATCTTGGTTTGTCTCTGCAATGCCCGAACAGACTATATCTACAAAGTCACGGACATTGGGTTTCATCATAATAAATAAATGATCATCAGCATGCAGTAACGTTGACCCTCGAGGAGAGATAACATGATCTCCTCGAGTGATCATGGCAACAACCGTTCCATCGGGTAATGCCATTTGAGATAAACGTCGATTTGATGCCCTTGAATTACTTCCAAGCTGATACTTTACAATATCAGCATCTACATTACCTAAAGCTGTGATTTCTAAGGTTGCCGCCGGGGTGGCAGGTGCCGGTTCGGTAAGTTTTAAAGCTCGTGCTACTAAAGGAAGCGTGGAGCCTTGTATTGTTGCTGAAATAAGAACGACGAAAAAGACGACATTAAAAATCATGTTTGCATCAGGTAGACCATATATTAATGGGTAAATGGCCAAAATAATCGGTACCGATCCTCGTAAACCAACCCAAGATACTAAGGTGATTTCACGCATATTAAAGCCAAATAATTTCAGTATTGGCAGAACCGATAAAGGCCGTGCGATTAAGGTCAGAACGATAGCAATGATGAGTCCTTCAAACCAAATATCGAGTAAGGATAAAGGGTTAACCAATAGACCTAAAATGACGAACATGAGGATTTGACCTAACCAAGCGAGTCCATCATGAAATAAGAAGGTACTTCGTTGAAAGACAAATCGACTATTGCCGATAACAACACCCGTAATAAAAATAGCTAAGAAACCACTGCCACCTAAATTAGCGGCAATTCCAAATGAAAGTAACCCCAAAGCGGCAACCATGACGGGATATAAACCTGATGTGGTTAAGTTGATGCAATTAATAGTTCGCACTGAGATCCATCCGCAGGCTAAGCCAACCAAAGTTCCGACCCCCATTTGTTGGATAAACAAGAGAAGCAATCCTGTCCCAGGCTCTAGACCTTTAACCATTATTTCCAAAAGGCCAACCGTTAGGAAAATAGCCATCGGGTCATTGGTTGCACTTTCTATCTCTAGCGTTGATTTTAATCTAGGATTAATGTGAATTCCTGCATTACGTAGCAAGGAAAATACCGCTGCCGCATCGGTAGATCCTACAATAGCACCGATAAGTAGTCCGTATAGCAAAGACACATTGAGTATATAAGCGGCCGCGATCCCCGTAATGGTTGCGGTGATCAGAACGCCGAAAGTGGCCAGAACGGAGGCAGGTTTCCAGACTTGTTTAATCGATGTTATTGGTGTTTGCAGGCCGCCATCAAACAAAATAATAGCGAGCGCTAAAGATCCTAATGAATGGGCGATTTGAGCATTATCAAAGGCAATACCACCTGGCCCATCTTGCCCTGCTAACATGCCGACGAGAAGAAACATGACCAGTACGGGTAGTCCTAATCGAGCGGATAATTTACTGGATAATATGCCAAAAATGATCAGAATTGCGGCTAATAAAATAATTTGGTCAATGATAAACATGAATGCGTCTCTTAATTAACGGACAGGGAGAACCGAAGAGTTTTGCTAAAACCACTCTTATTCTGAAAAGACATTTACTGCGATATTCTATTTTAATGTAAAAGTGTGATGTCTCAAACGGTTAAATATAGAAATATTATAGGTTTCCTGTTGAAGTGATAAATCAGATCTTTGAGTAGGAAGTTACTGATGCCAATGAAGTATCCGAATATTGCAAAATTGGGCGATTTGATTACTACGAAGCTTAAGATAGCGTATTTTTTAATTTGATAGTCATAAACGAGCCGTTGACTTGTAATGAAACTACATGAGTAACTGATGGGTTTAATTGTAAGCGTAAGTATCGAAAGGAAAAGTAAGGTTTGTAATAGTTACAAACCTTGAAGAATTAGAGAGGACTAGACTATTTTTCAGTTTCTAACTGTTGAAGTAAGATCACTGCTTGAGTGCGATTTTTTACATCTAGTTTGCGAAATATAGCGGTCATGTGTGCTTTGATTGTTGCTTCAGAAACATTCAATTCATAGGCGATTTGTTTGTTAAGTAAGCCATCTGACAACATACCTAAAACTTTGTATTGCTGTGGTGTTAAAGCTGCCAGTTTTTGAGTCAAGCTATTGCAGGCCTCATTATTTTGTATTAGCCCTTCAGGGAAGAAAGGATCACCATTGAGAACCTGATTGAGCGCGCGGTTTAATTCACGCATATCACTCGATTTAGGTATGAAACCAAAAGCGCCATGGCTTTTTACTTGGCTGACGACACTTGCTTCTTCACTAGCGGAAACCACCACGATAGGGAGGTCGGGATATTCCGATCTGAGATTGATTAATCCCGACATTCCATTAGAGCCGGGCATTTTTAAATCTAATAATAATAAATCGGGTTCATCTACTTTTTTAAGTAGTGTGAGTAAAGCGCTGAGAGAGTCCGCTTCAAATAAATTAGCGCCGCTGATCGCCATATGAATTGATTGAAATAAGGCATTACGAAAAAGCGGGTGGTCATCGGCGATGACAATATTGTATGTCGAATCCATGACAGATATTCCATTTACTGTTTAGGAGTAATAATTTTATTATCAATGCCTTTTGATTTCGACTCAATAAGGCATATGCAAAAGTCTGAACCATATCAGACTTTTGTCTAATTAATTATTGCTATCTAATCCATTTTTATCTAAGTGACTAAGGAAGGTCGCTGCATCCATAAAGCCAGTAATTCGAGCGCTGGTGATATGGCTGCCTTGTGCATTCCAAAATTCAATCGTTGGTAAACCGAGTACTTTCATTCTTTCCATTAGTGCAATATCTTGCGGATTCGCATTGGTGACATCAGCTTGTAGTAGCACCATGTTTTGTAGCTTGGCCGCCACTTGTGGGTTATGGAAAGTATATTTATCGAACTCTTTACAGGCTACACACCAGTCGGCGTAGTAATCAAACATTACTGATTTACCCGTTTTTTTTGCCAGTAATAATTGCTTATCGAGATCCTCAATTGTTTGAATACGAATAAAATTGAGTTGAACTTGATCTTGTTGTTGAGTATTGACCCCTACCAATGTATTCAAACCGAAAACTTGCAGTCCTGTCATAAGTGCGACCACTAAGCCGAGTATCGCAATAATACTGGTAAGGCTCTGCTCCCAAGAACCGGCTTTGATGTATTGACGAATATGGTACAGCCAAGAAAAAGCGACTAAGCCTAATCCTGCCCACAATAGCGATACCCAAAATACAGGTAAAATACGCTCTAATAAGAAGATGGGTGCCGCCAGCAAAATAAAGCCAAAGAAAACTTTTACTTTATTCATCCATTCGCCGGCTTTTGGTAGTAATTTATTGCCAAATACAGCCACACAAATAAGTGGAATTCCCATCCCGATAGCTAAGGCGTATAAAGCAATTGCTCCTGTGACTAAATCGCCACTTTGCGCCACATAAAGTAAGGCTCCAGACAACGGTGCGGTGGTGCAAGGTGAGCAGACTAAACCCGAAATCACCCCCATCAAGAATACACCAATCAGGTTACCGCCTTGCTGTTTGTTACTTTGTTCATTAAGCCAAGTTTGTAGGCGACTCGGTAGCTGAATGCTGTAAACCCCGAACATAGAAAGGGCAAGCAGTAAAAACAGTACGCTCAAACCAATGATAACGGCAGGGGATTGCAGCGCAGCTTGAAATTGCACCCCAAGTGATGCGACCACCAAGCCAAGCAGCATATAAGTTAGCGCCATGCCTTGAACGTACACAAAAGAGAGCTTAAAAGCTTTGCGGGCGTTAAGTTTGCCGCCACCTAAAACAATGCCGGTTAAAATTGGGTACATAGGCAGCACACAAGGGGTAAAAGCCAGCCCAATACCTAATGCTAAAAAGAGGAATGGTGTCCACCAATGCGTTGATAATTGATCGGCAATGTTTGCATCTTCAGAATAGCCGTTGATGTTATTACCAGTTGCTTGAGTTACTTTTGACTGTTCAGGGTTTTTATCCGCAGCCGATGCTAAGCTTTGGTTGCCAATTGGATCTAATGGAATGATTCGTGTTTCAGGCGGATAACAAAAGCCGCTGGTGGCGCAACCTTGGTATTGAATAATCAATTGGCCGCCATCACCAACTTGTTGGAGTGGGATATCGATTTGTAGTGGCTGAGTGAAAATATGCACATCACCAAAAAATTCATCTTGATGAAATTCACCAGCAGGCAGGGTTACGGTATCAATTTGTGCATTCTGAGTCGTGAAAGCAAAGCGTTCTTTATAAAGGTAATAGCCTTCTTTAATTTTCCAGTCTACCCGAACATTATTACCTTGCTGGATAAAATTGAAAGGGAAAGCTTGATCGACAGGAACAAAACGGTGACCGCTTATTGGCGTGCTAGAAAATGCCGATAGTGGTGTCTCCGCTGAGTCAAAATTGGCAGCCTGACTTAATGGGCTGTATAACATGGCCGCTATTAGGCTAATGAAAAACAACAAAGAAGATCGCAGTGATAACATAAAGCGTAACAGCCCATTGGTGTGTAAGTAGAGTTCAGACCACAATGAAACGTGTTGGTTTCTTGGCGTGAATAATTTTAAAGAGTATACCAGAAGGGATGAGCGGGGAATTCATTGTTCGTGGTATTAAAAGAGAAAATCCGTATGGTTACTCATACGGATTTTAACGTTTCTCTATGATGGTAATTATTAAGCGGTGAACTTACAGAATCATGCCGCCCAATAGGAACCCAAGTGCGACTGCAGAGCCGATAGTCACTAAACCTGGGATAAAGAATGGATGATTAAAAACATAACTACCAATTCGAGTTGAGCCCGTATCATCCATTTCAACCGCAGCCAATAATGTTGGGTAAGTTGGTAGCACAAACAATGCTGATACTGCTGCAAATGAAGCAACGGCGGTTAATGGTGCAACACCAATCGCTAATGCAGCTGGCATGAGAGCCGTTGTTGTTGCGCCTTGTGAATACAGTAGCATAGAAGCAAGGAACAGTATGATAGCCAACATCCAAGGATAATCCGCCAGCAAGGTACCCGCGGCTTCTTTAATACTATCAACGTGAGCATTGACAAAAGTCGAGCCTAACCAAGCTACACCAAGAACACAAATACAGGCTGTCATACCAGATCGGAATGTCGGTGCAGAAGAGATCAGTGAAGGGTCAATTTTAGTAAATAATACGATAGCTGCCGCAGCTGTTAGCATCACGGTGATGATAGCTTCGTTACGACCAAGTGCAGGATTGGAGATAAGACCAACAGAGTCTGAAATGGCAATCGCATAGCAAACCACAAAAGCAATGGCAGCAATAAATATGTAGGTTGCAGTTTTAGCCGTTGGCAAAATATGACGCTCGGTTACGCTTGAAACTTTGACCAAACCTTTTGCAAGACGATCTTTGTAGATAACGTCATCTTTTAATTCACAGCCCATCAAGTTGGCAACAAAAGCACCAATCATACAAGCAGTGAACGTGGTAGGAATACATACCATTAATAAATGAAGATAACTCACCCCTAGTGGCTCTAAAATACCGGCAAAGAAAACCACCGCCGCAGAAATTGGTGATGCCGTGATCGCTATTTGAGAGGCAATAACAGCGATAGAAAGTGGGCGGGAAGGGCGAACGCCTTGCTCTTTTGCAACTTCAGCAATAACCGGTAAAGTGGAAAATGCGGTATGGCCTGTACCGGCTAATAACGTCATAAAATACGTTACGATAGGGGCGTAAAAGGTAATGCGTTTAGGGTTCTTACGTAAAAACTGCTCAGCGAGCTTAACCAACCAATCCATACCACCGGCGATCTGCATGGCTGCAATTGCTGTTATCACCGACATAATAATTAAAATAACATCAATTGGAATGAACGCTTGGCTGGTAGGAACGCCAAGCCCTAGGGATAAGGCAATGACACCTGCGCCACCGGCTAAACCAATGCCGATACCACCAATGCGAGCACCGAGGTAAATAAAGAGTAAAACAATAAACAGTTGTATTAACATAATAAATGTTTCCAGATTATAAAGTATGAATTCGGAAGATAGATTCATGCTATGTATGTATATTTGGCATGAAAAAGGGAGCAATATACGCGCTCCCTTGATTAATTTATATAATGACCGGCGCTGTCTTAGTTATAACGCTTCGCTTTGTATTGTGGGTGCATTAAGTTTTCTGGTGAGAATATTTCATCGAGTTCAGCTTCGGTTAACAGACCACGAGCTAGTACAATTTCACGTACACTCTTGCCTGTTTCAGCACAAATTTTACCGACGATGTCGCCTTCATGGTGTCCAATGTATGGATTTAGGTAAGTGACAATACCGATAGAATTGAAGACATACGCTTCACACACTTCTTTATTGACCGAAATACCATCTACGCATTTTTCACGTAGGTTCACACAGGCATTTTTTAATATTTCTAACGATTCAAACATGCATTGTGCGATCACAGGTTCCATTACGTTCAATTGTAATTGACCACCTTCTGCGGCAAAAGAAAGTGCAGTATCGTTTCCTAATACTTTAAAACACACTTGATTCACCACTTCTGGGATCACTGGGTTAACTTTCGCCGGCATGATAGACGAACCAGCTTGTAATTCTGGTAGGTTGATTTCGTTGAATCCAGTGCGAGGGCCTGAAGAAAGTAAGCGTAAGTCATTACAAATTTTAGACAGTTTGATTGCCAAGCGTTTTAGTGCGCCATGTGCCATTACATAAGCACCACAATCTGATGTCGCTTCAATTAAATCTTCAGCAGCAACACATTCAAAGCCTGTCACTTCAGATAAATGCTTAACTGCAAGCGCTTGATATTCCGGAGCCGCATTAAGGCCAGTACCGATTGCGGTTGCCCCTAAGTTGACCTCTAATAATAATTTAGAAATATATTGTAGGTTACGAACTTCTTCATTCAAGGTGACGGCCCATGCATGAAACTCTTGGCCCACAGTCATAGGAACCGCGTCTTGAAGCTGAGTACGACCCATTTTTAATATGTTGTGGAACTCTTGGCTTTTTAGTTCAAATGCCGCTTTCAGGTATTCAACCGCATCGATGGTTTTTAAGATGCTGCTATATACAGATACGCGAAAGCCGGTTGGATAAGCACAGTTAGTGGATTGGCTTTTATTAACATGATCATTTGGGTTGATGATGTCGTATTCACCTTTTTGTTTCCCCATTAATTCAAGCGCTAAGTTGGCGATAACTTCATTGGTATTCATGTTAACCGAAGTGCCCGCACCACCTTGAAATACATCTGATGGGAATTGATCCATGCACTTTCCGGTGGTCAGAATGACGTCACATGCTTGGATGATGTAATCACTGATATCGGCAGGAAGAACGCCAATTTCTTTATTCGCGAGAGTAGCCGCTTTTTTGGTCATGACCATGCCACGAACAAATTCAGGTACATCAGAAATAGTATTATTAGAAATGGTGAAGTTTTCTACCGCTCGAACGGTATGGATACCGTAATAGGCCTCAACGGGAACTTCACGCTGACCAAGGAGATCTTCTTCAATACGAAATTGTTGTGTGATAGAGGTTTGAGTTGTCATAGAAATGATCCTTAAAGCGTATAAGCTAAATAAAATACAGTATTTGCCGTGTTGCTTAGAATCCATTCATTAGAACAATAGGCGTCTTTTTCTGGCTGTAATCATACCCCTTTAGAGTGATAAATATAGATCATAGATCAAACTTTTGTGCTCTTATATTTAGTGTATAAAAACTATCCCATTACTTGTGTTTATATTGGAGATGAATTGTCATTTATTTGTTGTAAATTTAAAGATTTTAATTAGACAAATAAGAGGCGGATTACATTTTGTAGTGGTTATTGTTTGTTGTATCAAGCGCTAGCGCATACACTGACAACAAGATTATTGGAGGTGTTTGTGTTTGCTATTTTACTTGTGTTATTTATTTTGATTCCGATTATTGAGATCACTTTGTTTATTCAAGTTGGCGGTATGATTGGTTTATGGCCAACGATCGCCATTGTGTTGACGACGGCTATAGTGGGTGCTTCTTTAGTTCGTAGCCAAGGGATTCAAACCATAATGTCGGTGCAATCTCGTTTGCAACAAGGTGAGTTACCTGCGCAGCAAATTGTTGAAGGTATCATGCTTGCGGTTGCGGGTGTGCTGCTTCTTACTCCTGGATTTATGACCGATTTTTTGGGCATGATGATATTGCTTCCTGGCCCACGAGCCATTTTTGCTAAGCAATTGATGAAACGTATTAAAATCAATACTGCGAATCAACCATTTGGTGGCGGGTTTCAATCTGGCAATGCGCAAGATCCATTTCGCCACTCTGAACATGATCAGCAAGGCGATGTGTTCGAGGGGGAATATGAAAAACAAACGGATGAAGATAAGCGTATAGATAAATAAAGCGATCAAAAATAAGACAAGATCGATATACGTGAACGCTTTGCTTAGAGAACGGAAGACAAAAAAGAGCGGACCTAGTCAGGGTTCGCTCTTTTTTTGATTATTCGATATGAGTTATCCGGTTTTAGATCGCTCCACCAAAATCCATTTGTCGCCAAGCTTCAAAAGCGATAATGGCCACGGCATTTGATAAATTTAAGCTACGGCTGTCGGCCATCATTGGAATACGGATACGTTGCTCCATTGGCAGGCTTTCAATCACTTCAGCAGGAAGGCCACGAGTTTCAGGGCCAAATAATAAAACATCACCTTGTTGAAAGGTAGCATCGACATGATGGCCTGTGGTTTTGGTGGTACAAGCGAAAATTCGAACGTTATCGCCTTTCTCTTGTTGTAGGTATGCAAGAAACGCAGGGTAATCTTTATGGCGTTTTACTCTGGCTAAATCATGGTAATCGAGCCCAGCTCTACGTACTTTCTTTTCTTCTAAATCAAATCCCAACGGTTCAATTAAATGCAAGTTCGCACCACAATTTGCACTGAGACGAATAATGTTACCAGTGTTGGGTGCAATTTCTGGTTCAAATAAAGCGATATCGAACATAAGGATAACTCGTATTTTTAGATAAAAGGTAGTCGCAGAGTATAGAGGCTGCTGTCATGAATATCTACAGTGGCAGCGTTATCACAATGGCTGGCTAAGTATTGACAGGAAGCGTGATAGTAACGCAAAGCCCGCCTTTCTGACTATGTGATGCCTTTATGGTGCCATTATGCTGGTGGATGGCCGACTGAGTAATGGCTAAGCCTAAACCAGTACCGCCACTATCTCTATCTCTGGCTGTGGAAACACGATAAAAAGGCCGGAATATGGCTTCTAATTCTAATTCATCTACGCCATTACCATCATCTTCTACTATGATCTTAATGTCATTTTTATGGTATGAAAAATTCAACCAAATACTATGATTACTGTATTTAATGGCATTGCGTATCACATTTTCGATAGCACTAGTGAGAAGGTAAGGTGTTCCTGTTAAGTAGCATTTAGGGATGACATTGCAGTGTAGCTGCTTGGCCATTTGTTCAGCTTCAAATTGTGCATCAGCTACCATGCTTTCCCACAGTTCTTCGGCAAGTAAATGCTGGCGAACTTGGTGCGTGTCCGCTTTTTTACGAGATAGCTCAAGCAGGGCATTTATCATCACTTCTAAGCGTTCAGTTTCAGTATCAATTCGAGTCAGCTCTGAGCTTTCTCCTTGTTTGCGTATCGCTAATGCATTGGCCATGCGTAGTCGGGTTAATGGCGAGCGAAGCTCATGAGATATATCTGACAGTAAGCGTTGTTGCCCTTGCATCATATTATTAATCGCTAGCACCATTTGATTGAAACTGGCACCCGCTTGTTTGAATTCGGTCGGACCCGTTTCTAAACTAGGATCGATTTCAAGTTGACCTCTTGCTACTTTTTGCGCTGCTTTTTCAAGTCGCATAGCGGGGCGGCTTAGTGCCCACGCTAACCATAATAATAAAGGGGTGCTACTTAACATAACGACGAATAAGAGCTGAATGGGGCGGTCGAGTATTTGCAGTAAAAAAGGAGGAGGCCGATGCCATTTTATGGTGACATACATTTTAAGTGGTGTTTTTGCTATCACGACAGGGAGTGGTCCTGCAATCATTAATCGGTTATACAGTCGCTGTTGTGGCTTACCTACAACATCAGACAAGGTGATAAAGTTATTGAGTGCTCTGGTGCGCATTCCATGAATAGGGGTTATCCAGCGAGAGTCTTCTTTAGCAAAGTAAAAATCGATTTGTTTGTTACTATTATTATGTCCTATCTCACGAATTGATTTATTGAGTGAGGTGGCAGATGAAAATTTTGTTGTAATATCTTTTGCGTGCTGCTGTAGACGGGTTAAAGGTTCGGCGGGGATATCGTGTAATTGCCGAGGATCCAAATTAGAAATAGTAATGATCGCAACGACGACCAATAACATGGTGAGCCAGAAAATGGCAAAAATCCGGCCATATAAACTTGAAATTTTCGGCAAGTTCATAATTCGGCTTCGACCATTAAATAACCGCGTCCGCGCAGTGTTTTAATGAGTGCCTTGTCACCATTACGTTCAGACATTTTTTTTCTCAAATTTGATACATGCATATCAATGGCCCGATCAAAAGGGCTTAAACGTTTTCCCAGCACTTCAAGGCTAAGCGTTTCTTTACTAATAGACTCACCCATGTGCTCTAAGAAATAATGCAGCAAAGAGAATTCGGTGCTGGTCAGATCAAGAAGACTGTCTTGATAGTAAGCCTCTTGTTTGCCCGGAAATATCTGTATGCCATGTGGGATTTGATTATTGGTCGATTCGTTTTTGTTCATTTGAGTCCGACGTAAAATGGCTCTAATTCGCGCTAACAATTCTCTATCGCTAAAGGGTTTCGGTAAGTAGTCATCTGCGCCAAGCTCTAAACCAATCACACGGTCGACTTCTTCACCTTTCGCTGTCAGCATCAGTACAGGGGTTTGCCAGTGATGACGAAGTTGTTTCAGCATTTCCATACCATTCATTTTTGGCATCATAATATCGAGCAAAATTAAATCAATATTCTCATTGATACTGACTAATCCTTCTTCACCATTATGGGCTTGTGAAACTTCAAAGCCTTCTAAAGTCAGAATATCGCTAAGTAATGCGATGAGTTCAATATCATCATCGACAAGTAGAATGTGAGCCATATCCGAAACCTCAAATGTATGGAGATATAATGAGATGATTATCCCTGATTTTGTTTTTAAAACGACAATTTTGACATCGATTTACATACCTTTACGCAAATCATACACCCCTTTACGTTATACGCTCTATTCTTACAGCAGTTTCATGGCGCGAGTATTTCCTCTAGATCTCGCCGCTTAACTTTACGATTTCATATGAACATAGGTAGGTAAATGATGAATGCTTTAATGAAAAAAACAGTATTGATGTTGGTAGCAGCGCCATTAACACTTGGTTCAGTGGCGGTTTTTGCTGACAGTAAGGATCATATGTCAAATCATCATGGGATGATGGGCGGTGGACAGTGCGGTATGAAAGGTGAGATGAAGATTTGGCATCAACTTAATTTAACCGATACTCAAAAATCGACATTGAAAGATCTACGTCAGAACGATAGAAAAGAAATGAAAGCCACCTTTAAAGCGGGTAAAGACGCTTTTAAAATGAACCATGAAAAGATGCAAAAATTGGTGATGGCCGAGAAGTTTGATGAAAATGCAGCTCGTTCACTAGCACAAGATATGGCGAATAAGCGGGTTGAACAACAAGTGAAAATGGTAAAATATCGTCATGATATGTTCAGCGTATTAACCCCTGAGCAAAAGCAAGAATTCTCCAAGCTTCAAGCAACACAGCATCAGCAATGCATGGAGAAATGGGAAAAAATGAAAGAGCATCATGAAGCTCGTGTGGAGAAAAAAGCGAAATAATCCATCGCTAGTCTATAAATTGATATAAAAATATCGAGGTCTAAATGACTATTTGGATTTCGATTTTTTATAGGCATTAAGCTTTTTATAGGCATTAAGCTTTTTATAGCCATTAAGTTTTGTATCGCAGTAAAAAAGAAAAACCCCGAGAACCTGAGCCCTTCGGGGTTATAGTCTTACTCGCAGCAATCCGGCTACTAATGGTGCTCCATGCATCAAATCCTTGATAGCAGTGCTGTATCCTTCAGCGTATTCCTTTTCATCGCCATCCTAGCGGTGTCCTTGGCCTTATCCTAGCCTGCTAATTCATCCTAATTAGCGCGCATCACTTGTTCCTTGAGCGGTGTCCTTTACATCATCCTGATGTTCAATCCTTGCCTCAATCCTGAGGTGTCCATTGTCTTTCCTTTGTCATTACTATCCTAGTAATGATTGCGTCCATTCAATGTCCAATTTTGCTCCGTGCTGGCTACTCTATCCTAAGTAACCAAATCTTCATCCTGAAGATGACCTATCCTTGGGTCTTTCCTGTTCCTGTCAGCATCCTTCCGACAGGTTTAATATTACGGATAAACCGACCAAGAACAATGGGCGAAGTTCACATTAATTACATGAAATTACGTCAGGAATAACTACAATCCTTTTAAATCAATAGCTTAGGGTTTTAATTTGAGCATTTTTATATAGTTGAATGATGAAATTCGCACTTATTTGTAAGAGATCTCGCACACGACAGTAGTCTAAAGTCTGCATAAAGGTTGTTTTATTATAAATGAGAGACGGCTTGCCATAAGATCACGGAGCCAATTAAAGTGAAAATGACACCGCAAATACCATCAATATAATGTGCGGAGGATTCTAGTTTACGTTGTAAGCGTTTAGTTGAGAGTAACCAAGCTAATAATGAAAACCAAAATAAGGCTAAAAACCACAAAATAAACACCGCTGAAACCTTGCCAGTCACCGACATGGAAGCCGGAACCAACGATGACATTAAACTAATAAAAAACACCAAGGCTTTTGGATTCAAAATATTGGTCATGAATCCTTTGGAAAACGCTTGTTTTTGATTAGTTAATATTCGGCTCGCTTTTTTCTTCTCATTTGGCGCGGTCGCGGTTTTTTGGGTTTGATATAAACTTTTTAAGGCGCCAATCCCTAAATAAAGTAAGTAGCTACCCCCTAAGATTTGTACGAAAGAAAATAAAGTTGGGTGCTGCTGAACCAAATAACTTATTCCGGTGATGCTTAAAATGGAGTGAACCAAAATGCCCGCTGACAATCCTGCCGCAATGGTTAATCCGGTGCGTCGACCATGATGGCTAGTGTTTTGGACAATTAAGGCAAAATCAGGGCCTGGGCTCATTAATGCAATAAAGTGCACACTGGCGAGTGTTATTAATAGACTGATTTCATTCATAGTTGAGCTTGATTATCCTTTTGTGCTGGCTTGATGGCTTGCTTCATTAATATCTTGTACTAGCGTTTCATTTGTTACTTCGACGTCTAAAGCAGTCGCGGCTTTTAAAGCGGCAGCTTGCTTTTTATTGGTCGAATTATTTTTTAACCCATCCCAAGTAAATAAAATTAACGCCGCCCAGATAAAGGCAAAGGTAATAATTTTATCCGATGTAAATGCTTCCCCGTAGACAAACACCGCCAATAGGAACATCAAGCTTGGCCCAATGTATTGAATGAATCCTA
Source organism: Vibrio hibernica (assembly GCF_015223435.1). GTDB lineage: Bacteria > Pseudomonadota > Gammaproteobacteria > Enterobacterales > Vibrionaceae > Vibrio > Vibrio hibernica. The sequence continues at coordinate 21,958 of NZ_VHKO01000033.1, forward strand.
AGGTCGCTAGGCGTAAGCGCACCGCGGCACCAGCAAAGCATAATAAAGGCAGGGTAGTGACGATACCGGCTGAAATTAATAATGTGTTAAGCAGTGAGCTGTTAGAGCTCATGTTGCTGGTGGCGGTGTCGGCAAAGATGAATAAATACACCAAAGCCACAGGCAGAAGGACTAAAGTTTCGATGAATAGCCCAGTAAAGGCATCGAGATTGACCTTTTTTCGCAGCAGACCATAAATACCAAAACTGATCGCTAACACGATAGCAATAATCGGCACGGAGCCAAAAACGATTAATTGCACCAGAACACCAATACTGGCTAACGCCACCGCGAACCATTGCATCTTACGTAGTTGCTCATTGAGGAAAATCATTCCTAATAACACATTAAATAAAGGGTTGATGTAGTAGCCGAGGCTGGCATCCAGCATATGATCAATGCTGATCGCCCAAATAAAAACGAGCCAATTAACGCCGATCGTGACGGATGTCACCAGTAAATAGAGTACTTTGGTTCGAGATTTGAGCGTGGTCTTAATCAGTTGCCAGCCTTTGGTGAAATACAACAAAGCAGCAAGGAAAACAAAAGACCAGATAATCCGGTGACAAAGGATTTCAAAAGGGGATACTTCACCGAGTGCTTTAAAATAGATGGGTGCAATGCCCCACATCATGTAGGCCATTATCGCAAGCAGGACACCTTGCTTGGTTCGCTTTAATTCATCATCCATTTGGTTTATTTCTTTTATTTTTATGAGTAAAGCCGAGCAGTATAAAAGTGATGGATTGATTTACCTAATGAAATGCAGTTATAACCTTATTGTCGTCAATGAATAATGGATAAATACGAGAATCTAGATGAGAGCGAGAGTTTCAATCTAAGCCAAACCCCTCTACAATAGCCGACCATTTAGCCACTTATACTTCTTAGCTAAAGCCTATATCTAGTTAAAGCCTATATATCGCGCCACGGTAATTGGTTGAAGCCTGTATCTAACTCCAAAGTAATTGAGATCTTATGCCTGCGTTTGTTACCGCTGAATCTTCCTCATCAGAGCCTTCTCAAGCTGATTCGATTCTAACATCGGAAAATAATGCTGCTAAAATTTTGCAGGATGTGTTTGGTTATCAGAGTTATCGTGTAGGTCAACAGCAAGTAATCGACAGTGTATTAGCTGGGCAAGATAGTTTAGTTATCATGCCAACGGGTGGCGGTAAATCGTTATGCTATCAAGTACCGGCATTGCTATTCTCGGGTTTAACCATTGTTATTTCGCCGCTTATTTCCTTGATGAAAGATCAAGTGGATCAGCTTAAAGCCAATGGCGTGGCAGCTGAATGCATTAACTCCTCCATGGATCGTGAAGATTTGATCCGTGTGTATAACCGCATGAATAACGGTCAGCTAAAAATGGTGTATATCTCACCAGAACGCATCTTAAGCCGTGATTTTAGTGAACGTTTGGAACATTTGCCGCTGAGCATGATCGCGGTGGATGAGGCGCATTGTATTTCCCAATGGGGGCATGATTTCCGCCGCGAGTATGCTTTGCTCGGGCAACTTAAGCAGCGTTTTCCACATGTTCCTGTTATGGCGTTAACCGCAACGGCAGATGAAGCAACTCGTAAAGACATCATTTCACGCTTGGAATTGAACAACCCTTTAGAATATTTGGGTAGCTTTGATCGCCCTAATATTCGCTATACCTTGCTTGAAAAGCACAAACCCGTTTCTCAAGTGATCCGTTATCTCGCCACCCAAAAAGGTCAGTGTGGGATTATTTATTGTGGCAGTCGCAAAAAAGTCGAAATGGTGACCGAAAAGCTGTGCAATAACCATATTCGAGCGGCGGGTTACCATGCCGGTATGGATAACGATGAGCGCGCGTATGTGCAAGAAGCGTTTCAAAAAGATGATATTCAAATTGTGGTTGCCACGGTGGCCTTTGGCATGGGGATCAACAAACCTAACGTGCGCTTTGTATTGCACTTCGATATTCCACGTAACATTGAATCTTACTATCAAGAAACTGGTCGAGCAGGGCGCGATGGTCTGCCGGCTGAAGCGGTGATGTTATACGATCCTGCTGATATGAGTTGGCTGCGCCGGATGCTAGATGAAAAAGATGAAGGGCCGCAAAAGCAAGTCGAAAGCCATAAGCTTAATGCCATGAGTGCGTTTGCTGAAGCGCAGACCTGTCGCCGCCAAGTTCTGTTGAATTACTTTGGCGAGTACAGTCATAAAGCATGTGGTAACTGCGATATCTGCCTTGATCCGCCTAAGCATTTTGATGGTACGCAAGCGGCTAGAAAAGCGTTGTCGTGTGTCTATCGGGTCAATCAAAGCTTCGGTGTGGGCTATGTCGTGGAAGTGCTGCGCGGCATGCAAAATATTCGAGTGCGCGATAATGGGCACGATAAAATCACCACTTACGGTATTGGTAAAGAACACAGCCATGATTATTGGGTTAGCATTATGCGTCAGTTGATCCATAAAGGTTTGTTGTCGCAAAATATTACCCGTAATTCGACGCTACAACTGACCGAAGAAGCTCGGCCATTATTGCGTGGCGATATGGAATTGCAACTAGCGGTGCCACGTTTAGATACCGCGGTCCGATCGGCGAAAAATGAAAAATTAGTCACTAAAAATTACGATAAAAAACTGTTCGCTAAGTTGCGTAAATTACGTAAATCCATTGCAGATGAAGATGGCCTGCCGCCGTATGTGGTGTTTAGTGATGCGACGTTGGTGGACATGGCGGATATTCTGCCAACTTCTTATGGCGAAATGTTAGCGGTTAATGGTGTTGGTCAGCGTAAGCTTGAAAAATATGCCGATGCCTTTTTAGATGTTATTCAGGAGCACCTGACTTTAGGTGAAAGATAAGCATGGCTATGTTTAGTTTGCGCGAATTTGACGCCGAAGCCGGGCGTATTATTTTAGTCAATCCGAGTTTTGATTTTGATTCTTATCCGCCTTTAGGGCAAAGATTGGTATCCATATTATCGGCTTCGATTGTTGATAAACAAAGTGATGCGGATTTACACTCTTGGTTGATTGATTTTGAAGGCTGCCAGCTATTTTTACGTGCGGAGCATTACTCTGAAACCATGTGGATTGAGGCTTTATCACCGCAGCAAGGTCATGAAGAGTTACAATATTTGACTAAATTGTTTGCGATCGGTATAGGCTAAGAAATGTTCAGTATTGCTTCAATAAACCAGTGCTTGTGTGAAAAACGAGCACTTGCAGCGTCATTTGATTTCGGTATAATCGCCCGACTTTCAAGATGGTTTGACTAATAAGTCAGGTTATCAAACATATTTATAATAACTGAATTATGGGTTCCCTCGCCCCCATACATTAAAAAAAGGTCACAATATGACGAACAATAATTCTGCTCAACAGGCGGCACTTTCGCCTGCGCAACAATTTTCATCACAACATACGGCAACCCAAAGTTCTCTTAAAGAGAATAATAAAGCCTTATTTTGGTTGGTGATTTTCCACCTTATCATCATCGCATCGAGTAACTATTTGGTGCAGATCCCGTTTACGTTATTTGGCTTACACACCACTTGGGGGGCATTTACCTTTCCATTTATTTTCTTGGCCACTGATTTAACCGTACGTATTTTTGGTGCTGGTATGGCAAGACGGATCATCTTTTGGGTGATGTTACCAGCCTTAGCCATTTCATATGTTTTGTCAGTTTTATTTTTCCAAGGCAGCTTTCAAGGTGTGGCGCAATTAGCCGTATTTAATCTGTTTGTTGCTCGTATTGCGATTGCGAGTTTTATGGCGTATTTACTCGGTCAAATTATGGACATTCATGTGTTCAATCGCTTACGTCAAATGAAGCAATGGTGGATTGCCCCAACGTGTTCTACCTTGTTCGGCAATGCATTAGATACATTAGCTTTCTTTTCAATTGCATTTTATATGAGTACTGATGTGTTTATGGCGCAGAACTGGACGGAAATCGCTTTAGTGGATTACAGCGTTAAATTGGTCATTAGTTTGGGTTTGTTTGTGCCAATGTATGGCGTATTACTTAATTACTTAATGAAAAAGCTCACGACAGCAAATCGTTAATAATCTTAGTAAGCTTAATAATGTTAGTAAGTCACCAATAGCCTTACTAATAGAAGAAGTAAATAAAGTGCTAAGCCATTAAAGGTGATGATGAACTTTTATTATAATTAGTAACAAAGCTAAGAGGCCAAGATTTCGATCTTGGTTTTTTTTATGCCTATTTTCCTTTAATCTAGCCGAGTTTCTTAACCTAATAGAGAAAACCGTTCATGTTATCTGTTATCACTAGCCATAAAGCACGCTATTTTTTCTTTAAACGACTCAATATTACTGTGATATTGGCTGTTTTGATTGGCATTTTTTCTCAATCTGCCAGCTCGCATCCTCATTCTTGGATTGTGACTAAAACCATGATTGAAGGTGATAAAAATGCGATCACGGGGTTGAAAATGGAGTGGACATTTGATGCTATGACATCGACCTATACGCTCGATGGTGAGGATATGTCACCACAACATAAAGAAGAAACGCTGCAAAGGGTATCGGATTCGATCATCAAAAATATGCTAAACGAGCATTACTTTACCTATTTCTATCAAGGTGAGACTCCGATTCGATATAAAGAGGTGACCGATTCAACCTTGGCTTTAGTTAAAGGTAAACTGATTTTCAGCTTTGATTTAGAGCTTGATAAGCCACTAGCATTGAATACCAAAGATCTGAATTTATCGATTTATGATCACACTTATTATATTGATATGTATTGGAAAAATAAGAAAGATATTGAGCTTTCTGAATCGCTCAAACCTTATTGTAAAGTGGATGTGCTCCAACCCAAACCAAGTTCAAAGCAAATGACTTATGCCATGTCATTGCCCGCCGATGCAGATCCTGATTATGAACTAGGGCAATTGTTTACTCAAAAAGTCCTCTTAAATTGCCAATAAATATTAGCCTGAGAGCGAGATCATGACTTCTGTTGTTCAAAGCATCAATATTACGAATCATTACCGAATCAAACTCATTTTGGTCATGCTCTGTGCCAGCCTTTTAGGATGGGGATTATGGTCCTTATGGCCAAGTATTATTATTTATAGCGCTCAGTGGCAGCGTGATATTAATAGTCAATTAACCGATCTTCTTTATGAAGCCAAAGATCACAATCAAGGCGCGATGCTTTATTTGGTGGGGCTGAGTTTTATTTATGGAGCATTGCATTCATTAGGGCCAGGGCATGGCAAAGTGATTGTGACAACTTATGTGTCTATTTATCCAACCAAAGTCAAAACCAGTTTGTGGTTAACGATTGTTTCAGCGGCAATGCAGGCGGTGGTAGCAATAATTTTGGTGTCTGCCATGTTGTTTATCTTTGAGTCTTCTATGCGCCAAGTTAACGCTAAAGTGGAAACGCTGATCCAAGTGAGCTATTGGACAGTGGCGTTGCTGGGAGGACTAATTATTTTCTCTACGTTAAAACGACTCTGGAAAAAGCGTAGATCGAGAAAACATACAACTCAGCTTGAAGTGATAAAGATTCAACCATTAACTGTCACTCATCAGATGGGATCAGTTCGATCATTGGCATTAAACGAGACGAAATTAGATCATGTTCACGATGATCATTGTGGGTGTGGACATAAGCACTTCGCCAATGCCGATGAAATGAACCAAGCGTCGAGTGCTAAAGACTATTTCAATATTATTTTCAGCATTGGTATTCGTCCATGTAGCGGCGCGATCATGATGCTGCTTTTTTCTCAGGTGATTGGTTTGTATTGGTTGGGAATGGTGAGTGCGTTTGTGATGGCGGCTGGAACGGCATTAACGACTTCCGTGATTGCTTTAATGGCGGTTTCTGGGAAAAAATTGGCTCAACGTTATTTACACTACAATGCGCCAATATTCGAGTTGGGTATATTAGGTTTACGATTACTGGCTGGTGTACTTCTGATTTTAATGAGCATCGTTATGCTTCAATCAAACCTATATGGCATGACACCGATTGTGTGATTTTTTAAGTTCATGTTTTTAAAGGAAATATAAAATAACTTAAAATTAAATGAGTCTTTTTCTCATTTGCATGTTGACTATGTAATGAGAATCATTATTATTAACGGTGTCGAAGGGAATAGGAATATGGTTCTCACCCAAACGAGACCAGATTTTAATCTTTTGACACGACATTGCTCACATTGCTTCCAGTGTATTTAGAGAAAATACCAAGGTATTAATTCTCGTGGCTAACTCATCAGAGTTAGCCTTTTTTTTGTTTTGGCATTACAGGGCTAGTTCTTATTTATCTGTAAATTTATATATATTCATTTTAGATCAAAGGTTTTCCACAAAGGATCCAGAGGTTACGTTTTGGGTTGTCATGATCCAAGTGTAAATAAGTCATTGTAATTAATGGTGTTTATTAAAAATAATGTAAAGATCTTGACATTATCAAACCGATGATGAAAAAGTTAACAACAAAGTTATCCACAGAGGCTTGATTGGATAGGAGTAACCATAAATATTTTGAGTATAGATAGAACTCAGATAAAGCGCTTCCTCAGATAGATCCCAACACATAGACGTGGCATCCTATAGCTATTCTCTGTTTATCATCTTGCTTGGATATCAAACCCTATGGCAACAATTGCTGACAACTCTCTCATTTTAATCGACGGTTCTTCTTACCTTTATCGTGCTTTCCATGCTTACCCTGAAAGCATGACCAATGGCAAGATCCAAACTAATGCTGTGTACGGTGTTGTAAATATGCTTCGTAGCATGATGCGCCAGTTTTCTTCGGATCGTTTTGTTGTCATTTTTGATGCGAAAGGAAAAACCTTCCGTGATGATATGTATTCGGAATATAAAGCGAATCGTCCATCAATGCCGCATGAACTGCGCGATCAAATCGAACCTTTGCATAATATTATCCGGGCGATGGGCCTGCCATTGATTTGCGTACCAGGCGTTGAAGCCGATGACGTGATTGGCACTTTAGCCACGCAAGCCTCTAAAATGGGAATGCCGGTATTGATCAGCACCGGTGATAAAGATATGGCGCAATTGGTGGATGATAACGTGACCTTGATTAATACCATGACCAATGTGGTGATGGATCGAGAAGGGGTGATCGAGAAATTTGAACTACCACCAGAGCTGATTATCGATTATTTAGCCTTAATGGGCGATAAAGTGGATAACATTCCTGGCGTACCTGGCGTAGGGAATAAGACAGCTGTTGCGTTGTTGCAAGGGTTAGGCAATCTGGAAAGTATTTATCAAAACTTAGATAAAATCGCTGACTTATCGTTTCGTGGTTCAAAAACCATGGCGAAAAAATTAGAAGAAAATAAAGCTAATGCCGATATGTCTTATCTGCTTGCTACGATTAAGCTCGATGTAGAGTTGGATTGTACGCCTGAAAGTTTATGCAAATCTGAACCAAATAAAGATGAGTTGATCCAACTGTTCGGTGAAATGACCTTCAAATCTTGGCTCAATGAATTACTTGAAGGTGGTGATGGAAAAATTGCAGCTATTGATGGCGCTAAAGCGGTAGCGAAAGAAAATACCAAAATGAATGCGACGACTACGGCGGATGAATTAGAAGTCGATATGAGCCCTGCTAATATTGATCGCAGCGCTTATGAAACGATTTTCGATAAAGATATTTTCTTAGCGTGGTTAGACAAGCTTAAAGCCTCTAAGGTGTTTGCTTTTGATACTGAAACCGATAGCCTTGATTACATGGTAGCCAATTTAGTTGGTTTATCTTTTGCAGTAGAAGAAGGCGTGGCGGCTTATGTACCGGTAGCGCATGATTATTTAGATGCACCAGAGCAACTTGATCGAGATTGGGTGTTAGAGCAACTTAAACCGATCCTCGAAGATCCCAAGCAAGCCAAAGTAGGGCAGAATCTAAAATATGACGCGAGTGTATTAGCGCGTTACGATATTGAAATGCAAGGGATTGAGTTTGATACCATGTTGGCCTCTTACGTGTTTAATAGCGTCGGTGGCAAACATGATATGGATAGTTTGGCATTACGCTTTCTACAACACAGCTGTATTTCGTTTGAGTCATTGGCCGGAAAAGGCAAAAAACAACTCACGTTTAATCAGTTATCAATTGAAGAATGTGGCCCTTATGCGGCTGAAGATGCGGATGTAACACTGCGTTTGCACAACCGACTACAAGCCGCATTAGAGCAAGATGAAAAGCTACTTTCTATTTATAAAGATATTGAAGTGCCATTAATTCCTGTGATTTCTAAAATTGAACGCACAGGTGTGATGATTGATGACATGCTGCTTAATGCTCAATCACAAGAAATCGCTGCTCGATTAGACGATCTGCAATTAAAAGCATTTGAAGTAGCTGAGCAAGAGTTTAATCTAAGTTCACCAAAGCAATTACAAGCGATCCTATTTGAAAAAATGGGCCTGCCTGTGGTGAAGAAAACGCCATCTGGAGCGCCTTCAACCAATGAAGAAGTGTTGCAAGAATTAGCGCTTGATTATCCACTACCGAAGTTGATTTTAGAGCATCGTGGCCTTGCGAAACTCAAAACGACTTACACCGATAAATTGCCTAAGATGATCAATCCACAAACGGGTCGAGTTCATACTTCATATCATCAAGCGGTGACGGCGACAGGTCGTTTATCTTCGACCGATCCAAATTTACAAAATATCCCTATTCGTAATGAAGAAGGACGTCGTATTCGCCAAGCTTTTATTGCACCACATGGTTGGAAAATTTTGGCTGTCGATTACTCCCAAATTGAATTGCGTATCATGGCTCATCTTTCGGGTGACAAAGCATTACTTGAAGCGTTTGCTCAAGGAAAAGATATTCACTCCGCTACCGCCGCTGAAGTGATGGGAGTTGATATTGAACAAGTGACTTCAGAGCAACGTCGTCGTGCTAAAGCGGTTAACTTCGGCCTTATTTATGGTATGAGCGCTTTTGGCCTTGCGAAACAATTAGGCGTTTCTCGCGGTGAAGCTCAGCAATATATGGATGTGTATTTCGAGCGTTATCCAGGTGTAATGCAATATATGGAAGACACCCGCTCACAAGCAATGCAACAAGGTTATGTCGAGACGATCTTAGGACGCCGCTTGCACTTACCTGAAATCAAATCGAGCAATGGTATGCGTCGTAAAGGCGCTGAACGCGCCGCAATTAATGCACCAATGCAAGGAACGGCAGCTGACATCATTAAAAAGGCGATGTTAATAGTTGCAAAGTGGATTGCTGATGAAGGTAACGGTGATGTTAAGCTGTTAATGCAAGTCCACGATGAATTGGTATTCGAAGTTAAAGAAAGTGAATTAGCAAGAGTTGAAATAAAAATACAACAATTAATGGAATCAGCCGTTGAGCTTAAAGTGCCATTAGTGGCGGAGTTTGATCATGGAGATAATTGGGATCAGGCTCATTAATCTATATAAATAGCCAGTTGTACGAAATATCGACTGTTGTCTTAAAATTTATAGCCATCTCTTGAGGTGGCTTTTTTGATCTTAAAATAAAGTAATGATGTGTTTGTTTTCTTGTCGTTTTAGTAACAATGGTGAAAAAAAAGAACAAAAATAACTTTGAAACTAATCATAATTACGGTAAATTAACGAGGTAGGGTACAAAGGTAAGATGTTCTATCTTTTAGACCTTTTGTTTCACGTTATTGGATTAGGCTGTTTAAGCCGCCTCAGTCAGTTTTTGATTGAGGCGTTTTTTTTGCTCTAAATAAAGGTAGAGTTTTGTTTTATAACGATTTTGCTTTATGGGTCTTTAATGTTTGAGTCAGCTATTTCTCATGTGTATTCACTTCGGTATTCACTTCAATTTATAATCTCTTCAATTCTCTTTTAGCCTGCTAGTGACTTAATCTGTGTAATCAATTTTTGGTTATTAAATAACAGAATATACCCAATTAACTTGAAGTTGT
>NZ_VHKO01000034.1 GCF_015223435.1 Vibrio hibernica
CTCTCGAATTAATGATAATTTTCACGTTCTAAAATCTGCAACTTCAAGTTAATTGGGTATATAATCTCGACCCGCAACAAAAAGGCTTGCCAATGCAATCAGCGACATCCCACTAGCCCAAAATCCAACACCATTACGCTGATTCTGGACTCGCCAAAGAAAAGTCAGTGCAATAGCCGAACCAATAGAAATGAGGACAATAACAATAAGAAGGGTTCTATTATCAAGCACGAACATGTTTATACCACACACATAATCAATTTAATGTCTTCAAGAATAAGCTTTCAATAAACAAAAGGATGGGCAAATAAAGGTATTCACAGAATAAAAATAGCTCGAGTTTCAACCAAGCTCATCAGTGCGCAGATTATAAAGGCATAAAAAATAATCACAAATAAAAACACCAAGGACAAACGGCTTAAAGCGTTCGTCCTTGGTGTTTTTATTAAGACTTAGATCTTAACTTAAGCGATTAAATTACCGATAGTTCAACCGAAACATTACCGCGCGTTGCGTTTGAATATGGGCAAACTTGATGCGCTTTTTCAACTAATGCTTGGGCTGTGGCTTTATCTAAATCCCCTACCGATATTGCCAATTTCACTGCGATTCCAAAACCGCCTTCAATTGGGCCAATCGACACTTCTGAATCAATGTGTGTATCTTTCGGTAGTGTCACTTTTTCTTGGCCAGCGACTAATTTTAGTGCACCGATAAAGCAGGCTGCGTAACCGGCTGCAAACAATTGCTCAGGGTTCGTACCTTGACCATCATCGCCACCCAAACCCTTTGGTGTTGAAAGTGCAACATCTAAACGACCATCATCTGATTTTGCTGATCCTTCACGACCACCAGTTGCCGTTGCTTTTGCAGTATAAGCGACACTTTGTAATACGTTCATGTTAACTCCTGTTATTGATATCTTGTTTAAAATTATGTAGCCCAATAAAATGGACTCAATTACTTTGCATGCAAAATAGATTAGACCAACAAATTAAAAATTGCAAATAGTTTGCATGCAAATTAAAATAAAGGTATCAATAATCAGAGATCGCACATGAATTACCCACAACTCAAACTTGATAATCAAATCTGTCATCGCTTGTACATGGCTTCTAACAGCATCGTACGTGCATACCGAGAGGCTTTAGGGGATATTAATCTCACTTATCCGCAGTATATTGTGATGATGGCGCTGTGGGAGAAGGACAATATCAGTATTGCAGAATTATTAGAAAAAACCGCTATAGACGGCAGCGCAATGACACAAATGTTGAAAAAGATGACGGATAAGTCGTTATTAATTATAGTCAAAGATCAGCATGATGGACGCAAAAAAATGGTGACATTACTTGCCGAGGGGAAAAAACTGCAACGCCAAGCCGCCGATATCCCTGAAAAAATTCGCTGTCAATTTCCAAGTATCGATCAGCAAGAAGCCACACAATTAATTCAATTGTTAGATAAAATTAATCACGATTTAAGCTAGCCATTACACGGCTTTAAACCGATCGTGTTTATCAGTTTAGCTGCCTTTACCAACAATTTTATCTAACATGCTTGAAGATAAAATTCGGCGCAGATAACCAAAAATATACGTCGCCTTTGTCACATAATATCGTGGTTTTGGTTGCTTGCTGTCTAAGATTTTTTGCAACTGTTTTAATACTGCTTCTGGCCCTAGAGTAAAAGGGGTAGACGATTTTTCGCTTCCCAATCGTGCTAATGTTTTCTGGTAATTATCTCGATGGCGAGATCCTTCAACATCAATATTTTGCTGCACGGCTTTGAATGAATTTGCTCTAAACTGACTGGCAATCGGACCCGGCTCAATTAGGCTCACCGCAAGATTGGTATCCATCAATTCCAAACGCAGCGCATCGGTATAACCTTCCAATGCAAATTTACTGGCGACATACGCACCACGATATTTCATTGCCACCAACCCCAATACAGAGCTGTCTTGCACAATTTTGCCATGCCCTTGTTTTAGCATTAATGGGATCACCGCGCGGGTTAATTCATGCAAGCCAAACAGGTTCGTTTCAAATTGTGCTCGTAGTGCATCGGTCGGCAGATCTTCTATTGCCCCACCTTGACCATAACCTGCGTTGTTAAACAGGACATCAAGCCTGCCACCAGTAATTTGCATTGTTTGTTCTAATGCCGCGTGAACAGAACCTGTATCGGTAACATCTAACTGAATACAATGTAAGCCTAATGCTTTAAGTTCACCCACATCCTCAATTTTTCGACAACTGGCAATCACTTGATAACCAGCCTGATGTAGCTGCTCTGCGCAATAGCGGCCAATCCCACTACTGCAACCTGTTATTAATATTGAAGTTTTTGTCACTAGTTTATGCCCTACTTATATTATAAAAGTATACTCAAAAAATATCCGCCAACCTCAATAAAAACATCACGATACCTTGTCATTCATGTTAATAGATTAAGAGACAGTAAATTGCATCATCATCCCGGTATCTTCATGCTCTAAAATATGACAATGCGCCATATAGGGATAATGTTTATCGGCCAAATGATTAAATTGTACTAAAATCTCAGTTTTTCCTTTGGGTAAGACGGCAATCGTGTCTTTCCAACCAGAAAGATGAGGGGCTGGTCGCTCACCATTCATCGATAACACTTGGAAACGGCATCCATGTATATGAAATGGGTGCAACATCATGTCATTACCTTGGCTGATAACCCAATGTTCTAACTGCCCTTGTTTAACGTCTAAATCTATACGTTGCATGTCAAAGGGTTGACCATTGATGCGATTGATATCTTTTAACTCATCTTTAGTCAGCAGAGTAACATTTTTATCATTCATATGATGTCCATGCGCCATTGCCATTCGCTGAGTCAATGCTGATTTTCTTTTCATCATTAACATCATCGCTTGGGAGTCAAGATTTTCGCCCATCTCCAAAACAATTTCTCTCTTCACTTTAGCGTCTTGAGCTTGGTAACGCTCGATCTCTACCATTTTTTTCGGAAGCTCACCTTTACCTTGAGTCTTTTGAGGGTTAAGAGTCAAAAATGGTACGGTTTGGTTAAACGGAGGCATCATCATACCCATTTGATGCAAAGGTAAAGTCACAAGATCAAAAGGTTTATCACCTTCAATGTTCACAAGGATTTCATAACGCTCACCAGCGACTAAATGTAATTGTTTAAGTGGTACTGGCTTTTCCAGAAAACCAGAGTCTGACGCAATAACATAGAATTCACGTTGATCTGATGTCGCCAATTGATAACTACGAGCATTTGAGCCGTTCAAGAAGCGCAAACGAACCCAGCCTTGAGGCACATCAATCTTTGGATGAATAGCACCATTAATCAATAAAGTATCACCAGCAAAACCCATTGCTACATTAACAATATCCAGTAATTCATAGTCAAATTGACCTTGTGCATCGAATTTTCTGTCTTGGATAATGACCGGAATATCATCAACGCCCCACGTAGATGGCAGATTAAGCTGATCGCTAACCTCATCCTCGATAACAATTAATCCTGCAATGCCCTGCATGACCAACTCTGCGGTTTGTGGTACTTGATGTGGGTGAAACCAGCATGTTGCAGCCGGTTGATTAACGGGTAGTTGAATATTCCAACGCTCATTGGCTTTAATTTTTTGATGTGGACCACCATCGTATTGACCAGCGATATCAAGTCCATGCCAGTGTAAAGTGATGGTTTCATCTAACTGATTATTAACCTGTAAATTAGCAATATCGCCACTACGTACTTTCAACGCTGGGCCTAAAAATGCGCCATTGATACCGGAGGTTTTTGTTTGAGTATTCCCCATAAACTGAGAAAAACCAGATTGTACCGTCAGTTGAGTGATGTGTTCTGAGTTGGTATCCAATAAAGGAGGAATAGGCAATGATGGCTGGTTCTTTAGTGTGCCTGAATTTGAATTTTTTGAAGAAGTCGCCCATGCATAAGGTGTATTGATAGTGGTTAGCGCAACACTTGCGATTGCAGATTTTTTGATAAACTCTCGACGTTCCATATTATCCCCTTGAGGTACAAGTCATTTAATTCATATTGTTTATTTGTAAACAACATCGCTTTTAAACAACATAAAGTATGACCTTGCGGTAAGGTCAACAATATTCAAAGGTATGGAATTGAAAAGAAGGTTAAGCAAGAAGAAGGAGAATAAATAGTATTAAGCACGGCGATGAAACCCTTCAGGCAATTTCTGAACGGTGAGTCGATAGCCGTGAGATAAAAGTGTTTTTTGTCGCCAGTGCAGAATCGATTAAAACACCTCTTTAAAGATCATTTACTTAGAATGCTTACTCTCATTCCAAGAACGGAAATCACTGCCCGTTGGCGCTTGCGCAATCTTTAAATTAAACTCTGGTAGTACCGCATACAAATGATCAAAAATATCAGATTGAATGCCTTCGTACTCAACCCATGCAGTGGTATCCGTAAAACAATAAAGCTCAATCGATATTCCTTCATGAGTGGGCGGTAATTGCCTCACCATTAATGTCATATCCTTACGAATATTTTGATGAGCTAAGAGATAATGTTCGAGATAAGCACGGAAGCTACCAATATTAGTTAAACGACGGCCATTGATAAGATTTGTATCGTCGATATTATTCTGTTGGTTGTAAACAGACACCTCTTCAACTTTCGTTTTAATATAAGTTTCTAAAAAGTGCGTTTTACTCAAACTTAACGTTTCTTCTTTATTAATAAAATGCACACTGGTGGCATCAATCAACACGCTACGCTTTATGCGTCGACCACCAGACTCCGTCATTCCTTTCCAGTTTTTAAACGAATCTGAAATTAGGGCATAAGCGGGAATTGTGGTAATTGTTTTATCCCAGTTTTGGACTTTCACTGTTGTTAAACTGATATCAATAACTGCACCATCTGCACCATATTTAGGCATTTCTAGCCAATCTCCAACGCTAAGCATCTTATTGGCTGAGAGTTGTACCCCAGCAACAAAACCTAAAATCGGATCTTTGAAGACTAACATAAAGACAGCCGTCATTGCCCCAAACCCGCTCAATAGGATTAAGGGAGACTTACCGAATAAAACAGACGCAAATAGGAAAGATGCAACAATAAAAACAATAATTTTTATACTTTGGATAATCCCTCGCACTGGCATGTCACGACCAATTTGAGTGCGATTAAGTGCGGTATCAACAACATTAAGTAAGGAAAATAGAGACAACATGGCAAACCAAATAATCCACAACCCAACGACGGTTAAAATGACGTCGCGAAACGCACTGTCTGCTGAAAGCCATAAATTGGTTTGAATGGCGATCACGATCCCTTGAATCAACAAAGCAATATGGTTAAACAATTTGCCGCGAAATAACACATAGCGCCAAGTTATTTTTGATTTATCTATACGATACTTTATCCAGACTAAGACACCTCGATGAAGCACAATATGGATAACAATCGATATCAGAACAATCAAACCAAGGGCTTCTACAACATTAATAAATCTTGATACTTCAATGTCATAGTGGGTTAGTAAGTCTTTAAAAAACGTCAGCATATAATAGACTTTCCAGAGCTAATCTTAAAAACCTTATGTTATCTGTTATTAGCCAAAATATATACTAAGCATCACATTTGTTAACCTTTTCTTTAACCGTAAAACCATCAAATCCCACTTTAAGTCAAGAAGGGTTTAAGAAGAAATTCCAGCGAAGTTTTTCAACATTAAGAGTCAACAACCTTTTAATAGCATGTAATAATACTCACCATCAATATCTCTAACAAAGCATTCATACATGACCCAAATGACAGCACAACAAGAAGAAGCACTCGCAATATTCAAGTCTAATCTTCATCTTCCTAACGGTGGCTTCCATGCTTTAATTGTTGAATTAGCTTGTGAGTATCAACTTCCTTTTCATACCGTAAAACCTGTGCTGAAAAAAGCTCAGAAAATTATCGAACAGAAAATAAAAAATGACATCAACAATATTACTAATAGCGATCTTACCCAAGATAATTGGCGCTTCCTTATCAAAGGATCATTAGTCGATCTAGCTAAAAATAATCAATCTGTAATGACCTCTCTTAGTCAAAACCAATCTTATATTGATGCCATAAAGGGGCTAGAAAAACCGATAATGAGTGAATCAGAGCGTGAGGAAATCTTAGAAAACCTTGCGTTGGCTTATGAACAACAAATCCATAAACCATTATTAGCAATGCTTTATACCTCAAAACTGTATTGGAGAATGCCGGACGATTTATCTCAAATGACGGAGGAAAAACAGCAAGAATTCAGTCGTTATCCGCAATATATGCAAGCAACCAAACACTTACTTAGCTTGAGTGAAAATGTAATCGAAGAAAATAAAGGTAAAATTTAAGCTACCGCGCCCTTAAAATACTGAAGATAAGCCAGAAGTTAGATGAAAAATTATTAATTATTTCAAGATTGACATAATTTCTATTTATCAGAAAAAAAAATGCGCTACACTTCACTATTCTCACGAGAAATGTTGGAAAATGAATGTGTTACAGACCAAAAATACTCGTGCCGTATACGTTAAGGTAAGTGGGGCTTTTTTATATGGCTGTCTTTCAATCTAGTCCATTTTTACGACTAAAAATCATTCATTGTAGTATTATTTTTATTCTTTTTTTTAGTATTGGCATAGCCACACTGACAATTCAGGCTGTTTATAATTACCGAGCTAACACGCTAGAACGTATGCAACTGTCTATCAATTTACTCGATGGACAAATTGAACGGGCACAGTCTGCGGTAGACCAGATGCTTAATATTGCGACTGAAAATTGCGCTGACTCCCAGCCAAAAATCTTATCTATACCCGTGATCATTGAAGATGCTTGATTTTTGCCTTTAACAGGATCATGCTAACGAACATGAAAATAGAACTATCCAACCAAAAAAAGAAGCAACTTGAGCGAATGCACGACTCATCTCGTGACTGTCGCGTTTGTGACCGCATTAAAGCGGTCTTACTCGCATCTGAAGGTTGGTCAAATTCTATGATTTCGCAAGCTTTGCGAATTCATGAAACCACCGTTACTCGTCATATCAATGATTACTTAGAATCTGAAAAACTCACACCAGAAAATGGTGGTTCTCAGAGTAAGCTCAATGCAATGGAAACGATGGCACTCATTGAACACTTAACTGAGAATACTTATTTTCATACCCATCAAATTGTTGATTATGTTCGGTCTGAATTTCAAGTCACTTATACTGTTGCCGGTATGAATAAATGGCTACATCACAATGGTTTTTCTTATAAGCAACCTAACGGTGTTCCTCATAAGTTTAACCCTGAAGCTCAGGAAGTTTTCATTGAATACTATCGCGAACTAAAACAGCGCGGTGAGCCTATCTTATTCATGGATGCAGTGCATCCAAGTCAGGCCACTAAAATCACTTATGGTTGGATCCGTAAAGGTGAAGATAAAGTGATTGAAACTACAGGTAGCCGTACTCGGCTGAACTATGTGGGAGCGTTAAACTTGACCAATCTTTCAGCCACAGTGGTTGAGAGTTATGACACAATTAACAGTGAAAATATTATTCGTTTCTTCTGGAAACTCAAGAAAGAGCATTATCCGTTAGAGCAAAAAATACACATTATTTTAGATGGTGCCGGCTATCACCGTAGTCAGTTGGTCAAAGATTTTGCGTTGATGCTCAATATTGAACTTCATTATTTGCCTCCTTACAGCCCAAATTTAAATCCTATAGAGCGGCTATGGAAGGTAATGCATGAATATGCTCGAAATAATGTTTATTTCCCCACAAAAGCATCCTTTAAGGATGCCATCGATACATTTTTTGATGTGACTTTACCTGAAGTTGCAAGCTCACTAATGTCTCGAATTAATGATAATTTTCAGGTATTGAAACCTGCAACTTCAGGTTGAATGGGTATATACTGGTCGAAAAGCCAAGCATTCAAACGATTAATATAATTAAAAACGACCAAATAATTTGTTCTTCTTACCCTCAAATGGTAGGTAAAGAAAGTTCTTCTGCACATTTAGTCGGCGTTAATTTGTTCTCTTCCCAATACGCAGCCCCTGGAGAGACGATCATTATAGTGAAAGGCCAGAAAGATCACTTAACCATTATCGCCACCTTACATGGCTTTAACTTTTTAGGCGTTATCAATCTACTTGCAGAAAAAGTCCCTTTTCATATTTATACAAAGCAAGGATGGGTAAACGATAATGGAATACTCACGACCAAGTTAAACCTTGATACTTTGCACCTGCATTCCTCTCGTACGCCTTTATCAATTAGCTCTAATATTAGCTACTCATCCTTTGCAATAGACAACCTTTATGCAAACCCTTTGCTCGTTGTATTGTTAGCACTAGGCGCCTTAATATCCTCTTTTTATTACTTCATTTATCAAGAAAAACGGGTACTAAAAAGTGCCATGAAAAAAGCGATCATACGGCGAGAGTTCACTCCATACGCACAAGCAATCGTTGATCATGATGGTAAAATATCTGGCTGTGAAATCTTAATGCGATGGCAACGCCATACAAAATTGATTTACCCCGATACTTTTATTCCGACAGCGGAAGAAACTGGAATGATCATCCCAATGACATTAGATTTAATCGATGATGTGTATCAACTTTGCAAAAAAAACCATCAATTCTTTACTACTGACTTTGAGTTAAGTATTAATATTTGCCCTAGCCAATTGTCTAAAGAGCATTCCGATAAATTAATTGAACACTGTGAACAGTTTTCAAAAAATCCCGATCTAAAACGAATTAATATTGTGTTAGAAATCACCGAAAGGCAAATCATCAATCATGAGCAAGACACGATTGATGCTATTGAGAAGCTCCATAATATCGGAGTGGGTATTTCAATAGATGATTTTGGAACTGGATATTCAAGCCTTGAAAATATCCGCGATTTCCAAATTGATGGCATCAAAATTGATAAAAGTTTTATTGATGGATTTCCGCATCAAGCATTGAGCGGCGACATTATTGATAATATGCTCGATTTAGCCAATAGACTAAAAGTCCCAGTGACAGCAGAAGGGGTAGAAACACAAACTCAAGCAAATTATTTAATTAAACGTGGTGTAGAACACTTACAAGGCTACTTATACTACAAGCCAGAACCATTCCAATCTTTTCTTCGTAACAAAAAGAATAAATGAGGTTTATACTGAGGCTGCAAGTAAGTGAAACGTCAAGCCATACACTTAGTTGCTCTAAGAATAGCTCTAAGCAAAAGTGACTCACAAAACTGCAGCTTCAGGGTAGATGGGTAGATTCGTTAATTTTTTTCTAACACATCACAACGAATGACAGAAACCGCTTCAACAATATCACCCAAATATTTACGGCTTTCAATATAATGCGGCGCTATTTTATGCTCAGAAAGTGCGCTTTCGTCACTGTAAATTTCATATAAATAAAAGTGATGATCGTTGGTTTGATCATTTAACACATCAAAAACGATACAACCTTCTTCATTTTCGACTGAAGCTTTCGCGTTCTCTTTTATAATCGACAAATATTGTTCACGGCATCCAGCTTTAACTTCATTTTTTACAAAAATACAAAACATACTATTTCCTTCTCTTCGACTATGAATACTACCTATCTTGCCTGAGTTTAATCATCTAAACAAAGTGGTATTTTATTGAAATTTACCTATAATTGTACACAACAAGAAATACAAATAAACTTAATAGGTGGGATAATGAATCGACCGAAGCCATTCAATGGATTAAGACATCTAGCGTTAACCGTACATCCTTTTGAAGAATGTGTGCATTTCTATCATGAAATAATGGGGATGGATATTTTAAGAAAAGCCAACGACAACTTGATTTACCTGAGTTGTGGTAATGATAATTTATCGCTTGGACGAGCACACCATGCTCAAGAAAATCAGAAACAATCACTGGATCATTTCGGATTTATTGTCGATTCAAAACAAGATCTGCAAAATTGGTTCGAATTCCTACAATCTCAAGGTGTCCCTTTACTCGATACACCACATGATCATGGTGATGGAGCACGCAGCTTCCATTGTACTGATCCAGCAGGGAATGTTATACAGCCGCTCTATCATCCCGATATATCAGGGCAAACCTTCCGCTAGCTTTTTAATTTGCACATAAACCCTCTGTTTCCGATGATTTATGTGCAAAAAATAATTTACTTATTAGTTAATAAATATTCTAATATTTCAACTATTTGGTTAGTATTCGTAGCCCATGCCTGTGCACTAGCATCCACTTCTTTTAACGGATGAATGATGTCTTCAGCATGAAAGGTAATATAAGGCTTATCAAGCGCTGCGCAATAGCCAGCATCAAAAGCTGCATTCCATTGTTTATATTTTTCACCAAAACGAATAATCGCCAAATCACATTGCTTAATTTGGTTTTGAATTCGAATCGCATTAATTTTAGCGGACTTATGATCTCGCCAAAATGATTGATCTTCGACACCTAAAGCATCACCTGCCGCATCACTGCTTTCATGATCAGTTACAGCCGAACTGAAAGTAATATCAAGGCCTTTGCTCTCACAACCTTGAATGATCTGTGTACGCCAATCAGTATGAATCTCACCAGACAAATAGACATTCCATGCCATTATTTACACTCCTCAGTATTATTATTCTCATCAACTTATTACCTATAAATTGTACACAATAATTAAATTAATTGCATTTTTAATGCTGCGTTGCAATTGAGTGAGGACATATTATAAGGAATACATACAACGTGATTTAAACGCATCCATCACATTCATTAAAGTCATACCAATTCACTATCGCTTCGAACCCGTTAACTGTATGTTATTAAGATTCATCCTAATATGGGTATTCTTATGTCATCACTTTCATCTATCCCCTTTTCATTATTAGAGCTCGCTCCAATGCGTCCTGATTCAAGCGTAGGGGAAACTCTAAAAAACAGTTTGGAATACGCACAAGCAGCTGAGCAATTAGGTTTTAATCGATTTTGGTTTGCCGAACATCATAATATGGAAGGTATCGCTAGTTCTGCCACCTCAGTATTAATCGGTTATATTGCGGCTAACACTCAACATATTCGAGTTGGCGCTGGCGGTATCATGCTACCCAACCATCCACCTTTAGTGGTAGCGGAACAATTTGGCACTTTAGAAAGTCTTTATCCAAACCGGATCGATTTAGGATTAGGCCGAGCACCTGGCAGCGATCCCACCACCAGCCGAGCTTTAAATCGAGATGAACGCCGCGCCGATCGTTTTCCAGACGAAGTCGCGCAGCTGCAAAATTATCTCGGTCCATACAATAAAAAACGCGCTGTGCGGGCAATTCCGGGTGAAAACACCAACGTGCCGATTTGGTTATTAGGATCGAGTTTATTCAGCGCACAGCTTGCCGCACAACGAGGTTTGCCTTATGTGTTTGCTGGTCATTTCGCACCTCGATTTTTACACGAAGCACTGACTATTTATCGTGACCAATTCCAACCATCCGAAGTGTTAGATAAACCGTATGTAATGCTGGCACTGCCTTTAGTTGCAGCAGACACAGATGAAGAAGCAAAATTTTTAAGTACCACGTCTAAACAAAGAATCTTGGCATTAATTCGCGGTGAAGCATTATGGCTACAACCGCCAATAGACAGTATGGAAGGACTTTGGAGTGAACAAGAAGAAGCGTATGTCGATAACTTTTTGAGCCTCTCGATTATGGGCAGCCCGACCACCATCCAGCATCGCTTGGAAATGTTAGTCAAACAATTGGGTGTCGATGAGTTCATTTTTACTAACGATGTCTACGATCAAGACAAACGCTGCCATGCGTTAGAAATCTTATCCAAACTTAAATAGTTTTCCCCGATCAAAAATATCCGCGAGGCTCGTTTATCTAGCCTCGCAATTGCAGCCGCCAGTACTTCCGCTTTTGCTAAAACGGCAAGGGTTAACTGAAGTGAGAGTATCTAACCACATTAATCGTCAGGATTATTATCTATAATGACCTGCCCATTACGGGAGTCATAATAAATCGAGAGCGTTGGAAGTAAGTTGTATTTATATAAACATTGATCATTTTTAATATAAGTTGCTTGGTAAACCGATTTACTACTATCAGCAGAATTAGACACCGTTGGGGCATCATCAAGTATAGTGTTCCAAACCGCTTCACAGTCACGCCCGTTATTTAATTGTGGGTTTTCTTCATCACGAAAATATTGTTGAACAGGAAATCCATTAGCATTGATATCTAATTGACCAGAAGAATCATTACCAAATATCTGTAAATCGTTAGCGGCTCTTCCACTACTTAATATCATTGCTTTAGAGTGCACCAATTGAATAGCACTTTTAAACGCGGCTCCTGTAGCATTGTTTTTAGCCACATGAGCATCAGTTGTAATATTCAAAAATTTAGGAGCGGTAGTCACAGCTAATACTCCAAGAATGACAATAACAACGACCAATTCAATAATAGTAAAACCACTTATTTTCATAAACAACCCTAGCAGTACTTATCCAAAAACTGGCAACTCAACCATTATAACTAAGTTATTACGCATTCACTAAGTTATGAGTCACATGTTATATCTCTTTGTAATATTTAGCAGATAAACGTGGCTTTTTTGCGTAATCCGATAGAACTAAATGTATAAATGACGATCAAGAAAAACGCTGCCATGCATTAGAAATCTCATCTAAACTTAAATAGTTCGCCCTCCCCCTAAAAAATCTCCGCGAGGCTTGTTGATCTAGCCTCGTAATGACCACCTCGTCAGTCTATTTCTCTATTTTCATGATTTCTATCAATCTTTTTCTATCTTTACATTTGAAAGATTGATTTGTTCATCAAAAACAATATAGTAATCGCAACAATAACAATTCTCATTACTATGTGGAGAAATCATGAAACGTCCAACGCTTATGACGCTGCTTTCCGTGCTCGCAATCACAGCCGCCAGTACTTCAGCTTTTGCTAAAACAATCACACTTGAACATTTAATGGGTAAAACCACGCTTGAAACCGAACCACAACGTGTGGTTGTCATTGGTATAGGTGCAATTGATGCGGTTGATGCCTTAGGAATAAAACCAGTCGCGGTATCCAAAATAGCGGCGTTTCCTGATTATTTATCTCAATACGGCAGCAAAGATTACCCATCAGTCGGTACTATTTTCGAACCTGATTTTGAAGCCATTTATAGTCAAAAACCGGATTTAATCATTGTTGGTTCGCGCAGTTCTAAACATTTTGATGAACTTTCTAAAATTGCGCCGACTTATGTTTTTACTGTTCCAAATGGCACCGATTATTGGCAAGGCACGCAAAAAATTTGGCATGACCTTGGCACTATTTTTGATAAAGACCAACTCGTGAACGAAAAAATCACCGCCTATAATCAACGTTTTAATAAAATTAAAGCTTATAACCAAAGCCATGATGTAGATGCATTAATGTTAATGAGCTCTGGTGGCAATATCACTTCTTTTGGAGAAGGCTCTCGTTTTGCTGTGCTTTATCAAGATTTTGGATTTAAACCAACGATGGCAATCGCGCCTGAAAAAGCCAACAAATCGGGTCGTACTGGTGGGCATGGTAATCTGGTTTCTTACGAGTTAGTCGCGCAAGAAAACCCATCAACCCTATTGATCCTTGATCGCGATAAACTGGTTAACAAAGAAAAAAGTACGACTCGCCAAGACTTCGAAAACGATTTAGTCAAATCGACTGATGCTTATAAAAACCAACGTATGGTGTATCTCGATATTCCGGCTTGGTATGTAGCGGGTTCAGGCATCACCGCAACTGGCACGATGATCCAAGATATCGAAGCGTTAACCAAAACTAATTAATGCCATTGAACCATCATAAAAATGGCTAACCGATTGAAGCTACAGCAATTACGCTGTGGCTTTTCATCGTTCAGGCTGAACAACATAAAATCATACCCAACATAATGAAAATCCTCACTTTCATTCAGCATGGGTTTAGAGGTTGATTTGACTCGATTACTCACAAAACATCACTTACAAAAAAGTGATTGGCTAATACATAGTTTACAAAAACATAGCCTGTTTATTACGTTAATCTTACTGAGCTTAGCATCACTCTTTATCGGCGTAGGCGATGTCTCACTTACAACCTTAATGCAGGGTGATGCCACCACTTGGCAACTTTTTATGACCAGCAGGATCCCTCGCTTATTCGCTATTTTACTGGCCGGTGGTGGCTTGAGTATTGCAGGCTTAATTATGCAGCAGATTAGCCAAAACCGATTCGCCGCGCCTTCAACTTCCGGCACCATAGAGTGTGCCATGCTTGGCTTTGTGTTGAGCTTAGTGATTTTTGGCAATGGTGAACAGCTGTGGTTGATCTTCTCCACTGCCATGTTTGGCACTTGGTGTTTTGTGCAATTAATTCAACGGATTCAATTTAAGAATGTCGTTTTTGTACCACTAATAGGTATTATTTTTGGCAATATTGTGTCTTCTATGGCGATGTTTATTGCCTACAAATACGATGCGGTGCAAAACCTTTCAGGCTGGACTGTTGCCAATTTTGCCAACATTTTAGCCGGTAATTATGAGCTGCTTTATATTGCACTGCCGGTGATGATTATCAGTTTTCTCTACGCCGCTCGTATCTCCGCTGTTGGTATGGGTAAAGACTTTGCAGTGAATTTAGGCTTGAATTATCAACACGTTTTAACACTTGGGGTCGCATTGGTGTCGATCATGTCCGCCTCGGTGGTGATGATTGTCGGACAACTGCCCTTTCTTGGCTTAATTGTCCCTAATCTTGTCAATCGATTCTATGGTGACAACCTACGAAAAAATATCCCTCGTACCGCCATGCTAGGTGGCATTCTAGTGCTGCTCTGTGATTTGGCGGGTCGGTTAATCATCTTCCCATACGAGGTCCCTATTTCGATGGTGATCAGCTTATTAGGCGGTGGTGTGTTTATTTTTCTGATTTTAAAAGGAATGAAGCGTGACGGATAAAACCAAGATCCTGATGATGGTCACTCTCTCATTACTGTTTGCAGGCTTATTTATTGGTTATGGTTTAACCGCCGATAATTATGAATATTTCTTGTCTCGTCGGATCCCAAAAGTAGCCGCCATAATCATTGGTGGCTTTGCAATTGGAATGTCGTCATTTTGCTTCCAAACCATCACCAACAATCGCATTTTAACTCCGAGTATTATGGGCTTTGATTCTTTGTACTTATTAGTGCAAGTGTTAGTCGTTGCTCTATTTGGTAGTTTTAGTATTTTCATTATGAATGCCTTTGTGAATTTCACTGTTTCCGTACTGTTCATGTTGGCATTTTCGTTGTTGTTATTTGTGCTGTACTTTCGTTATTCATCCAGCAATATTATTTCATTGTTACTGCTGGGTGTGATCTTCGGACAATTGTTTCAAAGCCTCTCCTCTTTTTTCATAATGATGATGGATCCCGATGAATTCGCCACAGTACAAGCCAATATGTTTGCCAGTTTTAATAACATCCATACTGATTTAGTCTATTGGACTATTCCCATATTAGTTGTCGTCACCATTTATCTATTTCGATTACACCGCACCTTAGATGTGTATTTACTCGATCAAGATAATGCCACCAGCTTAGGGGTTGATATTAAGCGCACCACCCGAACAGTACTGCTGTTATCTTCTGTGTTAATCGCGATTTCAACAGCACTAATTGGCCCAATCATGTTCTTTGGCCTTTTAATCACCAACTTAACCCGTGAGTGGTTTCGCTCATATCAGCACCGATATTTATTGATTGGCTGTTCGCTGATGTCGGTGTGTACGCTACTTAGTGGACAATGGTTGGTAGAAAAAGCGTTCGGATTTGAAACGACCTTGAGCGTCATCATCAATTTCGTCGGCGGCCTTTATTTCTTAACCTTACTCCTGCGTAATAAAGTAACTTAATGGTGTATTCACAATGATTGAACTGAAAAATTTAACCAAAAAATTTGGTCAACAGTTAGTGGTTGAGCAAGCCAGTGCCCAATTCCAGAAAGGCCAAGTGACGGCAATTATTGGCCCTAATGGCGCGGGGAAAAGTACCTTATTATCGATGGCAGGACGATTACTTAATCGCGATGAAGGCGAAGTATGGATTGATGGGCAAGAATTAGTTGATTGGGATACCAAAGCGCTGGCGAAACGTTTATCGGTTCTACGCCAAGCTAATGGACTTACACTGCGTTTTACCGTACGTGAATTGATATCTTTTGGACGTTTTCCTTATTGCCAAGGAAATTTAACCGCTGACGATAATCACATCATCGATCAAGCCATTTCTTATTTGGATCTCACGACAATTGAGCATAAATATTTGGATGAACTCAGCGGTGGTCAACGTCAATTGGCTTTTATCGCCATGGTAATCGCGCAAGATACTGATTATGTATTTTTAGATGAACCGTTGAATAATCTCGATATTAAGCATTCATTACAGATCATGGCCACCATTAAGGGATTGGCGCACGAGCTCAATAAAGCAGTGGTGATCGTGATCCATGATATTAATTTTGCTTCTTGCTACGCTGATACCATTATTGCGCTCAAAAAAGGCAAGATTGTCGCTAAAGGTCAAGTTGAGCAAGTGATTGATGCCAAAGTGCTGGGAGAAATATACGAAACGCCGTTTAATGTGATTGAAGTAGATAACAAGCGCGTATGCCTGTATTACGCTTAACATCAAAAGCGAGTGAGCTCACTTCATCAATCTGAAGCGATCTCACTCTATCTTGTTGTTAATCCATTCAATATTTGTTGGTAGCTCGGCAGCGGTGTCACTTTATTAAAATCCGAACTTGGCTTCCACTCCATTGGAACGTTCTGTTGCAGTATTTCAAGTAAACGCTGAACTCGTAATGGCAAAACCCCCACCGCGCAATAGCATACAATTAACATAGGTTTCCCTTGCCATTGCGGTAAACATTCTTGGATTTGCCCTGGATGAGCGTTGCCATATTTTTTTGCAGTCCATTTAGGCAAAAGACCTACGCCTAAACCTTGAGCTATTGAATCAATTTGCAGCGGCAAACTATCACTGATTAAGCGGCAGGTTCTGGGGATCACATCATAACTTTCCGAACCTTTATTCAATGTAATTTTATTATCCAATGTGGATTCAGATGGCACCCACGCATGTTGAGTCAATTGCCATGGATGCTCAAGAACAGTAAATCGTTTTAAGTAACTTGGCGCAGCGTAAATACCGTATTGCCACTCACCCAACACTAACTTGTGCCACGATCCAGTCAACGCCAACTCCCCAACACTGAGAATTAAATCGGGTGGTTGAGAACAATGGTCTTCCCGTTGTTCAGATTGTAAGTGAATGCTTACTTCTTCATTATCGTTCAAAAAATCATTGAGTTGTGAGCCTAGCCAACTCCGAATAAGGCTAGGGGAACACATCAGTTTGATATCTCCAGCCACTGTTTGATTAAGAGCCTGTAGCGCATTTTTACTTTCTTCAGCTAAATACAAAAATTGTAAGCAATAGTTGGCAAACACTTCTCCGGCTCGAGTAATGACTAATTTGTTGCCTTTTTTAATAAATAATGTCTGACCTAAATCATCTTCTAACTGAGCTAAACGTCGACTAACTGTAGATTTTGGCTGATTTAATGATAATGCGGCAGCGGTCACGCTATGGTGCTGACACAATGCATTAAATGCCTTGATGCTATGTAAGTCATTCATTTCTAATTCAAATCCCATTTTTGGAACGCTCTGTTCCGCTTATTTAGCTAGTCAATCATTCAAATATATGAATAATTGCAAATGATTTTAAGAATTATTATCATTCAAGGAAATGGAAATGTCTACTTCGACTTACCGTCTTTCATTTTTGACGGGTTCATTACTCATCGCGTTCTCTGGTGCTAGTTTTGCCGAAGAGCAAACTGCGATAGATCAGAGCACGACCAAAAAAACCAATTCACAAGCTGCAAGTTTAGAAACCATGGTGGTTACCGCCTCAGGTCATGCGCAATCAGAGATAACTGCACCTGCCAGTATTAGCGTAGTGACCAGAGAGCAACTCGAAAACCGATATTATCGAGATGTCACCGATGCTTTGCGTAGTGTACCGGGTGTCACCATCACGGGTGGCGGTGATACTACTGACATCAGTATTCGTGGCATGGGCTCGGCTTATACTTTGATTTTAGTGGATGGAAAACGCCAGTCTTCGCGTGAAACTCGCCCTAACAGTGATGGACCAGGTATCGAACAAGGATGGCTACCTCCAATTGAAGCAATTGAGCGTATTGAAGTTATCCGTGGCCCGATGTCTACATTATATGGTTCGGATGCGATTGGCGGGGTTATTAACGTCATTACACGTAAAGATGCCAAACAATGGACAGGGAATGTTCAACTTGGTACCACCATCCAAGAAAACCGTGACTCTGGTGACGAACGGACTGCTAATTTCTTTGTAACGGGCCCATTAAGTGACAATTTAGCATTACAACTTAACGGTCAAACCGTGGTCCGTGATGAGGATAAAATCCCTAATGGTTACGAGAATAAAGAGCTAAACAGCGTTAACTCTAAGCTGATTTATAGCATTAATGATGACCATCAAATATCACTGGAAGCCGGGATATCAGAGCAGTCCCGAGCGGGTAAAGTGGGTCAGTCGGTTCCAATACTAGATCGTAAAGGAAAACCCAATATTGATAGCCTCAACGAATATAGCCGTAAAAATTATGCCTTAACCTACGACGGTAATTGGGGCATTATCGGGCAATCGAACACCTATCTTCAATATGAAAACTCTGACAACACTTCACGTAAAATTGATAGCCAAAATACCGTATTTAAATCCAGCTTGGTCACCCCTATTGCTTCGCATACTTTAACGTCTGGTTTCGAATATCAATATTCACACCTTGTTGATGATAGTACTAATACAGCATCCGATCTCAACACCCTCAGCAATAACCGTTACGCTTTCTTCCTAGAAGATCAATGGGATATTGTAGACAGCTTTAGTTTAACCGTAGGTGCACGTGTAGACGATGATGAAAATTATGGCACTCATATTAGTCCACGCGCATACGGAGTATGGAGCTTAGCCTCAAACTTAGTATTAAAAGGTGGGGTCTCCACGGGTTATCGAGCTCCATCATTAAGAGAAACATCTGAAGGCTGGGCGCAAATAAGTGGGGGTGGGGATATCTACGGTAACCCTGATTTGAAACCGGAAACCTCCGTTAATACCGAGATCAGCTTAAACTACCAATCTGATTTTGGCTTAAGCTCAAGCTTAACGTTATTTAACAACGATTTTAAAGATAAGATCACCCGCGTAGCTTGCCCAACCTGTGGACCAGTTAATCGTTTTGGTAGCGACGCAACTCAAAAAATAAACGTTGATGAAGCGACGACTCGAGGCGTAGAAGCCACTCTTGGTTTACCTTTAGGAGATGATTGGTTCTTCAATGCCAGTTACACCTTCAATGACTCTGAGCAAAAAAGTGGTGCTTACAAAGGTCAGCCTTTAGTGCAACTGCCTAAGCACCTCTTTAGCGGTGACTTATCATGGCAAGCAACGCAAGATATGGAAGCTTGGACCAAAGTGACTTACCACGGTGAAGAAATGAACCCAACCACAGGGCCCTCATCAAGTAGCCTAATCGCTCCTGATTATACTTTTGTTGATATGGGTGTGAGTTATCATTTAACCACCAACGTTTCAGTTAATGCGGCTATTTACAATATCCTAGATAAAGACGTCAGTTACGATGACTATGGATATGTTGAAGATGGACGCCGTTATTGGGTTGGCATGAACGTAGGATTTTAAAAATACCTCTGACAAATTAGCTCTAATGAAATCGTAATGTCTTCATTTAGAGTTGATTAGAAAGTTAAAAAACCTGCCATAAAAAGCAGGTTTTTTAATGTCATCTAATAATAAAATATTGGTTTGAATTAACGTCAGCTTTACTCGATATTACCAAGTGTCTAGTTCGGTAATTTTTAAAATGAGCAGCTGTTTTTTCCATTGTTTTTTATCAATACCTTCCACCCAAATAACTTTTGATTGGCGCTTGTCACCTTTACGTAAATAAGTTTCTGGCATTCGCTTGATGGCCTGCCAAATAGGTAATTCTTGCTGGTTTAACTTAACGCCTTGGTCATTATAAAAATGAGCATCAACCAATACCCTTACCATACTGTCACTATTTGAGCTTTCTAGGGTGAAGATTAATCCTAGTTTATCGCCATCCCACTTGGCTTGTGCCAAAGACACCGCAATGCCATTCTTTGCTGTTTTACCCAGTAACTCGGTCGAGGTCATCGCCTTAGTCGTCAATGTTTCAGTTACCGCGAGAGTAGGGCGATTTTCTGTGGCAACAGTAACGTTGCTCTTTGACCCTGTCGTAGCAGTAACACCCTTGGTCATTGCAGCAGTCTGGGTTAACTCGGCTTGTTTTGAAACTTCTGGCATCGCGGTGATCTTAGCGGGCACCTTTTGAGTCAGAACATACTCCCAAGTAAAATCATCATTTAGCACAACTTGAGTACCATTTTCTAAAGTAAACGTACCCACTTGCGTCGTGGCTGCCATGATAGATACCGGCATGAATAATAAGCCGACTATAAACGGTACAATAACTCGTATTGGCTTTAACATAAGAAAAATAGGTCCAGTAAATTAAAGCGACATCAATATTGTTTAAGATGTATCAATGGCGCAAAGCGATTCATTTAACTCGGATTTTAAGGGCGATAATATTTGATATCAAGTATTAACCAACCGCATTCACTTGGCTGCAATAATCAATAATAACTTGATTGCCTTCTACTTGAACGCGCTGAATATCACCATCAATGATGATACGATTTTGCAAATACACCAGTTGCGGGGCTTGGCCAGATTGAAACTTTAAAGAGGGAACCACGTTATGAGGCTCAAGCTCAAGCACTTGGCAAAATTTAGCAATAAAACCTAATGTTAATGGCGCTTTCGCTCGTAATAAATTGGAAAATTCAACAACGCTGATCCCAACTTTTTTAGACATATCCATTTGAGTGAGGTGACGCTTCGCTTTATGTGACATCCAGACTTGATATAACGCCTCTCTATCATTTTCAGTAAACTCCATTATTACTCCATTTTTCGGTAAGATTTCGACTACCGACAAAATGACAAATTAGAGTGAATACCATGTCATTCAAACGTCAGATTTTGTTCAAAGCACTTACAAACTAAGGCAAGTGAACAAAAATGTAGCTTGTGCACAGTCCGACTAAAAAATCTTGAATAAAAATAGAGACCTTAACGGGTCTGTGTTGCGACTAACTTTGTTTGAGTTCTTGCCTGTAACCATAACCCACTTGCTTTCATTAAATAGCCAAAGACCCCACCAATCATTAAAGAAGGCAAGACTAACTGCCAATCACCACCTGCGGCAAACGTGGCACAGGCACCAATAAAGGTGCCTGGAATAAAATTCAGCCAATATTGTTTCGCTTGAATACACATAAAAAAGGACACGAGTCCCGTCAATATATAACCGACAATCTCGCTACCAAACCATTGTGAACCATGAATAATAATCAATGCCCACAGTACGCCAGCAATATTTGTCGCTAAACTCACACCAAGCCCTTTCAAGCCTTGTAGCGGGGATGCAAAATAACTAGTGCACCCCAAAAAACCCGCCCAAGCAAGTAAACCTAACGAGATCGCCACCCAGCCCCACACGCCAGAAAGTAAACCGGTAGTTAATGAAATAGCGAATAGTGTCGACATAAAAACCTCATATAGATAGAAGTCTTAAGAAAGATATCGATCTAGATTGAATAGAAGCTGAATACTAAAGAGACCAAGATAGAAAAGAAAAGATCTGAATCACATAAATAATGAAAGGAAATCGGGTATTACATAGAAATGATAACGCAAGCGATTAACTTAAACCACTTGCGCTGAATATGGCAATGTTAATGAAGCTTACGCCGCTCCCACTGAGTTATAAATACAATCGATGCCATCATGATCGCCGCGCCAAACCATAAATTACCCGTTGGGATCCAACCAAACACTAGCCAACCTAAAAACACATTAAATGGCAATTTTGCTAAATCGAAAGGCTGAACAAAAGAAGCATCAGCAACAGCGTAAGCTTTAACAATTGCCCATTGCGCTAACGCGGTCATAACGCCTGCACCAATCAACAACAGCCATACACTCCAGCCCGTTGGCGTTGACCATTCTGGTAATGCAAGAAAGAGATTAAATGGTGTTAGCAACACCAAAAGATACACCACCATCGTCGATGGAGAATCATTCACCGACATTTTTTTGACCATTAGTGAATAACAA
Organism: Vibrio hibernica; assembly: GCF_015223435.1. Lineage (GTDB taxonomy): Bacteria > Pseudomonadota > Gammaproteobacteria > Enterobacterales > Vibrionaceae > Vibrio > Vibrio hibernica. The sequence continues at coordinate 22,398 of NZ_VHKO01000034.1, forward strand.
GCCCAGAAAAAAGCGGCGCCAACAGGCAGTAATGTTGCCCAGCTAAACCCATCAGACCAAGGCTCTAGAATGATCATCGCGCCCAAAAAACCGGCTAAAGTCGCAATCCAACGCGCCCAGCCAACCTTCTCTTTTAATATCAAGCCGGAGCCTACGGTTGCAAATAAAGGTGACGTCATCAACAGTGCAATACCTTGCCAAATCGGCACAGGATAAGCCAATGCCCAAAACCAAAGTTGGATACCAATTACAGATAAAAACACCCGAAAAGCATGCCAGCCAAAATGTCTGGTATACAAAGACTTTCGGATACCCAAGGTTTTTAAATACGGCAGAATCGCCACCAGTGCAATCGCATATTGGAGCAAAGCAACGGTTGTGGATGACAATGAAAAAGTAATACTGATGTATTGCGCAATACTATTGACTATTGCAAAAGATAAACCTGCAATCAGCATCCAAGAAGCGCCGAGAGCAGGAGAGTGATTAGACATCGTTAGACATATCTCATAAAAAGGGAATACAAAAATGGTTTGAATCATAAATCGGTAACATTTTAATTACTATCGAAATCCCATCTTTATGATCGTTATACAACCCCATTAATTGCTCACTAAAAAGCAAATATCGGTATTTCCACTCCTTATCAATGCCCTATTCTATCTTCTACTATTGATTATTAAACCACGTTGGCACCATCACATTAAGCGATCTTGGCTGAACTCGAATCGTCAGTTTATCGGTTTCATACAACTCGCCGTCAATAACGTATTTAAACTTTTCCTCACTTGAAACGAGGATCTGTTTCGCTTGTTTATGTACAAATCCCATTGGCTCAGAAGTTGGTAACAAGCCTGATAATGCAAGCTCTGATAATGATAATAAGCGACCAGTGACGCTTTCATGGCTTGGCATATAGGTGATATCCATAATGCCATCTTGTAGATCGGGCTCCCCGCCACCTTGAGCGAGTAAGGTAGTAAATGGAGCAGCATTAGCAATCACTAAGCTGCTAACTTCTAGCTCTGTTGCCTCACCATCATCCAATTTTAGCGTAATCGTAATGGTATGATTATTGGATATCGCGCCCCACAACCCTTTTAAATAGGCGATTTGGCCATCATTATTTTTTTCTTCTCGTTCGGCGTATTCAATCATTTGCTGCTCAAAACCAATTCCAGCCACCAGCAACATTAAATCTTGGTTGCAAAGGGCTGTATCAATTTGTGTAATCTCGCCATTTAAAATCGCGCCACAAGCCGTTTCAATCGGGATGATTTTATTCTCAATACCATAAAGCACATGACACAAAGCATTAGCAGTACCAAGAGGGAGAATACCCAATACAATATCGGTATGAATAATTTGGCTTGCCACTTCTGTCACGGTGCCATCGCCGCCGCCCGCGATGATCATGTGAGCATTCGCCTGGATCGCTTCTTTAGTCAGATCGGTTGCCGAAATATCGGGTGTGGTTTCTCTTAGTTCTACTTTATATTTCTCTTTGATCTTCTCTAATATTTCGTCTTTAAATCGCTCCCACTTCCCACCACCAGAAACAGGATTGACGATCACCCACACGGTTTGTTCGGAAACCAATGCCTTTTCTTTATAAAGTTCTTGTAACATACCCATTTGCTCCTTATTAAGGTTAGCGGTGCTACGGATAGATTGAATTTTCTTCATCACATCAACGATATTCATCTGCGGGTAACGACGCAATAAATAAGCGGCTAACACGAAGACAGAGCGCCCACGACCAAGCGCACAATGCACCACCACTTTTTTAGAATCCGCCAATTGAACATCAATCCAATCTAAGGCTTTTAATAACTGCCGTTTTGACGGGACTTTATGATCAAGCACTGGTAAGTTGAAATACTGAAACTCTCGCTTCGCTTTACTGCTTTCTAAACCATGAAACTCAGCAGTCATATCTAAAATACTGCCGATACCTTGTGCCTTTAACTCTTCTAAATCTTTGGTAAATAAACGCCGCGCAAGATACAACTGAGGATCAATCCGTTGGATCGGTGCCACTGAATCATGATGACGTGCCCAATAATTATAATAATGAGCCCCAATTAAGAAAGGCGCCAAAATAAGTTGGATACCATTTGGGATCACGCCATTGGGTTTTTTACGGAATAGATGAGGGAAATTACATAAATAAGCGATACTGACAACCGACAATGATAACGCAACCCAAGCCAATGGAATCGATAGCCAAAAGTTAGGACAAAGCAGCGCCAGAAGATAAAAAAACAGACTTCCTGCGATATAGTATTTAGTAACAAACATTCATTTTCCTTTTTCAGAATGATCATTTATTCAAGACAAACAACCTATTAACACTACAACATATTTATCCATTAACATCCAATAAGTGCATTATTTCCATTCAGTTATTATCCATTCAACACAATAAAAAAAATTTGTCGAAACCATAAATTTATTCTGATTTACTATTTAAATTTTCAATTTATCATCGCTTTGTTCTTCGCAAGAAAGTACCAACCACCGCACTCAAGTTACTGACTTTAACCCTTTAGTCACAAACCATTTAAGTGCCGCTAATCGTTAACGCAAGGTTAATGGGCGTAGGTTGCAAATCTAAGAGTATGGGTGAATATTCCCTTCATGCACCCCACTCAGAAAACGTCATATTGAATCTTCAATTTTTTAGGATTTGTTTATATTGCATAAATAAATCTTAGTTTAATTTATGTTCAACCTGACCCAAATCAGTTATCCCCCACCAGAAGGAATGCTGGCGTTAAGTTAGAGGTTGGTGTGCTTTGCAACCCGATCTTTTTGATCGCTTTTTTAGGGTAAAACCATGTCTTTGAAAAAAACGCTGTTAGCCGCATCCATTGCGGTGACAACATTATTCACGTCCGCTGCATTATTGACTTCCACAAAAGTTTTGGCTCAAGATGACCAAGTCCTTCACGTTTATAACTGGAGCAGTTATATCGCTGAAGACACCATTGCCAATTTCGAAAAAGAAAGTGGTATTAAAGTGGTGTATGACGTGTTCGATAGCAACGAAGTTTTAGAAGCTAAACTTCTGGCTGGTCGTTCTGGTTATGATGTTGTGGTGCCATCAAACAACTTTTTAGCTAAACAAATTCGCGCAGGTGTTTTCCAAAAGTTAGATCGCTCTCAATTGCCTAACTGGAAAAACTTAAATCCTGAGCTATTAAATGCATTGTCACCAAGCGACCCAGGTAATTTATACGCGATTCCATATCTATGGGGCACAATTGGCTTTGCTTACAACGTAGATAAAGTGAAAAAAGTACTGGGTGACGCGGCGCCTGTTGATTCTTGGGATTTGGTCTTTAAACCAGAAAACATGGAAAAATTAAAGTCCTGTGGTGTTTCATTCTTAGACTCTCCAACTGAAATGTTACCAGCGGCATTAAATTACCTAAATATAGAGACAGGTACGCAAAAGCCAGATGACATTAAACAAGCTGAAGCACTGTTTTTATCGATTCGCCCGAACGTAAGTTATTTCCATTCATCTAAATATATTTCAGATTTAGCCAATGGTGATATCTGTGTTGCGGTTGGTTATTCGAATGACCTATTTATCGCTCAAGCTCGTGCTAATGAAGCCAATAACGGTAATCATATTGAATATGTGATCCCGAAAGAAGGAGCAGGCAGCTACTTTGACATGATGGCAATTCCAGCCGATGCGACGAACGTAAAAGCGGCGCATATGTTTTTGAATTATCTAATGAAACCTGAAGTCATTGCTAATATTACCAACGAAGTGAGTGCTGCCAATGGTAACCAAGCAGCGACACCACTGGTAAAAGATGAGCTGCGTAATAATTTGGGGATTTATCCTAATGACGCGACACTCAAAAATATTTATACCATTAGCGATTTACCATCCAAGACACAACGTGTAATGACACGTACTTGGACCAAGATAAAGACAGGTCGATAAAGCCTAAAGCATTTACCCAGCAATTTGGGTAACAGCGAAAAAGGCGTCCGACAGTGGACGCCTTTTTTATTAAACATATTCCCAAATAATCAAAGTTATAGTGAGAGTTACGCATGGTTATCTCCAGCGCCTATAAAAAAGCCCTTGAACGTCAGTCAAAACCAAAAGAAATCCTAATTAAGATTGATCGTGTTAGTAAACAATTTGACGATACATTAGCCGTCGATAATGTCTCTATTAGTATTAATAAGGGTGAAATATTTGCTCTGCTAGGTGGTTCAGGATCGGGTAAATCGACCTTATTACGCATGTTAGCGGGCTTTGAGAAACCAACCGAAGGTCGAATCATTCTAGATGGCGTCGATATCACCGACATGGCGCCTTATGATCGCCCAATTAATATGATGTTCCAATCATACGCATTGTTTCCACACATGAACGTAGAACAAAATATTGCCTTTGGCTTGAAGCAAGATTCACTGCCAAAAGATGAAATTAAAGCACGTGTCGATGAAATGCTAAAACTGGTTCATATGACTCAATACGCTAAACGTAAACCACATCAATTGTCAGGTGGTCAACGTCAGCGCGTGGCTTTGGCTCGTTCTTTAGCCAAGCGTCCAAAACTGTTGTTGTTAGATGAACCAATGGGCGCACTCGATAAAAAACTGCGCTCTCAAATGCAATTAGAGCTGGTCGAAATCATCGAGCGTGTGGGGGTAACGTGCGTCATGGTCACACATGATCAAGAAGAAGCAATGACGATGGCGCAACGTGTAGCAATCATGCATTTAGGCTGTATTGAACAGATCGGTAGCCCGATGGATATTTACGAAACCCCAGTGAACCGTTTGGTGTGCGAATTTATCGGCAACGTCAATTTATTTGATGGCATGTTGGTGGAAGATGCACAAGATCACGCCACGATTGCTTGTGTCGATTTATCACAACCGATTTATGTAGGACACGGGATCAGCTCGCAAGCTGAAAACAAGAAAGTGGCTTATGCATTACGCCCTGAAAAGTTATTAATGAGCACTCGTCTGTCTGATGACCTAGAACATCCAGACTTTAACTGGACAACCGGAACAGTATACGACATCGCTTATCTTGGTGGTTCATCCGTGTATCACATTCAGTTGCCATCGGGAAAAATTGTGCAAGCCTTTATCGCCAACGCTGAACGCCACGGTAAACGCCCAACGTGGGAAGATAAGGTCTATTTATATTGGGAAGATGACAGCGGTGTGGTACTGCAATGACAATTTTAAACCTAAAGCAGCTTGATAAAAAAATTGGCCGTAAACTTGTCATCGGAATTCCCTTCTTTTGGCTGTTTATCTTCTTTTTATTGCCCTTTATTATCGTACTGAAAATCAGTTTTTCTGAAGCTGACGTTGCCATTCCACCCTATACAGAGTTGGTGAGTTGGGCTGATGATCAGCTTACCATTTTGCTCAATATGGGGAATTATTTGCTACTGAGCGATGATGAATTATATCTTGCCGCTTATTTAAGCTCTTTGAAAATGGCACTGATCAGCACCATTGCATGTTTGCTGATTGGCTACCCTATGGCCTATGCAATTTCAAAGGCAAAAAAAGAAACGCAGACCATTTTATTATTGTTAATCATGATGCCAACGTGGACAGCAATTTTAATCCGAGTTTACGCTTGGATGGGAATTTTAAGCAATAACGGTTTATTAAATGGTTTTTTACAACATATAGGTTTGATTAGTGAGCCTTTACACATTCTCAATACCGATTTAGCGGTGTACATCGGAATTGTGTATTCGTATTTACCTTTTATGGTATTGCCGCTTTATGCCAACTTAACTAAGCACGATCAAAGCTTATTAGAAGCAGCATCTGACTTAGGTTGTCGCAATATTTCAACCTTTTGGCAAGTAACCGTTCCGTTATCTAAAGGCGGGATTATTGCAGGTTGTATGTTGGTATTTATTCCTGTGGTGGGTGAATTTGTGATCCCTGAACTGCTTGGTGGCCCGGATACATTAATGATCGGTAAAGTGTTATGGCAAGAATTCTTTAACAACCGAGACTGGCCAGTAGCCGCAGCACTAGCCGTGATCATGCTCGTCGTATTAATGATCCCAATTATTTTCTTTAACCGTACTCAAGCAAAAGAGCTTGAAGGTTAAGTATTTCGCATTCAAAGGAACCGCAATGAAACGTTTTGGTTTTGCCAATATCATGTTGATTTTAGGCTTAGTCTTCATCTATTTGCCTTTAGTGATCATGGTTATTTACTCATTTAACTCATCCAAATTGGTGACGGTTTGGGGTGGATGGTCAATAAAATGGTACAGCTCACTTTGGGAAAACACTCAATTAATGGGCGCGGTATTTCGCTCACTCGAGATTGCCTTTTATACTGCAATTTCAGCAGTAGCATTAGGCACAATGGCCGCATTTGTCCTTACTCGTATTCCACGCTTTTATGGAAAAACCCTATTTGGTGGATTGGTAACCGCACCATTGGTTATGCCAGAAGTGATCACCGGTTTATCTTTATTATTGCTTTTTGTGGCCATGAATAACCTTATCGGTTGGCCAATTGAACGAGGCATGATGACCATTTGGATTGCTCACACCACGTTTACGAGTTCGTATGTAGCCATTTTGGTGTCTTCTCGCTTGCGTGAACTTGATATTTCGATGGAAGAAGCGGCAATGGATTTAGGGGCTAAACCTTGGAAAGTATTTTTTCAAATTACCATTCCGATGATCACGCCATCTTTGGTTGCTGGTGGCATGATGGCGTTTGCACTATCGCTAGATGATTTAGTCCTCGCCAGCTTTGTATCCGGACCAGGAGCAACAACGCTACCAATGGAAATATTTTCTTCCGTACGTTTAGGAGTAAAGCCTGAGATAAATGCTATCGCGAGTATTATTTTGCTGTGCGTGTCTTTATTTACGTTTACCACTTGGTTCATTATGGCAAGAGCCGAAAAACGCCGTAGGAAAGAAATCTATCAAAGTAAAAAAATGTTATCGGAACATTAAGTTACAATAATTTAAAATATATGACAAAGAGACGACTATCGGCTCACAATGGCCGTTTTCTGTTGTTATATACTCTTTCTTTGAGGAACTAAAAAATCAATTGTTGCTCAAAGAAAAAGCAAAGCAGTTTATTTATCACTAAACTAATTATGTGGCTTTGCTTAACGACAAAAAGTTTGTTAGGTTGGAAATAGAGATTGATCTAGAACATCGCCATAAATTATTTAGGGCGTTCAACAGAAGGTATTGCATATGAAAGTAAATATTCAAACTCACCATGTATCCGTCAGTGATGATTCTCGTGCGGAAATCGAAAGTAAATTCGAAAAAATAGCTTCTCACTTTCCTGATTTAATCAGCTGCGACATTATTATCACCAAGCAGCATAATGAGCATCATGTAGAAACGTTCTCAAACTATGAAGGTGTGCGTATTTCAGCAAAATCTGAAGATAAAGTGATGTACCCAGCCATTGCAGCAGCCGTTAAAAAACTAGAAACCGGACTGAAAAACCGTAAAGGTCAATTAAAAGCAGAACTGCATGCAACGCCAACCAGCACTAAACCAGAAATTGCTTCTGATATTATTCAAGAAATGAAATTAGTCGATTAATACCATTTCAGATACACAAAAAAACGAGCTCAAGTAGCTCGTTTTTTATTGGATAATTTGTAACTATTCAGACTCATCTGAAATGAATATATCAGGCAGCTGATTTTTGAATAATAACTCAAGGGCTAGGCTTGCAGATACATATTGTTTTCTGCAAGTCGATAAATAGCTTCTCAGCAAGCAGAACATTTCAGCTCCTTGCTTACTTCTAAAACACCCCGATATTTTTTGATGAACCTTGGTCATCCTAATATCATTCTCGCCTTGGTTGTTGGTAAATGGCACGCCAGTGCTCATCATGAAACGTAAAACATCATCTTGATAATCTCTTAGTCGTTCCAATAATGCGCGGGATTTGGTTCGCTTTAATCGGCCTCGCTGACCTTTCACTCGGCTACTTTTATCTGGTGGTGGACATTTAGCGTCACCTTGAAGCAATATTTTTTGATATTGCTCACGATATTTCTGTTTAGCCCCTTTATCTAGGTCGGGATTATCTATTTGAGCTTTATTCATTTCTTTAAGTAAGGTTTGCATATCCTTCGCCCATTGCATGCCGTCTTGCTCCCAAGCCCTTTCTAATTCTCGGATGTGGTGAGCATTACATAATGCATGTTGGCATTGGGTATATTGATAATATGGCTTCCAATGGTCATGACATAGCACACCGGTAAAGTGCGGTAAAATACCGGCCTCATCCATCGCTATTTTTCCTCTTTTTTCATGAGGATAAAAATAAGTCCACCAAGTCGTTGATGCACCATGAAGCCATCGCCGTTTACCGCCGATATTAATGCCAGTCTCATCAACATGCAAAGTTTGATGCGGGCTTTGTAATGCCGCTTTGATGATACCTTCTGCGCCCGATGACTTTACCAGTGCCGCTGCTTGTTCATTAAAGTTAAATAAACTGCCGGCACTGATCGGAATACCTAGTTGGTCACTAAAGTATTCTTCAATGCGGTTATAAGGGAGTAATTGATATTGTGATAAGTAAACCGCATGGGCTTTCACACCAACACCATATTGAATAGGACCGTTAACACCTTGGGGGAATGCACCAACAAACCGCTTCCCTTGCTCATTCTCAAGGATTTGAGCCTGGTATTCGGTCACCACTTTACTGATATCTATATCGACGACTTATCGCTTTTGAAAACCCACCTCACGATAGTGACCTTTAGGTAAAAAATCTCGGTCAACTAAAATGACTTGTACCTCATCAGGTGTTTCTGTTTGAGTCAGCGTTTTACCTACTCGGCCTTTTTGTCTGCCAGCTGATTTTTCTGACTTCTCTCTCGTTGGCTTTGTACGGTTGATATCTTTTGATGGAGGAATGCTACTATTTTGACTATTAAGTCCTAATTTACTAGCTAGCATAACAACGACAACAAGAATGAGTTCAATAGACATCTTCAACGCTGGCGAGAGTGTTTTATCTTCTTGTAACTGAGTTTTAGTTTGCTCAACTATTTCAGTGATATTTATGCTGTTTAAATTCATTAAAGCTAGAGCGATAGGGTAATAGCTCTAACTTGGCATACTGGCAGGATCAGTCAATAGCTAAAAAAGATCCTTAGAAAATAATTTGTCTTGGTGAATA
>NZ_VHKO01000035.1 GCF_015223435.1 Vibrio hibernica
ATAATCAATAGGATTACCGTTAACGTCAAATAACCATGTATTGCCATCTTTTTGCATTTGCGTCCAAAATTTATCCATACTCTTTATGCCACGGTAATCTTTTGCAACAATGACATTGATATGAAAATCTGCACCACCTTCCGACATTTCATAAAAAACATTAAACGTATGGTGACCATCCGTGAGGTAATAATCACCATCTGGCGCAATCACTACGGTTTTCATATCTTGTTTACGCTTGCCTACAGCTAATTTGCACGTAAAGCTTGAAGGGATATTCGGTTGTGCATTGTCAGATACTTCTTTAACCCCTTTTTGACCATTCGCTTCACACACTTCATCAAACATTTTCTTCCGATCAAATTGATAACGACCCAGCTTATACATTATTTGATCATATCCAACCGAAGGCTGAGTCGGGATAAGTTCGTGCAAACTGACATTAATAATATCACCAGTTTTTACATCGTTTGCGTATGATGCAGGCGAAAATAAACTTATAACCCCAAGCATCACCACGATAATTTTCTTGTTCATATGTGCCTCTAAATCGTGAATTAACAAATCAGACAAATAGAATAAGTCTAAATCATGACAAATAAATGTCGGGTTTATTTCGGATTAAAATTTTATTACGAAAAAAACGATTAAAAAGATAAAGCCCTTATAGAAAAGGGCTTTTTGCGATGGTTTACATTCTCGATGGCAATAACTCAAACATCGCTTTTAGGCTGTAGCAATAATCATTTTTTAGCCGCTCGTTTATGTGAAAACCGCAATAACCGTAGGCTGTTCAAAATCACAATGAGTGCTGCACCAGTATCGCTTAATACCGCCATCCATAGTGTAAGCCAGCCAGGAAAAATGAGCGCCAGAGCGATAGCTTTAACAGCAAGTGAAAAGACTATATTTTGCATAATAATGGCAGAGGTGAGTCGACTCAATGCAAAAGCATGTGGCAGTTTTTCTAATTGATCAGACATTAGAACCACATCGGCAGTTTCAATCGCTGAGTCTGTACCCGCGCCCCCCATCGCAATCCCGATATTTGCCGCCGCAAGAGCTGGTGCATCATTAATACCATCTCCAATCATAGCGATAGCGATACCTTTTTCTTGCCACTCTTCAATGACACTGACTTTATCTTCTGGCATAAGATTAGCACGCCAAGCATCAATGTTTGCCTCTTTTGCAATCGTTTTTGCAGTGCCTTCATTATCACCAGTCAACATCAGAGTATGCGTGATCCCAGCTATTTTTAGCTCTTTAAGCGCTTCAATAGTGGTACTACGGATGGTGTCGGAAATAGCAAATATACCCGCGACTTTCTGTTTGGTTCCCAATAGCACCAACGTAGCGCCTTGTAATTTCAGTTGTTCTATTTTATCACTCACCATGTTAGGTAGATCTATGTCGCTGAAGAGTTTTTCATTTCCAGCAAACCAAACTTCGCTATTTATTTCTGCCGTCTCCCCTTTGCCAGGAATCGTTTTTTGAGCTGAAGACGCCATTTCAGTGCCACCATGTTCACGAGCAAACTGGCTAACGGCGCTAGCAAGTGGATGGGTTGAATGTGCTTCAATACTTAACGCGATACTGAGTAATGTTTGATCATTACCACTAAATGCTTCCCAACTGGTGACTCGTGGTTTGCCTTCGGTCAGTGTTCCTGTTTTGTCAAATGCGAGGGCACGAATGGCGCCTAGTTTTTCAAGTGTGATCCCGCCTTTTACCAAAATCCCATTACGCGCAGCATTTCCGATCGCGGAAACAATAGCGACTGGCGTTGAGATAACTAATGCACAAGGGCACGCAACGACCAACAACTCAAGCCCACGATAGAACCACTCTGCCCAATCACCCAAACCAAGTAGTGGAGGTAGAAACATGATCAATAAAGCAACAATGAACACGACCGGTGTGTACACGACAGAAAACCGTTCAACCAAACCTTGCATCGGCGATTTTCGGCTCTGTGCATCCTCGACCATATGGATAATACGTGCCAGTGCCGTATCAGAGGCTGGGCGGGTGATCCGAACTTCCAGCACACCATTGTGGTTAATGCTGCCGGCGTAAACCTCACTTCCAATGGTCTTCTCTGCTGGGATAGACTCACCCGTAATCGGTGCCTGATTGACACTCGATTCCCCTTTAAGCACCACGCCATCAAGAGGTAAACGATCACCCGGCTTCACTAACATAACGTCGTCGGGCTTAACCTGAGACACCGGCATAGTGATCCATTTACCCTCATGATAAATGTTGGCAGATTCTGGTGCCAGCATCATAAGGCTGCGTATTGATTTACGTGTTTTTTCGATGCTACGAGTCTGTAGCGCAGTGCCCAAAGAGAATAGAAGCACGACGCTTGCGCCTTCCAGCCACTCTCCAATAATAGCGGCGCCAATGGCAGCGGAACACATGAGTACGTTCATATCCAGCGAACGGCTAAGAACCGCATACCAAGCACTACGAAGTGGTTTCAGTCCACCCGCGACAATCGCTACTGCATATAACAGAGTCGAAAATATAGGATCCACATTAAGGTAAGAAAGCATAAAGCCAACGACTAATGCGACGCCTGAAATAATGACATTACCTAGGCCATTGAACCGCCCAGATTGCTGACTAGAAGAGGCTTCAGATATAGGCTGAGCCTGATACCCTGCCTTTTTCACTTCAGCGAGGATTTTTTCCTGTAAGAGGTTGTGTTTGAGCGACATCATTCCGCTGGAAAAGTTGACAGTAACCGACTCTACACCGATCAGTTTTCTCATGTGTTTTTCGAGTGTTACCGCACAGGCTCCGCAATCCATGCCATATATTGTAAAGTCCTCTCCCGAATGATTTTGTACAAGATCCAATGAGAATCCGAGCTTTTTAACGGCATTCTCCACACTAGGTTGTGCGCTAGCTTCATTCAGCGAAACCTGCATTGTACCTGCACTGAAGTTAACCTCACAGCGAGTCACGCCTGCCATCTGTGTTAGACGGTTCACAATGGTCGTACTGCAAGAAGGACAATCCATACCACTCACAAGATAATCCAATAAAATATCGGTTTCTTGCTTTATAGCTGGTGTTTCAGGCCCGCATTTATCAGAAGAACAACAGCTATCTTCTTTCTTGCTCACTGGCTTTGATTGCTGAATAGACGGCTGATCTTTCGTTTTTTTGTCGACTATTTTATTAAACGAAGAAAAGGTAATATTTGGCTGTTTAGGCATTAGGTCAGCAGAGGGCTGCGATATTCTCTCTTCACAACAGGTTTGTGTATCACTATTTTTATTATTCATTAAATTCTCTCGAAATGAGTGCTGTATCCAACTCGCAGCAGCTTACGTCTGTTCCAATCTTATCCATCAGCACATCAAGCATGTTTAAGAAATCCAACATATACGAACCCGAAAGGCTGTAGTAGCAATACTTGCCTTCTTGACGACGTTTAATCATCCCGCATCCTTTCAGACAAGCCAGATGTTGTGAAATATTGGATTGAGAACTGGCGGTAAGTTCCGTGATCTCACCTACTATTTTTTCACCATCCTTTAGCGATAGGAGAATACACAGGCGATTTCTTTCCGCGACACCTCGGAGAAATTTCATTTCAGACTGTAGTTTATCGTTCATATAATTCACATTAGTGTTTAGTAATATGAATCATATTACTCACGACTAATGTTTAAGTAAAGAGTTTTGTGAAAAGCCTCTTCATCACCATGGTTTAAGAGATCACTACACTGTGCGGCAGTGAAGTGGATGAAAAAGCTAAGAGACCAGACGCTTGATTTCTAAGCTGCCTGTGCGGCAGTGAAGCGATTTGATATGTGTATCGCTTATTAATGACATTTCTAAGCTGCCTGTGCGGCAGTGAAGTGGGACTCCATTATACCATTAGAGCCAATGTGTTTCTAAGCTGCCTGTGCGGCAGTGAAGAACCATAAATAACAACGCCTATATGCTTCTTATTTCTAAGCTGCCTGTGCGGCAGTGAAGGGTTATAAATAACGTTAACGGTTGATAATGAATTTCTAAGCTGCCTGTGCGGCAGTGAAGCTTATCGGCTGCTGCAAACACTTTCCAAAAGCTTTCTAAGCTGCCTGTGCGGCAGTGAAGAAAGTAAAGCCAGATCAAGCAAAGGGGTTGGCTTTCTAAGCTGCCTGTGCGGCAGTGAAGCGCTGCTTCTTGAGCTGTGGTAGCCGCTGTTTTTTCTAAGCTGCCTGTGCGGCAGTGAAGACCTCGCATTTGTTGTTATCAACAATGTTAATTTTCTAAGCTGCCTGTGCGGCAGTGAAGGATGAAAGCTATGACTTATTTGATAAGTATGATTTCTAAGCTGCCTGTGCGGCAGTGAAGCTATGGTGGTCGAGGTTTAAGATATTGCGACATTTCTAAGCTGCCTGTGCGGCAGTGAAGGAATCGTTTGGCTCTGGTGACATTGACGTTATTTTCTAAGCTGCCTGTGCGGCAGTGAAGTTGCAAGTTTAAACCCATTGAAGCGCTAGCAGTTTCTAAGCTGCCTGTGCGGCAGTGAAGCACCTTTGACATTTGTTGTTGAATCGTGCCTATTTCTAAGCTGCCTGTGCGGCAGTGAAGTGATGCAGTACCGAAGTGTCATAACTAATCACTTTCTAAGCTGCCTGTGCGGCAGTGAAGACATGGCTGCAAGACCAAACCAATTCTATATTTTTCTAAGCTGCCTGTGCGGCAGTGAAGGGTTCATCATAGGTTTGCAATTGTCAGATTTATTTCTAAGCTGCCTGTGCGGCAGTGAAGAAATAGCTTTACTCGATAATGGTGCTCGCCTTTTTCTAAGCTGCCTGTGCGGCAGTGAAGGTTGAAATTTAGCATTTTTGTTTTTCCTTATTTTTCTAAGCTGCCTGTGCGGCAGTGAAGTATGGGCGTACTCAGATGCAACCCTGCTTGATTTTCTAAGCTGCCTGTGCGGCAGTGAAGCAACTCCCGCGTCGATAACCGTGGATGACGATTTTCTAAGCTGCCTGTGCGGCAGTGAAGATAAACATATTGATCGCCTTATTGAGTTAACATTTCTAAGCTGCCTGTGCGGCAGTGAAGGCGCAATGGGCCGCAATTTCACTGTGGTGCTTTTTCTAAGCTGCCTGTGCGGCAGTGAAGTCAGTTCCGATGTTTCACGCTCGAACTTCCGTTTTCTAAGCTGCCTGTGCGGCAGTGAAGTGGCATTACGGGATTATGTTACTAGTGATGATTTTCTAAGCTGCCTGTGCGGCAGTGAAGATTTAGCTTTCTCGCACTCGTACAGCCCAACATTTCTAAGCTGCCTGTGCGGCAGTGAAGTGAAGCACGATCGCCCACGGTATTTTTTGACCTTTCTAAGCTGCCTGTGCGGCAGTGAAGAGCAATCGCGTTTATTCCTATTTTGACCGCTTTTTCTAAGCTGCCTGTGCGGCAGTGAAGAGTTGATCCGCAACCTTACAACCGATAGATGCTTTCTAAGCTGCCTGTGCGGCAGTGAAGTGATATGCACATATAGATGAGCTATTTATAATTTTCTAAGCTGCCTGTGCGGCAGTGAAGGTTTTCCATTGTTTGATATAGTCAATGAACAATTTCTAAGCTGCCTGTGCGGCAGTGAAGTTACATTGTCTATAACTAACGGTATCCCTATTTTTCTAAGCTGCCTGTGCGGCAGTGAAGAGTAACAGGTAATAGCGCAGTTGTAGCAAGAGTTTCTAAGCTGCCTGTGCGGCAGTGAAGTTTTTAAGATGAGCGAGTGATCTACTTTCTCTTTTCTAAGCTGCCTGTGCGGCAGTGAAGAAGCTTGTAGTTCTTGGTTAACATTAGACGTTTTTCTAAGCTGCCTGTGCGGCAGTGAAGAAAGCCTCGAACAGCAGAATTAGAAATACCTTTTTCTAAGCTGCCTGTGCGGCAGTGAAGAGTAGACTAACAACATAAAAATAAGTTACAACAAGTGCTTACGTTAAAAAGGTTTATTTTACCTTCTCAAAAAAGTTCATTGTAACCTATTGTTTTTATTTGAAATTGTTAAAGACCTAAAATTAAAGGTTAAAACTTGGGTAAACATCCTTGGCTAGATAACCCATAACTATCAAAAGTAACCATATTCTCCGGAGTAACTTCAATCTCATTCTCACAAATAAACAAAGGGAAACGTGTCCCTTTGGTATAGCTTTGCATGTAAACAAATGGCGCTTTCGTGGTACGTATTTTAAATCCTGAAAAGTGAACCGTCGCTTGATCTAAGGTTTCATTGTGTCTTTTCATTCGACGTCTGATTTCTCGATCTTTGCTAGTCCGTACTTTTGGCCTTGAGTAACTCACTTGCTTTACCACGTTATCTGGCACAGGGCGAATACTTGACACATGAAGATAATCAGTAAAACGAGCCAACCACTTAGCGATATTTAATTGCTCAAGTTCCGACTCACTTTGTGAGAATAAGCGTAACTTTCCACCCAAACGACTTTTTTCCAGACTATATTGCGGAAATGCCACAGCAATAGAGAACTGGCCCATTGAATTTTTATGCTCTACCAAAGCCAAATGAACTTGATGGTAGAGTTTTTCCCACAAGAAATGGTGTTCCATCTCTTCACTGGGTAATAAAGTAATATCTTGAAAAAACTTCATTGGTTATCCTTATTCGCCAAAGACTCCACCACGGATCAGCATTGCCATTACATAATGTTTTTGTTCAAGCTCTGGCTCTTTATCTTTGATCATCCAACAATCTAGCAAATTATAGAAATCATTTTTCTGTTTTGGTTGACGATATGCCGCACCGCGATTGGTGACGGACCCGTACGGTTCAACTGCAATAGGGCCTACTTCTTCAAATTCAGGGTGCCATGTATCAATGGTGCGAAGTGCATTACCAATTTTTTGTGAGTGCATTGCGGCTTGACCATCAAGTTGATATAAGAATTTGCTCTTATCACCTTTACTTCCGCCCATAACGAGTTCTTGGGACGGATACACCATCTGTCCTTCACCTAACTGACTATAAGCTTCTATTTTAAGCAGTGCATGTTGGTCGGTTAAACCGTGTTGGATAACAGTCGCTAATTCTGATACTTGTGCGTTATCAGAAAAATCACGCAGGCTAAAGTCATAGCTATTAAATTCAAATTTTTTCTCTTTGGTCGAAACCACCACTTTGACCGCTTCTGCGCCCACTCGGTTACGCCATAAAAAACGTCCACTGGCAATGTTATAAGCGTAACGCTTAGCGAGTTCGCTAAAGCTTTCTGTTTGTTGATAGCTTTTCACCTTTTCCGCTAACGCTGCTTGATAGGCAGGGCTATTACAAGTTGAAGGGATATGTAAATCGCTTAATACTCGTAGAGTAAACACTAATTTTAATGTATCAGCTGCATGTGTAAGAGCTGCCACATCGACAGTTTGCAAATTGGCTTTAGATACCTCTGCATCCAATTTCAGTGGATCATTTGCTATCGCCGCTTTTTGTCGATTTGAAATAGTCCCGCGCACCGCTTTCTCGCCCACATTGATCGGTAGCCATTCATTTTGTGCCCAGTTACCCGCAAACATTAAGCCATCTGATGGAATAAGTTTGGCTTCAAATGCCAATACTGATGGGGTTTTTAGTTTTACATCTGCCATGTTTAATTCTCCGTAAATTGTTTAATAATCTAAATCAAACGTTTCGTTGTCGAGTTCTTCAATAGTGGGAATATGCGTTTGTATCGGTTGCGATTTGGCTAAATACCAAGGGTAATGATGTTCATAACGCCATACACCTTCGCTGATATGATTAAGGGCATGAACACTGCGCCATTCCGCCACACTGTAGGCCGTTTCGGCAAAAACAACGGGTACGTTTTTATCACGCACTTTCGCCACTTCACCTGCAGAATAAACAGGAGAAATAGCGCAATAACCGGCTGCAATAGGAACTAAATACCCCACCTTGGGTTTTGGCTTAAATGTCCATTTTGCTTTTATTGCTTGCTCTGTATCGGTCCGTTCTTCTGATGTATTTTCTCTCGTGGCTTGATATTTGAGCTTGGAAAAATCACACCAAGCATCAAACAAACTGACCTCGGTATTTTCTTGGCACAGAGCTTGGTAATGATCAGAAAGGTAATCACTGCGATCCACTAAAGCAAAGCCCGGCATTAATCGACGCAATGCTTGTTTTTGATCTTGCTCTGTCACTAAAATATCTAGGCTTTCAACATTTAAGATTTGTCCTCCGGCGACACGTAAAGTCGGAATGATTTGGTTTAACTGTGCCAGCATGTCTTGTTTCGTCTGAGCGTCGCCAGCAATATGACCATGCAACTCGATCAATAAAGACACTTGCATATTCATGCGACCCTCTTCGTTAATCGGAGCGGTATTTCCTTGTTGAGTTAATGGGTTGCGCGTTAAGGCAAAAACATAATCGCCCCACCCTTTAGGCTGTCTGGCATGGACTATGTTGTTATGACTGACGACGGTAACGCCACCAAGGGAGACTTGTAAGCTGGGATTTAACTTACGCGACAACGCATGAGCAAAACCAAGAAAATTCGTTATAGCCGGAAAACCATATGTTAACCCTGCGATGGCATTGGCATTTTGAACTGACAATTTTTTAATCAAGAGATAATGTTGCATGCTAAGCTTTCTCCGCTATTGATATGCCGCGTTCAAAGCGTTTTAATTCTTTCAAAAACAGTTTGCTGAAATAATTTTGTTCCACATCGCCTAATACATAGCCATCTTTGCTTTTGAGTTGATAGGTTAACCAGCGAGCAAAATCTTGCATCACCACCAGCAACCATTCGCCTTTTTCTCGTTCAGTTTGAAATTTTGAGTTGAGGTTATTGATGTCTAGCCATAAGCCATGCTCTGCTTTTAATACGCATTCTTCATTGTTTGCCCAACCCGCATGATCCGATAAGCTTTGTATCATTGCAGCATGATTAAGCACGGTATCAATGATTGGGCGCACATAATGATAGTCACGCTGGTAGCGAGTGTTGAAGTTACTTTCTTGCTCAGTCAGCCCTTCGAGGAATGTTTTAAACTCACGTAATAATCCTGCTGATTTATAACTTAACTGCCGATTAAAGAAACTCGTGCTAGTCAATGGTGGTTTTGTTTGAGCTTGGTATCTAGGAGGAGCGCAGTTCAGCAAAAAGCTTTGTCCATAACGCTCACTATTTAACTGCGAAATATTTTGTGGTTTAGAACCACCAAAATTTTGTACCGCGGTCGCTGGAAAGCTTTGTTCTAACTCTCCATGATAATGCCCTTTGCGGCGCGCATCGCGGATCTCTTTAGATTCCCCAAAACGTGTCGAAGTCACTTGCCGATGCATTTCATGTGCCATGGAAGATGAAAATAAAGGACACAGCAGGTGGTATTGCTCGACTTGATCCTCTGTCTGTACTGGTTGAATATCACCAATTGGAAAGTAAAGTTGTTTGGTCAAGGTGTGCGCAGAGACATCTAGCTCACCTAATCCCAATTTAAACCTAGATTGCCACTGTTTCAATTGAGCTTGATCTTGACTAAAGATCACTAATGCTTCCATATGATTGTGTTGTAATTGCGTAATAAGGCTTTCACCGTTAATCGTAATTTTTAGTAATTTTGCCACGTCTAATGCCGCCGCATTTCCCACTGCATCAATCGCTTTATTTGGCAAACTCGCGGTTGTAAGGTAAGCATCGTTCTCTATATTGAATTCACTAACCAATACACTGCTTGCTTTCGCATCACTGTGAGTGAATTTTGCTGCATGTGTGGCTAAGCTGATCTGCTTGGCACGCTTTGCTGCATCTGTGATCCATACGTTAGGCTTAAATGTAGCTTCAATTGGCGCTGACTTTTCTGCATAATCCGCTTTCGCTTGTGCAAGCATTACCACATCATCTGTGCTATTTAAGATCTTATCGCGAACCTTTTGAAGCGGTTCTAACTTGGTCTGTTTACGTTGCTCGATATACTCAGCAATCGCCCCACTTAAGGTTAATTCCATTCAATTTCCCTTCTACTATTTTGATTCATAAACACCCAACTGAGGATGCCAATGCCAAGGTTTTTCGGCACCTTGTTCATTTGAGGTGCGTAAATTAATTTCACCGAATTTATCACTCACTATCTCAACGGTACTGTTCATCCGTTCCGCTAATTGCTGATATATTTGTTCAATATTATCATCAAACCACCAATAGCATCCCCTGGCTAGCTGGCAATTATCTAATTGAAAATGACTATTTTGTGGGGTGTATTTATAGGGCTTACGGGTGGTGTCCAGTTGATACCAACCCAATTCAGTCTCATCGATTAACCTTAGAACAAAAGCTTCTTGTAAATGAGACTGGCGGAATGGGGTTTGTTTTATAAATTCCGCATTCCACGCGGTATCGGTTTGCCACCACAATGAGGCTTCTTTATAGCTGCGATAAAAATCAGCTCCTGCTTTATTTCCGCCGACAGGAGATAAAGCAATACGCAGTGCACGATGCTCTTGTAGCCCAAAATTATTCACAGGCATGGCTTTACCGCGGCTATTTGTTGAAGTATCTACTTTGCGAAAGTTATTTATTTGATTCAATATCTCAGGCTCAACAATGCGCGGGATAGCAGAAATACTCTCTAACTCATTGGTTATTAAGTGATGAAGATCATGCGTTGCCAATGGTAATACTGAGCTTTCAAATCCCGGCTGACAATAAGCGGATGGTTCACCTTTTAACGCACGTATATTTTGGCTAAGCACCATTAAGTTGGCGTGCTCTGGCGGTTGTTGACGATGACGTTGCACACGGCCAGCAAGTTGAATTAATGAACGCAACGAGCTCGGTTCTGCTATCGCCCAGTCATAATCATGATCGCGCCCCACTTCAACCACTGACGTTCCAAGTACCACGAAAATATTATTTTTAGTATTTGTCTTTTCCAGTACCCGCTGAATTTCAGCTTGTTGCCAGAGTTGTTGGGAGTCGTAACGCGTTAAAGTGACATCTAATCGATTTTCTTTATTCGAGCGTAACGCCAAAGGAAACTGAGAATGATAAACGCAAAAGTGCAGGCTGTAATTTTCGTGCGGTGACATAGCTGTTAATAATTTCGAGACTGCAATCATCGGGTTGATATTGGCTATTCTCACCACCCCAACGGACACTTTTCGTCCATCACCGTTAGTGACATTATGCTTATCATGCAGTGCGTGTATCTGCTGGGATATCGTTGTCGCAACAGCTTGATACACTGCATGATCACCGTTACTACGAGAGTCTTCCGTGACCGGTTTCACATCGACCGACACTAATTGTCCTTTACGCAGCGCTTGTTGGCTTCCTGCTAATTTTTTTACCCGATCAGCAACAAATGATCGATGCTGCTGTATAAATAACTTTTTACTTTCAGGTTCAAAAATCTCACTTTTGAATTCATCAATCCAAGCACAGATCACCGAACTGTCTTTAATTTCAGCGAAATTGGCTTGATTGAATTGTTGTCGTCCGGCGGAATAAGACTCAAATAGCGTTGCAATTAATGATGGTGGCAAGGTTGCAGACGATAACAATACCCGAGCGCCCAACATGCCGGCCCAATTCACTAAACGGCATAATGCTGGCATGTCTTCTAAACCAAAATCATCAGGTTCATCCAAAATTAAATCAGAGGTGAGTAAGCGCAACATGGGAGCAATTTGTTTTCCTCCTCGTTGGCTTTCTGTTGCGGGCATTAAATGGTCAATAGTGCTGACTAAAATAGGCGCACTGATCAACTGCTCTAGCTTAGGATTTCCGGCTAACCAATGCTTTAAGCGACCATCATAAATCTGGCCTTCATAACTGATAAACAGTTGCTCAAATAAATCATCTGCCGAATCACTCCCTGAAGGATTTGGTTGCGTTTTGTGTTGATTCAGTTGATGTAAGGCTTTGACTGCTTGTGAGCCAATCAATACCGCTAATTCATCATCACCTAATTTAAGTAAATCTCGATAGGCATCACCGGTTTGCAACGTTAATGTGCGTAAGCCTAATGCCACCGAAAAACGACACCCTTCACGCTCATCCGATAAACCATACATGATGCGAGCATTTGCCATGGTTTTACCACAACCAGTCGACGCCATATTCACGCCAAAGAAACCTTGTCGCTCACTGGATTTCGCGATTGTTTTAGCTAATTTGAATGCTTTTTCCTGCCAATGATATTTGGAATTATCACTACGACGAGTAAACAATTTATGCTGTGCTAAAGTCGGCAGGGTATATTTCAAAGAAGGCAAATTTTGAACAAATCGTTGAGCGTTAACCGACACGCCAATATTATGTTCATCGAGTTTTTGTTTTAGTGCATAGTCGCTCGCACTGGCCTCTTGTCGATCGGTATTAGCAAAGGCTTGGTAATCTCGATCACGCCACGTTGCTTTCGATTTTTCAATTGGTAGAGAAGAATAATAGTGATCCGCCAACATCAAAGATAACCGTGATACATGAGCCACAAAACGCTGTTCAAACCACGTCTGATCCGACAATATCATTGGGTAGTTCAATGCTCGCTGTGCAATTTTTTTCGCTTGTTGTTGCCAAGGTTGACTAAGTAAAGGCGTACCATGGCTAAACTGCCAATTTTGCTTTATTAACCGCGGCTCTATGTTGATGAGATCCTTGGCATTAGCTGAGTTCCAATGGCAATCAAAACAACGAGCTAACCACTGATCGATAGCTTGTATATTTACCTCATCAACATTAGACACGGGTAAACGGTGATGTGACACAATTAACCATGCCACCAGCTTGGCGAAAGGGGCAAGTTGAGTAAACGGACGATGATGAGTTTGTTCATTATGAAGGTCATTCAGTACTTTTTGCTCGGTATCTTGATAAGTCTTATCGATATTGGCAAGCTTGGTCAGCCATTGCAGATCGGTGAAATCATTAGCAAAAGCTTCAAATAAGCGCAGTGATACCCATTCATGACGATACGGTTCGCCTTTGGATTCTGTCAGCCCTTTGAGCTTCGCTTGGAATAGATCATTGGCTTTGCCAAAATCATGAAATAACGCAGCAATACCTGTTGCTAGCACAATCGCTTCATTTAAGTGCCAACCACTTTCCCATTCTTTATGGTCTAAATTAAGTTGTGTTCGGTTTACTGGCACTACGCCTTCACTATTAAATTTCAGCCGATTTCCCACTACCCACAATAATTGCGTTCTTGAACGTGAGCGGATCCAATGGCAACTGACGGCGGTGCTACGGCTGGCAGTTTTGCGTAACATCTTCTTAACCGTGAGCAATCCATCTTCTGTGATCAAGGTTTGCCAAGTGTTGTCACCAATTCGATTGGCAAAGGCATCCAGTACTCGACGTGTTTTTTTAAGCGCCTTTTTTTCACATTGTGATACAAAAGTCACCATCATGATTCGGTACCCTCTTGATCCTCAGTTTGATTTTTCTCTATTTTATTACGCTCAGATAATGCGATATTTTTTACAGTATCAAACATATAATCCAGTGCTTTATTATCGGTGAAGGCTTGCAGGACTTGTTGTCTAAATTCTTGTTCACTGGCTTGTTCTTTGGCGCAAATAAAAGCCCAGGGAAGCACGATGGCATCTTTGATTAAATCGGCAACATCAAATACCAAGGCGCCACGGCGAGTTTTGCCATGCATGACGGCAAAGCCATGTGGGATCCCCAATACCCAAAGCGTACAGGCGGCCAAACCATAGGCTAAATAGTTACCATGATTTAAGAAGTCGTTAGCAAGATCAGTAGATTGATGTTGACGTTTAAAATTGGATTGTTGGGTGGCGTTGGCAGCGTATTTGTATAAGCGTTTGGTCAATTGAGCCTCGGTTAACAATAATTCACTTTGTTTCACCGCGTTGTCGGTACGCAAGTAAAAATCGTCTAAGAAGCCTTGGATCTGCTTATCATTAAAATCAAAGCCTTCCATCTTCAACTCTCGATTATTGCTCCATACTTTTTCTAAATATTTAATTCTGGCCAGTTGAAAGCTTTTTGCGGCGGCGATCCGCTTTTGATCATCAAACCAAAACTGCATCCAACCTTGTAGGTATTCGGTTGGTCGATATTCACTTTGTGGGGTAAACCATTCGATCGGCTGTTCTGCATCGTTTGCCATGTACAACGGCGTGCCTCCACCACCAGAAAACCCCACCAATACGCCCGCCTGTGCCAACATTCTCATGGCGGCTTGAGTGATCGAAGTACCGTTACCCAAAAGCAAGACAGTGGTATTCGCAATGGGAATATTAAAGTACTGGTTTTCATGTTTGGATTCGGTGAGATACAGCACTCGTCCATCTTTTTGCATCACGCGACAATACTCAAGATAATACATATTGGCGCGCTTTGAATGTAATATGGTTTTTAAATCCGACGGGCTAAAATCGTCCATGTTTTTCTCTTGGTAAGTTAAGTCAAAAAATATTATTAACTAACTCAAGAAATAAATCTTAGATCTGTATGCAAATTTGATTTAGTAGTCTGAAATTGACGAGCACACTGTAGATATAGAGGAAAGCAGATCCTAGAATAGTAGGATGAATTACGATTTTCACTTAAATACATTATCGGCACACCTATACGTTACTGTGCCAAATTTTTTACAAAAAAAACGAAAAGCCTTACTAGATAAGGCCTCGCGTCGTTATAAAGTGGTCGGTGAAGAGCCCGTATTTGAACATCGGTGAACTCCCGATCCTCTGGTACGTTTTTTGTTTTCAAAGCTCGATGTGCTACCAAACTGCGCTATTCACTGAGAGCTAAAACGCAAAAAGCCTCACATTTCTGTGAGGCTTTTTAAAAGTGGTCGGTGAAGAGCCCGCTTTTGAACATCAGTGAACCCCCGACCCTCTGGTCCGTTTTTTGTTTTCAAAGCCCGATGCGCTACCAAACTGCGCTATTCACTGAGAGTTAAAACGCAAAAACCTCACATTTCTGTGAGGCTTTTTAAAAGTGGTCGGTGAAGAGCCCGTATTTAAACATCAGTGAACCCCCGACCCTCTGGTCCGTTTTTTGTTTTAAAATCAGATGCGCTACCAAACTGCACTATTCACTGAGAGCTAAAAACACAAAAAGCCTCACATTTCTGTGAGGCTTTTTAAAAGTGGTCGGTGAAGAGGGATTCGAACCCCCGACCCTCTGGTCCCAAACCAGATGCGCTACCAAACTGCGCTATTCACCGAGATTTAATCAACAACTTGTTGCTGACTAAGATGCGTATATTACGGATTTAATTAGCGATAGCAAGGCCTTTAAAGCAATAAACCTAAGAAATTCAAAAATAAAATTTAATCGATTAATTACTAATCAAGATGCATTCACATATGCCACCAAGTCGCTATAATTTGCACATCATTCTCATTCAATGGAGTCATGATATGAATGACGATAACGATTTAGATTTATTCCAACAGATGATGAGTGATGTAAAACCCATCGAACAAGATACTACCATTCGCACGAAAGAACCTTTAATAACTGAAGCGCATTTTGCTCGTCGTCTTGCGGCAGTTTCGTTATCTGATCAATACGACGAATATCTGTCTTTAGATAATGCGCCGATGCTGCAACCTGACGCTATTTTGGAATATAAAAAAGATGGGATCCAAGATGGGGTATTTCGTAAATTACGTTTAGGCAAATACCCAATTACCGCTAAACTTGATTTACATCGTCGTACCCTTGCACAAGCAAGAGATGACGTGATTTCGTTTTTACGTCAAGCTCAACGTTTAGATACTCGTAGCGTGTTAATTGTTCATGGTAAAGGTGAGCGCTCTAACCCACCCGCATTAATCAAAAGCTACCTTGCGACTTGGCTAGAACAAATCGCCGATGTCATGTGCTTTCACAGTGCACAACCATTTCATGGTGGTTCTGGCGCTGTTTATGTATTGATTAAGAAAAGCGCTGAAATGAAACTCGACAACCGAGAACGTCATCAAAAACGCATGAGTTAATCTGTTTATTTTTAACACAAACTGTTAGACTCCAGCGCCTAATTCGACTTAAACGATAAACAACATTTCTTCGTTTAAGTATTTCCGTTGTGAAACGTCAAAGAGAGATCATTATGACAACGCCTCCTTCTGCTATTCGTTTAAATAAATACATCAGTGATTCTGGTTTTTGTTCGCGTCGTGAAGCCGATAAGCTTATCGAACAAGGACGCGTCACGATCAATGGCTCGATTCCTGAAATGGGTACAAAAGTACTGCCAACCGATGAAGTGATGGTTGACCATAAGCCGGTACGTAGCAAAGAAAAACCGATTTATATCGCACTGAATAAGCCCACTGGCATTACTTGCACAACTGAACGTCATGTTGAAGGCAACATCATCGATTTTATTGGTCATCATAAGCGTATATTCCCGATTGGCCGCTTGGATAAATCGTCTGATGGTTTGATTTTCCTGACCAATGATGGCGATATCGTCAATAAAATCCTTCGCGCGGGTAACTCACACGATAAAGAATATGTAGTGCGTGTTGATAAACCCATTACGGAGGAGTTTACTGAAAAAATGTCTTCGGGCGTTGAGATTTTAGATACCGTCACTTTGCCATGTAAAATCACCAAAGAAACGGATTTTTCCTTCCGTATGGTGTTAACACAAGGCTTAAACCGCCAGATCCGTCGTATGTGTGAAGCGCTAGGTTATGATGTGTATAAATTACGTCGCGTGCGTATTATGAATATATCCATTGATGGTCTACCCAATGGTAAATGGCGCTATTTAACCGATGCCGAAGTAGCTGAAATTCATGAGATGATTGAAGGTTCAGTAGGGACAAAAGAAGCGTCAATGGTGGATGCTGACGGGCACACAATGACCAAAGCTACCGATGCAAAATTGCACGATGCACGCCTACAGGCGAAAGCCGAAAAAGAACGGGAATTTGCTAAGCAACGTGAGTCCTCAAGTGAGCAACAGCCACAGTTTAAAACTTACCGCGGTAAAGGTGAATTTGAACGTAAAGCTCGCCCAAATAAAGAAGGTGAGCGCTCTGGTGGCAATCGTAGTCGTAATCAAGATAAGCCAAGCGGCTCAAGCCCGACTAAACCAGCAGCAAAAAGTTCTCGCTTTGGTAATTCAAATAGCAGCACTATCAAAAAATGGTCACCGAAAGGCAAAGCGTAATAGAATTAATTATTGAGGCTCGGATTTCGGGCCTCCCTTTCATTATCCACACAAATCCACAAATTTAGCACGCGTTAACATCGCCAAATCATCTGGTGTTAATTCAATCTCTAATCCTCGCTTACCCGCTGATACACATATCGTTTCGAATTCTTGTGCACTACTATGAATGAAAGTCGGCAAGGCTTTCTTTTGACCTAACGGACTAATACCTCCCACCACATAACCTGTTACCGTTTGTGCGATCTCAGGATTTGCCATTTCGGCTTTCTTAGTGCCTGCGGCTTTCGCGGCTTGCTTAAGATTTAGCTTGTTTTCTACTGGAACAATCGCCACGGCAAGATTCTTAGCTTCGCCATTTAAACAAAACAATAAAGTCTTAAAGACTTGAGCCGGATCTTGGCCTAATGCTTCTGCCGCTTCCAATCCATAGCTCGCGGCTTTTGGATCGTGGGTATATTGATGAACGGTATGAATGATTTTTTTCTTTTTAGCGAGATTAATAGCCGGTGTCATGGTTCAATCCTTGAAGATATTGATTTAAACGAGTGATGACCAATAAAAAGCAGCGCCCTATTATGACACTGCTTAGGAAGTTAACAAATTAGCTTAGTAAGTTAACAAATTATCGTCGCCTCAATAGCAATTAAATTTACTTATTGATATTGAATTTCACCTTTCGGTTCGTAGTCTGACACTTTGATTGGATTGTGCTTTTCTAAATAATCTTTTAATACTTCAGCATCAACAAAGCCAGTATTTACGAATCCTTTTTTATCGGTAATTTTAGGATAACCGTCGCCACCCGCGGCGTTAAAACTAGGTACTGTAAAGCGATACATTTTATTAGGATCGAGCGCCTTGCCACCAATTTTCACATCACTCACTTTGTTATTAGACACCGTCATTGCGATACCTGCAAACTGGACATAAGCTCCTGAATCTATAGGCATGGTTCCTACTACATTGAGATAATCAAGCACATCACTGCCTTTCATATCAATATAAGTCACGATATTGCCAAACGGTTGTACTTTCAATACGTCTTTATAAGTGATGTCGCCAGCTTGAATCGAATCGCGAACGCCACCAGAATTCATGACTGCAAAATCAGCGTTCATGCGTTGCATATGTGACAGTGCAATCAAACGACCTAAATTGGTTTGCTTATAACGCACCACATTTCGGTCACCTTCAAGTTTGCCATCGGTATAAGAAATTTTTACATTCAACTTCTCTTGACCTTTTTCTTGATAAGGCTTTAAGAACTGATGCAGATCGGCATCTTGCGCTATTTCATTTTGTACAAATACTTTTTTCGACTTGCCATTCACATCCACTTTTTTCTTCAAATTCACCGGAATAAGGTCATAACTTACCATATTTAATTGGCCGTTTTTAAACTCAAAATCGGCGCGTCCAACATATTTCCCCCATTCATGGGCTTGTACGATCCAAGTGCCATTTTGCTGATCAGGAATACAAGATTCACCCGGTTTATAATCCAGATTACGATGATTATCGGACTCCATACACACAGGTTCTTGTGAATGGCCACCAACGATCATATTCAATTCGCCCTCTGGTAAATAACGAGCTAGCGTCACATCACCCGGCGCGTTGATTCCACTGTTGCCATTATCGTAATGCCCCATGTGAGTTACGGCAAAAATCAGATCCGGTTTCTCATGGGATTCAAGTTGCTCAATCACCTTTTTAGCTTCTGCTTTAGGATCTCTAAACTCAATACCACCAATATATTCGGGATTGCCAATCTTAGCCGTATCTTCCGTGGTTAAACCAATGACAGCAATTTTGATGCCTTGCTCGTCAAAAATCTCATACGGTTTGAATAAACGTTTACCTGTTTTTTTATCATAAATATTGGCAGATAACATTGGGAAATTAATCCAATCACGCTGCTTCATTAATACCGAAAGTGGGTTATCAAACTCATGGTTACCAACCGCCATTGCATCGTAACCAATCTTATCCATGCCTTTAAAATCAGGCTCCGCATCTTGTAAATCTGACTCTGGAACGCCAGTATTGATATCACCGCCAGAGAAAAGTAAAACACTTCCACCTTCTGCTTCCACCTCATGACGGATACCGTCAATCAATGTTTTACGTGCCGACATACCATATTCACCCTCTTCATTTTGCCAAAAGCGACCATGATTATCGTTAGTATGAAGAACCGTAAGTTTATAAGTCTTATCCGCCAACCATTCATGTTGAGTCGATGAAGTACTGAGGGAAGAACATGCCGCAAGAGAAGCGACCGCGAGTGCAATCGTTGATGCTTTAAATACAAACTGTCTCATTATAAATACCTACTTAAAATGGATAACGCAAAAGGAAAACCTAACTCTCAAGGTAATGAAAATAGTCTAAACCATTTCATTCATTTCGGTATCTTCAGCACAAAATTTTGGTAAGACGATCACAAGGATAAAACGATAAGCTACGGATGAGAGATAAAAAAATCCAGTGACCTAAATCACTGGATTTGATAATGAATATGTTTAATCGAAATTAACGAATATCAATGTACGCAAAGCTTTTGATAAGATCATCAAGGTCTTTCATTTGTTTAAGGAAAGGTTCTAGCTTATCCAGTGGCAATGCTGATGGACCATCACAACGCGCTTGATCAGGATTTGGATGTGCTTCAATAAATAAACCCGCAATCCCTGTCGCTAAACCAGCTTTTGCTAGCTCAACAGTTTGCTCACGGCGGCCACCAGAAGCCGCGCCAGAAGGATCACGCATTTGTAATGAATGCGTCACATCAAAAATGATTGGGCTACCATTTGATGATTTTTTCATTACGCCAAAGCCAAGCATATCCACGACTAAGTTGTCGTAACCCATGCAAGATCCACGCTCACAAAGAATGATTTTATCGTTGCCACATTCCGCGAATTTATCCACGATATTACCAACTTGATTTGGGCTCATGAATTGTGGTTTTTTCACATTAATAACCGCACCCGTTTTTGCCATCGCTTCAACAAGATCGGTTTGACGAGCAAGGAAAGCAGGAAGTTGGATCACATCCACGACATCAGCAACAGGTTGAGCTTGAGCTTCATTGTGAATATCAGTAATAATTTTCACACCAAAAGTATCTTTCAACTCTTGGAAAATTTTCATACCTTCATCCAAACCAGGACCACGGTAAGAATGCACAGATGAACGGTTCGCTTTATCAAACGAGGCTTTAAAAACGTAAGGAATACCTAATTTTTCGGTCACTTTTACGTAATGCTCACAAATTTGCATAGCAAGATCGCGAGATTCCAACACATTCATACCAGCAAAAAGGGTAAATGGTTTGTCGTTCGCGACAGGGATATCACCCACTTGTACGATTTTCTGTTGCATAACTTTTACTCCGTCAATCAAGATTTATATCTTAGACATTAATGTATGGTGGTTTGCTCGCGATTTAACGCAGACACCTGAACCTTTAACACTTCTATTGAAGGGTCTTCTGGGCAGTTATCAATAAAGTATTGGAAATCTTCAGCTGCCATTTGATTACACTCAAGCTGCTGATAAATAAAGCCTCGGTCACGAATTTCATAAGGATCATCAGGCGCAAAGCTGAGCGCAATATTGGCACATTCTAACGCCATGGAATACTCGTCTTCATGCATCAATGAACCTTTGGTCACTGCAAGCCATCGACCAAGAACGGTTGGATTGTCGGTCTCCATTAAATGCTTTGATTGCAATCGTGCTAATGGACCGTCATAGCCAATTAACCAAGCGCGCAATATCGACTTAGTTAAATACTCACCATTAAAAGGGTTCACATATAACGCAGGTTCATTAGCCCATTTTAACTTAATGATAAATTGGCTAGGGAACATCACAGCTTCCATCGGAAAATCAAGCTTCTCACCAAAATACAACAATAAAGCCCCTAAACTGACAGGGATACCTTTACGACGTTTTAATACGGTTTCAATAAATGTATTTTGTGAGTCAAAGAAGGTTTCATGATCTCCTTGAAATTCCCATTGATGATAGAAATAGTGCAAAAAATCTTCAAATTTTTGTTTTTGAATACTCTCTTGGTCATGTATGTCATCTGCTGGAATGCCACAAGTATCACTCAATGAATCACTTGAATGAGCTAAGGCCTGCTCTAGCTCAGTGAACATTTGCTCTAATGATGCTTTTATCCAAACCGTATCTGATGAAGGGTTAATCAAAGAATTCAGTTCAATCGCGCCCTCTAGCAGGCTGACTTCATCTAAATCTTGCTCAAACAGATCCATTTCATCGATTTCAGTCCCATCATCTTCTTCTAAAAATTCACTAGACATTACCAAGTAGGCACCTTAGTTATGGCAAGGTGAGCTGCCCAATACAACCAACCTAATGCACCAAAGAAAGCAATGCTACGGATCAATTTAGTTTTACCCAGTTTCAACGCTATAAAACCTAATGCAATATAAACTAATACGCAGGTGATTTTTTCAGTTAACCAAGGGGCAGCAGGAGTAAACGGAATAAATCCCGTAATAAAAATCAGTGCAATACCACTGGCTAGTAACACGGTATCAACAATATGCGGCGTTATTTTTAGCCACTTTTTATGCAACACCGATGAATCCATCATCATCAAAATATAGCGTAATGTCAGCAAAAAGACGCTCAACGCAATAGATAATAAATGAATATGCTTCAATGACATATATAGCATAATTTTCCTTTCTCCATTAATTCACATAATTTTAGGTGAATCTTAATTAAGACCAGCAACCTAGCGTTACTCGATCGTTATCCCCGTAATCTTTTTCAGTACTCACTTGATGATAACCAAGTTCAGTGAGCATATTTCGAACTTCAGCGCCTTGCTCAAATCCATGCTCCATCAGTAACCAACCTCCATGATGCAAGTGCTGGCGAGAGTGTTCGGCAATATAACGTAAATCCGCTAAACCTTTTTCTTGTGCCACCAAAGCCGTTAATGGTTCAAAACGAACATCACCTAAAACCAAGTGAGGGTCGTGCTGATCAATATAAGGTGGATTACTGACGATACAACCAAATTGGGCTACATCACTTAATGGTTCAAACCAGCTGCCTTGCAAAAAGTGAGCATTGGTTAAATTCAGTTTTTGACCATTCCGAATCGCCAGTTGTTGTGCTTCTGGCTGTAAATCGACACCTATCACCGTATGAGATGGCAACTCGGATGCAAGAGCCAGTGCTATTGCGCCAGTGCCCGTCCCCAAATCTAAAATATCGCCCTTAATATTACGTTCAGTTAATAACGCAATTTTATCTAAAGCCAACTCCACCAAACGCTCAGTATCCGCGCGTGGGATCAAGGTTGAGGGTGACACCTCTAATGACAGAGACCAAAACTCTCGCTCTCCCACTAAATAGGCGACTGGTTTACCTTCAATGCGTTGTTGTATCAAAGCATCAAACTTATGCTGTTGCTCGATCGTTAATTCACGCTCTGGCCACGTTAATAAATAACTGCGAGGTTTATCCAGAATATGGCACATTAATACCGCCGCATCTAACGAGAGCGTATCGCTACCACTATTTTTTAAAGCTTGGGTAGCTTGTTTAAGGTGCCATTCAATCGAGTTCATAGATTCTCACTTTTATCTACTTAACCTTACTATCTACTTCACCTAGCTATCTATTTAACTTCGCTCTCTTTAACTTAGTTCTCTGCTTCACTTAATTTTGTTCAGCAAGTGCCGCAAGTTGATCGGCTTGATATTCTTGAATAACAGGATCAACCAAACTTTGCAGATCCCCTTCCATTACTTCGGCTAGGCGATATAAAGTTAAGTTAATACGGTGATCCGATACTCGGCCTTGTGGATAGTTATAAGTACGAATACGGTCACTACGATCGCCAGAACCAAGTAGATTACGACGAGTATCCGACACTTCAGCCGCTCGCTTCGCCATTTCAGCTTGAGTAATACGAGCCGCTAACACGGTCATCGCTTTCGCTTTGTTCTTATGTTGTGAGCGCTCATCTTGACACTCAACCACTGTTCCCGTTGGTAAGTGGGTAATACGGATAGCAGAATCGGTGGTGTTAACGTGCTGACCACCCGCCCCCGATGAACGGAAAGTATCAATTTTAAGATCAGATGCTTTAATTTCAGGCATTTCAGCTTCAGGAACTTCCGCCATTACCGCTAAAGTACAAGCTGAAGTATGAACTCGACCTTGAGATTCTGTCGCAGGAACACGTTGCACACGATGACCACCAGATTCAAATTTCAATACGCCGAATGCACCATCACCAACGACTTTAGCGATCATTTCTTTAAAGCCACCTTGCTCTGAAATG
Source organism: Vibrio hibernica (assembly GCF_015223435.1). Lineage (GTDB taxonomy): Bacteria > Pseudomonadota > Gammaproteobacteria > Enterobacterales > Vibrionaceae > Vibrio > Vibrio hibernica. The sequence continues at coordinate 23,498 of NZ_VHKO01000035.1, forward strand.
TTGCTGCTCATCACTTCAATACGCCAGCCTTTTTTCTCTGCAAAACGGCTATACATTCGAAATAGATCACCTGCAAAAATACCGGCTTCATCACCACCCGCGCCAGCGCGAATCTCTAAGAAACAGTTGCGATCATCATTAGGATCTTTAGGAATCAATAATATTTGTAAATCATCGGCTAAACGTTCAATCGTCGCTTTTGCCTCTTTGATTTCATCTTGTGCCATTTCACGCATTTCAGCATCATCTTCTTGCGCCATTTCTTCGGCAGCAATGAGATCATCTTGTGCTTGTTGATAGGCCTGAAAGCATTGTGTCACTTCTTCTAATTGTGAATACTCTTTTGATAGCGTACGGAATTTATTTTGATCGCCAATCACACCAGGATCGCCTAATAAATGCTGCACTTCTTCATAACGCTCAACCAGCGTTTCTAACTTGGTCAAAATTGACGATTTCATAATTTTATCTTAACTGTGAATGTTGCTATTGATAGGGAGCTGTTAATTGCGTAGAACTGTGTTTGAGCACAGCTAAAGTTCATCTAAACCTAAACTTTGACGTATAACAGTTAATTTCTCTGGCTCGCCTTGCTCTGCCACAACTTGCATAGCACGAGTCGGCTGATGGATTAATCGGTTGGTTAATTTATTGCTTAATTCACGTAATACTTTTTCTGGATTACCGCCTGCGGCAAGCGCATTGAGGCTTTTTTCCAATAAATCACTTTTAATATCATTGGCGTGTTGTCGGTAATCTCGAATGCTATCCACAGCTTGTAGTGATCTCAGCCACATCATAAAGGCCGCACTTTCTTCCGTTACAATCGCTTCGGCTTGAATGGCTTCAACTTTACGCTGTTCCATATTTTTACTCACGATCCCTTGCAAATCATCCACACTATATAAATAAGCATCGTTTAGATCGCCAACTTGAAATTCAATATCACGTGGCACGGCAATATCTACTAACAACATTGGCTGATGTTTGCGTTTTTTTAATGCTGTTTCAACCATCCCTTTACCAATAATAGGCAACGGGCTCGCAGTGGAGCTGATCACAATATCGGCTCTAGGTAAATGCTCAGGGATCTCGGAAAGTGTAATGACTTCACCATCAAATTGATCGGCCAACAACTTGGCTCTTTCAATAGTACGGTTCGCGACAATGATATTTTTACAGTGGGTCGATGATAAATGCTTGGCAACCAATTCGATGGTTTCCCCTGCACCAACAAGCAATACAGTGACATTTTTCATCGATTCAAAAATTTGCTTCGCGAGCATACAAGCCGCATAAGCAACAGAAACAGCACTGCCACCAATCGCCGTTTCGGTACGAACTCTTTTCGCAACAGAAAACGCTTTATGGAATAATTTTTCAGTCAAACCATTCACCGCTTTTAGCTCAACTGAAGATGCATAAGCTTGCTTTACTTGGCCTAAAATTTGCGGCTCGCCAAGTACTAATGAGTCAAGCCCACATGCCACTCGCATAAGATGCTGAACGGCAGCTTGTTCTTCATAACTATAAATAGATGACATCAAGCTTTCAGGTTCTACGTGATGGAACTCTAATAACCAATCAATGATGTGACCTTTAGTTGCGCCTTTACTTAAGTCGCAATAAATTTCAGTTCGATTACAGGTTGAAACGATAACACCACTTTTAATGACATGACTAGCCGCCATCTGAGCTAGCGCTTCAGACAGTTTCTCAGGTGAAAATGCAATTTTTTCTCGCAACTCAACCGACGCTGTATTGTGATTGATACCAATAGCAAGCAAAGACATGTAGTGGGGATACTCTAAAAAATAGTGATATGAGCCAGCAATTTTACTTGATGGGCCGCAGTAATGAAAGGGCTAGACTCTGTATTCGTAACAATCGACGGATATTTGTGCTGAATGGCTCAACGATAAGATGCTACAATTGCGCTGAAATTTATAAAAGAGTAAGGATTCCTTTTGTCTATTCATCATGCATTTCGCCGTTTTTCTAGTCTCATACTTTGTATCATCACCATGGTATTAGTGGGCTGTAGCTCAGTACCAGAACAAGAAACCACTTACCATGTCAATTGGCAGCAACATCAGCAAGACCTTACAAAGTTAGATGCATTCAAAGTAACAGGAAAAATCGGTTATCAAGATCCCAGCCATCGACAATCTCTTAATTTTATTTTAACCCACGCTTCAAACTATGATGAATTAAAACTGCTGACTTTTTTTGGTCAAACCGTAATGACACTACAAATGCTACCAAGTGGCTCAATGATCACGACATCCGATGGCAAGGTAAGCACAGCTCCACAAGCCAACCAACTAATCAATGAATTGACAGGGTTCAGCATTCCAGTATCCCAACTCCCCGACTGGATTAAAGGCTTGCCTACCGATGCAGATCGCACCACATTGAATGATTCTAATACACTAGCAAGCCTTGAGAAGAACCTCGGTGATCAAAACTGGCGACTCAATTATTTAACTTACTCAGCTCAAATGACACCAGTAAAGAATGATCTCATGCTGCCAAGTCAACTATTCTTACAGCAAGATAAAACCAAAATTAAAATAGTGATCAGCAAGTGGATATTCTAATGTCAAATGTAAGCTCACTTAAACAACCAATGATTCAAGACTCAATTGCGTGGCCATCCCCTGCCAAACTGAATTTATTTTTATATATCACTGGTCGCCGTAGTGATGGTTATCATGAGCTGCAAACCTTATTTCAGTTCATCGACTTTGGTGACACCCTACGTTTTCACATCAATCAAACCGGTAAGCTAACCATTACCCCAGAGATCGAAGGCGTCGCGTTAGAGCAGAACCTTATTTGGAAAGCCGCGGATGCTTTACGCCTATATGCAAAAAATATGTATGCGAAGAGCATACACGCACAGAAAGCAGGCGATATAGATCCAAAGACACTTGGCGCTGACATTGAACTTAATAAAAGATTGCCTATGGGTGGCGGACTCGGTGGCGGCTCTTCAAATGCAGCGACCACCTTGGTGGCACTAAACCATTTATGGCAACTTAATTTTGATATCGATACTTTGGCTGAAATAGGATTAAAGCTGGGCGCTGATGTTCCTGTGTTCGTTCGAGGACAAGCCGCTTTTGCTGAAGGGGTTGGCGAAAAACTTAAACCTGCTCACCCACAAGAAAAATGGTATTTAGTGCTAAAACCGGATGTCAATATTGCGACTGCAGATATTTTCACTCACTCAGATTTGACTAGAAATACGCCAAAGCAAGAGCTTACAACACTTTTGCAACAACCTTACGAAAACGATTGCGAAAAAATTGTGACTTTACTGTATCCGGAGGTTGCTAAGCAACTTTCTTGGCTGCTACAATACGCGCCGTCGAGATTGACTGGTACTGGGTCTTGTCTTTTTGCTGAATTCGATACTCAGCAACAAGCAAAAGAGACTTTAGACAAGTTTATCGCGCAACAAAATTCAAATAGTGTCTTTGGCTTTATCGCCAAGGGAATGAATATTTCATCTCTCCATAAGACTTTGGCTGACTATAAACAAGCCAACCACCACTCAATTTAAAACTGGACGCAACCCGAGGTTTCCCCCGTGCCTGATATGAAGCTATTTGCTGGTAACGCCACACCTGAACTAGCCCAACGTATTGCAGATCGCCTGTACATTTCCCTTGGTGACGCAACTGTAAACCGTTTTTCTGACGGTGAAGTTGCGGTACAAATCAATGAAAATGTTCGTGGTAGTGATGTATTCATCATCCAATCTACTTGTGCGCCAACCAATGACAACTTAATGGAATTGGTTGTTATGATCGATGCAATGCGCCGCGCTTCTGCGGGCCGTATTACAGCCGTCATCCCATATTTTGGTTACGCACGCCAAGACCGTCGTGTCCGTTCAGCTCGTGTTCCAATCACTGCAAAAGTTGTTGCAGATTTTCTTTCTAACGTCGGTGTTGACCGCGTTTTAACCATCGACCTTCACGCTGAACAAATTCAGGGTTTCTTCGATGTTCCTGTCGATAATATCTTTGGTACGCCAGTGCTGATGGAAGATATGAAATCTCGTAACCTAGAAGATCCTGTGGTTGTTTCTCCTGATCTTGGTGGTGTTGTTCGCGCTCGTGCAACGGCAAAAATGTTAGATGACACTGATATCGCTATCGTTGATAAACGTCGTCCACGCGCTAACGTTTCTGAAGTAATGAACCTAATTGGTGATGTTAAAGGTCGCGATTGTGTAATTGTTGATGACATGATCGATACTGGTGGCACATTATGTAAAGCAGCTGAAGCGTTAAAAGAGCGTGGTGCGAAACGTGTATTTGCATACGCAACTCACGCCGTGTTCTCTGGTAATGCCGCAACAAATATCGCGAATTCAGTTATTGACCAAGTCATCGTCACTGACTCAATTACCTTGTCGGATGAAATGAAAGCAACAGGTAAAGTAACGCAACTTACTTTATCAAGCATGCTAGCTGAAGCTATCCGTCGTATCAGCAACGAAGAATCAATCTCAGCGATGTTTAACTAGAACTACTCGTTAAATATTCAATGCTTGAAAATGGAAACCACTTTACTTATTAGTAAGGTGGTTTTTTATTACATCCCACTCTGCCCACCCTTTTAAAAAATATGCTATCATGCCGCGCTTTTAAAATTTGCAAAGAGAGCAGAATCTTGACCCAACCAATCAAATTACTTGTCGGTCTTGCTAACCCAGGGCCAGAATATGCCAGAACTCGCCATAATGCTGGAGCGTGGGTGGTAGAAGAGTTAGCTCGAGTACATAACGTAAATCTCAAAGAAGAAAGTAAATTTTTTGGCTTAACCGGAAGGATAATGGTGCATGGTCAAGATTTACGCCTTCTGATCCCCACTACATTTATGAATTTATCGGGAAAGTCGGTTGCAGCCATCGCAAAGTTTTATCAAATATTACCTGAAGAGATCATGGTCGCTCACGATGAACTCGATCTTCCACCCGGTGTGGCTAAATTTAAAAAAGGTGGCGGTCATGGCGGACACAATGGTCTAAAAGACATTATTGCCAAACAAGCGAACAATAAAGAATTTTATCGCTTACGAATTGGTATTGGTCATCCTGGGCATAAAGATCGCGTCGCCGGTTATGTTCTTGGAAAAGCGCCAACCAAAGAACAAGAATTGCTTGATGCTGCTGTCGATGAATCTGTACGCAGCTTAGACATACTATTCAAAGATGATTTAGCAAAAGCACAAAATCGCTTACATACGTTTAAAGCTGAATAAAACAGTTATATAAAGCTGTATTTAGCAAAACAATCAAATGACAGAGTCGGTAATCATGCCGAATGAAAGAAGGTTTATAACATGGGTTTCAAATGTGGGATCGTCGGTTTACCAAACGTAGGTAAATCCACTCTATTTAACGCGCTAACTAAAGCAGGTATTGAAGCGGCTAACTTCCCTTTCTGTACCATTGAGCCTAATACCGGTGTCGTACCTGTTCCTGATCTTCGTCTTGATGCATTGGCAGCAATCGTGAACCCAAAACGCATTCTTCCAACCACGATGGAGTTTGTTGATATTGCCGGACTTGTTGCTGGTGCATCAAAAGGTGAAGGACTTGGTAACAAATTCCTCGCAAACATCCGTGAAACTGACGCTATCGGTCACGTTGTACGCTGCTTTGAGAATGAAAACATCATTCACGTTGCAGGTAGAATCTCGCCAATTGAAGATATCGAAATCATCAACTTAGAGCTTGCTCTTGCCGACTTAGATAGCTGTGAACGCGCTATCCAACGTCAAGCCAAAAAAGCAAAAGGTGGCGATAAAGACGCTAAGTTTGAAATTACAGTGCTAGAAAAACTGCTTCCTGTCTTTACAGAAGGCGGAATGGCTCGCTCAATTGAACTCAGTAAAGAAGAATTAGCTGCCGTTGGTTATTTAAACTTCTTAACTCTAAAACCAACTATGTACATTGCCAATGTAAGTGAAGATGGATTTGAAGGTAATCCATATTTAGATCAAGTTCGTGCATATGCAGAGGATCAAAATGCGGTGGTTGTGCCTGTTTGCGCTGCCATTGAGTCTGAAATGTCTGAACTTGACGAAGAAGATCGTGATGAGTTTTTAGCGGATCTTGGTATCGAAGAACCCGGTCTAAATCGTGTCATTCGATCTGGTTATGAATTATTAACCTTACAGACCTATTTCACCGCAGGTGTGCAAGAAGTTCGTGCTTGGACAATTCCAATCGGAGCAACAGCACCACAATCCGCTGGTAAAATTCATACTGATTTTGAAAGAGGCTTTATTCGCGCAGAAGTGATCGCTTATAACGACTTCATTCAATTTAAAGGTGAAAGCGGAGCAAAAGAAGCAGGCAAATGGCGCTTAGAAGGTAAAGAATATATCGTGAAAGATGGTGATGTGGTTCACTTCCGTTTTAACGTCTAGTTCGTAGCCCATAAATAAAATATTCAAATCAAAGCCAGTGAATAGTTCACTGGCTTTTTTCTTTCTATTCAAAGCTGATAACAATAAATATATAAAGAATCGACAGCGATAAATTGTGTTATTGATTACAAATAGTGCTTTTTGTTTAAAAAAAATGCGAACGATTCATTTTGGGTAATTTATTCAAAAAAACTATTGACGCTCGCGGCCCTAATCCGCATAATGCGCTCCGTTCTCGTTGCAGAGTTTATGCAACAGACAGAGGTGAAAACCTCATTGGCTACGTAGCTCAGTTGGTTAGAGCACATCACTCATAATGATGGGGTCACAGGTTCGAATCCCGTTGTAGCCACCAAATTTATACAAGTTTTGATTCGTCGAAATTTGCTGCTCGATAAGTAAGTTTATCCAATTAACTTGCCCATTTAATATCGAGATACTGGAAACTTAGTTTTATAT
>NZ_VHKO01000036.1 GCF_015223435.1 Vibrio hibernica
GACGCTGTTGCCTCGCAATGAAGTTGCATTTTGATGCTCTTCGGATCTAGAGCGAGGCGTACTCACAGCCTCGCTCTATCTTGCAAATTCCTTGGTTCTACTTCAACCAGCTTTTCGGGTTTTGTGCTTGGCTATTACGCCTGACTTCAAAATATAAAGCGGCTCTATCTTGTCCGCCAGTGTTCCCAGCAAGAGCAATGGTTTCACCTTCAGCAACTACATCGCCGTCTTTTTTCAGTAGCGTTGAATTATAGCCATATAAGGTCATATCGCCTTTACCATGGTCAAGCAAGATCACTAAGCCATAGCCACGCAGCCATTCGGCAAACACAACTTTACCTGAATGAACCGCTTTTACCGCTTGGCCTTGTTTGGCGTTAATAACAATACCTTTCCACGTGACTTGACCGCTTTGAGACGTTCCATAACTATGCGCGATACTGCCCGTTAATGGCCAAGGCAAACGGCCTTTATAGCGGCCTAATCCATCCATTGGTGAAATATTTCGTTTCGCAGCCTTTGCTATTTCGGCTTTTAAGCGGGTTTCGTTGCGGCGTAATTCAGCCAAACTACTTTGGTTACTTTTAATCGTAGTTCGAATTCCGGCAACGGTTGTTTTTCGCTGACCCTGCGCTTTTTGCAGATCATCTCGCTTACCTTTTTGCTCGGCAAGCAATGTCGCCTGCTTATTCTCTTCAACCGAAAGCTGCTGTTCTTTTTCGTCTAAACGAGATTGAGTCAATTCTAAAGCTTTGATTGCTTCTGTTCTCGCCGTAGCAAGATGTTGAAAATATTGGCTGATACGATCTTTCTCTGTCGGATCGCCACCTTGCAAGAGTTGATAGACATCATTATTACGACTGGTAATGTAATACGCTTTAATTAGTTGTTCCAACGTATCTTTTTGCTCAGCCTTAGTTTGTTCAAGTTCTTTTTTTTGCTGATGTAATTCGTCTAAGTTGCTATGAACCTTGGTCAACTCACGTTGTGTATGTTGGATTTCTTGCCCTAGTTTCGAAATAGCAATTTCATGGTTCTTAAGTTCATTTTGTAATTGGTTTAATTGCTTTTGCTGAGAACTGATTGAGGAGGTTTGACGAGAAATCTGAGCCGATACGCCTTTTAAATCATCTTTTGAGGCCGCATTAACCGAAAATGAAAGTAAATAAACCACCATCCACAGGCACAAAAAAACGCCAGTATGCACTCGTTTGATTAAACGGATGCTGGCGTTATTGATAGCAACTGAATTAATAGCAACCGAACATGTTTTAAATGCGTGAGACTTTAATACAGAGTAAGTAAAAAAAGTTGGCGAAAGTGAATTCATTCTAAAACAGTATCCCTAAAACATAATTGTTCAGTTTTGTGCGGACTACTTTACCAGTAATCCACACAAACTGTTACCCAAAGTCATTAAGGACGCTAGAGGTTATTTCAAATTGACAATAACCTGACCAGTCATTTCTGCTGGGATTTCCATTCCTGTTAATTCAAGCATGGTTGGTGCAAGATCAGAGAGTTTACCACCCGCTTTAAATTCAAGATTTTTCGAACCCACATAAACAAGTGGTACTGGTAAGCTAGTATGGGCTGTATGAACACCACCCGTTGTTGGGTCAATCATCATTTCTGCGTTACCGTGATCAGCGGTGATCAGTAACTGACCATCGACTTCTTTGATAGCTTCAACAACGCGACCAATACATTCATCAACGGCTTCACAAGCTTTAACGGCTGCTTCATAAACACCAGTATGACCGACCATATCGCCATTCGGGTAGTTACAAATGATGGTATCGAATTTGCCTGACTTGATTGCTGCAACCAGTTTATCGGTTAATTCTGGTGCACTCATTTCAGGTTGAAGATCGTAAGTCGCGACTTTTGGAGAAGCGACCAACTGACGCTCTTCACCTTCAAATTCATCTTCTTTACCGCCGTTGAAGAAGAAAGTTACGTGTGCATATTTTTCTGTTTCAGAAATACGAAGCTGAGTTTTGCCACATTTCGACAACCACTCACCGTAAGTATTTTCTAATGATGCTGGTGGGAACGCACAAAGCAAAGGAATGTCTGCCGCGTATTGAGTCAGCATAACAAAATCAATTGCTGGGAAGACAGCACGTTCAAAACCGGCAAAATCAGGAACGAAAGTACGAGTGATTTCACGTGCACGGTCAGCGCGATAGTTCATAAAAATAACAGCGTCGCCATCAACGATTGCTGCGCTTTCATCACCTTCAGCGCGAATTTCAGTTGCTTGTACGAACTCATCGTTTTCTTCACGAGCATAAGCCGCTTCAAGACCAGCCGTTGCAGAATCAAAAGTGAACTCTGCTTTTGCTTGAGTTAATAAGTCGTAAGATTTTTGTACGCGATCCCAGTTGTTATCACGATCCATCGCAAAGTAGCGACCAATTAAAGACGCAATACGACCTTCTTTAAGGTTCAATTCTGCGAATAAATCTTGGAAGCGTTGTAGCGTATTTTTTGCGCTGCGGGGCGGTGTATCGCGACCATCAAGGAAGGCGTGAACATACACTTTTTTAGCGCCGCGTTCAGCTGCCATTTGAACTGCAGCGTAGATGTGATCTTCATGACTATGCACACCACCTGGAGACATAAGCCCCATGATATGAACAGCTTTGTCTGCTGCAACGGCTTTATCAATCGCATTCGCAATCGCTGGCGTATGTTTAAATTCACCATCTAAAATTGATTTCGTAATGCGAGTTAAATCTTGATATACCACGCGACCTGCACCAATGTTGGTATGACCCACTTCAGAGTTACCCATTTGACCATCTGGCAGACCAACATCGAAACCCGATGCAGAGATAAGAGTATTTGGCTGATTAGCAAATAATGAATCCAGTACTGGCGTATTTGCATTGGCGATAGCGTTATCGCTAGACTTTTCACGAGAGCCCCAACCATCAAGGATGACTAAAGCGATTGGTTTTTTATTCGACATGTTAAACCTCGTTTAAATACTAAGAATTAGGTAAATCAGTTAAGCGTAATTTTACTACACTTTTCACAATAAACTGCAGGATAAGATCAAGTTAAATCGTTTCAACTTTCACCATACCTTTTGGTATCACATAAATCTGGTACAAAATTTCATTCGTTGCCGACATTATGCCCAAGTTTTAAGTAAGATGAAAATCGAATTATTAGATGATATTAATAGGAATGGGCTATTGAAGATCCTAAATAAAATTTCTTCTTTACTTTCCGAGGGAGCATTTAATTCAATAACTAAGATTAATAACCTTTAAGACATGTTGACGAATAAGCATCTAATTCCAAAAGCCCCTTCAAAAGAAAGCCATGATATTTAGCTTTAACAACTTGATAACCTAAGTCCGGAGAGAAAAAGAATGTAATATGATCCTCCCCTTTTTGCTCGACAGGAATCACTGTTATTTCCCCCCAAGGGTATATTGTTATATTTTTTTTCGCGTAAACGTCATACTGATACCGCTCAATACCATCCGTCGCTTGACGATTTAAAACAAAAGATTTTCTACCTTCAATCAAATTTTGGCGTATCTGTATTGAAAGTGTATCGACATCCCTCAATGGAATATCTGCATCAAAATAACTCGCCTTCTTCCCATCAATATCGACTTCCGACTGATGGCCTTGATTTTTTAGGGTTACTTGCATATCTCGGGAGCGAAAACCTGAGACTTGTTGATGAAACTCTGTGGAAATCCACTCATGCCTAGACTCCAACCAACTTAATTCAGCCCGTTGGTTATAAGTTGTAGTAATTCCTAAGATACTGGCTTGGCTTTTAGAGGTAACAACTACTTTATCCTTTTGCCATTGCTCTATCTTTTTTAACTCACCAGTATGGATACCAGTCAAATAAATCGAATAGGTAAACGTTCTCATACATCGCTCAGCATTTATGAGGCTACCGTTTTTTTTGTGAGACGAATTCTCTGCAGGTAAAGCATCCTTAGGCCATATAGAAATCGTCAATAGAATGGGAATAACTTTTAAAATCAATTTGTTGGAATTCGAATCACAGAGTTTTAACATCATTAAAAAACTTCATTCACATTAAGATAGAAATTGGTGTCATTTTCTCCCACCCCAATGTCTGCTCTTAAGTTGATATTGTCTTTAATCCTAAACCGAAATCCAGTTCCGTAAGACATCAATATATCGTCATTCAACTTTTCAACACTGGAGGCAACACTCCCGGCAGCCACCCAAAACACCATGCCATAGCGCTGGAAAATAGGTAAGCGGTACTCCACTTGTCCCATCGCCATTTGGTCATCTCGATAACGTCCTTTAATATAGCCTCGCATTGCGCTTGAACCGCCTAAGTCTGGCATGAGATTCCATGGCACATCACCAGAAGTAAAGTGTCCCTGCATTTGCCAAGCGATCAATCCCGGCGCTGTGCCTAACTCAATATAATTGGCTAACTCAAAGTTATAAGTAGAAAAAGAGTCTTGTTGATCGTTGTGGTATAAACCTGCATCAACTTGAAATAGCCACCCTTTTGTTGCATTCAGGCGATAATCTCTTGAATCATAGACGCTAGTAATCACAATTCCTGAGCTAAAGTTTGTAGGTAAGATACTATCTGAATCATACTTGGTATTAGTCTTGGTATATTCTAAATTCTCGGCGCTAGCACTAATGAGATCCCCCCCAATACCAATAAAATAATTTTCTGCGACCTCTGTCATCCAGCGAGGTTTAAAACTGTAAACTTGCTCTTCAAATGTATATTGATTGGAATCGACATCACCTTTTGAGATTCCTTTGCCATAATAGACAGAAGCTTCATTATGTAAATCAACATCAAGCAATAAACGTTCTTGGCCTTGATTAAAGAAATTCATATTCTCAACCGTAACGCCATAAGATTTGTTCATTGATACAAAAGAGTTTATCACCAAAGAAGAAGGTTGCTCTTCACTCGTCGCGCTATCGGTTTTATATAAACCAACCACTAATAGCCCAACCCCAAATTTTTTCTCAGGAGTGTAATAAGCCGTTGGTAAATAGCTCATATCGATGGCTTTACTATCATCGAAACCGCCATCAGCACCAAAGACGTTTAATAAATTATCGACCCAAGTGGGATCCATATCTTCTGGTGTATTGAAAAGAGGCTCCACTGCCAGTGTTGAGGCAGTAAAAAGAATGAGGTTAAGAAACAAAAAAAACTGACTTCCGTAATTTTTTATAGTTTGAAATATTGCAGGTTTGCTTATTAGAAACCGATTATTTTCGGATAGCTCTTTATAAAATATATGTTGTCCCAGCTTGGTTTTTTTTAATTTCCACTTCACATTTATAGCCTTTATTTTTATATATCAAGAAGCTCGGATTATAGAATCATGTCACATATAATTGGGAGCTATTATTATAATAATTCTATTTATTAGACAGAGATATAATCAAGCTTTAGTAGTATGTGAGTTTCATCAGAAATAAAAGCTGGAAAGCAAAGAAATGAACTTATCCACTTCTTCTTGTGGTAATTGATTAATACCAGCCGCAGCGCGTCGGCCACCACCAGTTGCAAATTGGCCACAAATTTCATCCGCTCCAACTCGATTATTCAATGGTGCACGAACGCTTACCATATAACTTTGTTGATCCGGATTTAAGGCGGCTTCTTTATTTGATGTTAGATCCTGATTCAAAGTCTCTTCTTTATTTAGAGTTAAGACGGCAAAAGCTTTATTCGGATCACGATTGGCCAGTTCATTGCCAAATACACCACTGATGCGTCTTGCCCAAGGCTTGCAAGGTAGAATGAATACTTCGCACATTTCATCGGCATAACTCGCGGTGATATTGTCTAAGTGCCCTTTATCTTTCAGATAGCCCGCTTGCAGTAGGTAAAAAGGCGATTGCTTATCTATTTGCAAATCAAATGGATTGGGGTAGTCGAGTAACTGGCGAAATAAATCTGCTGGTTCGAAATGCAGGTCCGATAAATCGGCACCATAACCATTGTAGTTAATCAATATTCCCAGCTCTTTTAAAAACTCAATTTGATCAGGTTTTAATTGGAATTGAGTGGCTAACCGTAGCGCCCCTTTCACCATATTGTCACCAAACGCAGCCGCAATTGCCCACGTTTGATATTGGCCTTTAAGCTTTTGATTAATGAGTAAGCTAGTGCATATTTCAGAATCGAGATTGATTAAGGTTTCAAGGAAAGGAGAATCGGGAATATTACCGCTTTGGTGATGATCGCAATAGAAAGTAGGAATAGAGCGCTCAAGAAGCTGAATGAGAGAAGTCATATTTTTTTGCAGGGAAATATCAAGAACGGTGATAGATGTGACATCATCAACACTTGCCACTTGAGTCAGCAGATTAATGTCACGTTTAATCCCAGTGACAAGCTGACTAATTTTGGGCTCCGCTAACCGTAATTGTAACAACGCAATAATGCCATCCGCGTCGCCGTTAAAAACATCGTAGTGCATGACAATCCTTTTCTTAACAAAGTCCTCACTATGACAAAACAAGATACATGTCCCGTCATTCCAAAGTGAGTTACGAGCAGGTTTAAATCTACTACTCATTGATACTCCAATCGCGGTAGGAGATCCTGAACTGCGTTCCTTCGTCACTTTTCAGGATGACGGATAGCGTTTCAAAATAGCGAGTAACTTTCAGGGTAACTGGTGGCTTTTTCAAGATTGTAAATAACGTTCAGCACGGATAATTATACGCCACACACCCAACCAAAATCCGTCATTCCGTACATGAGCCTAAGCGAAGACGATACGGAATCTCCGACCACACTTTGAAATTCCAATCGCGGTAGGAGATCCTGAACTGCGCTCCTTCGTCACTTTTCAGGATGACGGGGGACGTTTTCTAGATTGCGAATAACTTTCAGGATAACGGGTAGCGTTTCAAAATAGCGAGTAACTTTCAGGGTAACTGGTGGCTTTTTCAAGATTGTAAATAACGTTCAGCACAGATAATTATACGCCACACACCCAACCAAAACCCGTCATTCCGTACATGAGCCTAAGCGAAGAAGATACGGAATCTCCGACCACACTTTGAAATTCCAATCGCGGTAGGAGATCCTGAACTGCGTTCCTTCGTCACTTTTCAGGATGACGGGGGACTTGGTTTCTTCGTCACTTTTCAGGATGACGGGTAACTTTATTATTTCGTTGCTTTTCAGCGATGATGGGTAATTTTTCAGGATGACTATTTAATTAATGCCCTGAAGCCAAATCCTATTTTAATCCGAGCCAAACAAATCACGGGTATAAACTTTATCGGCTACATCATCAAGCTCAGACATCATTCGGTTAGACACAATCACATCTGAAATTTGCTTGAATTCATCAAAATCACGAACGACGCGAGAATTAAAAAAGCTCTCTTCTTTCATCACTGGTTCGTATACGACAACTTCAATCCCTTTGGCTTTTAGGCGTTTCATAATGCCTTGAATGCTCGATGCTCTAAAGTTATCCGACCCAGCTTTCATGATTAAGCGATAGATACCCACCACTTTTGGATTACGCTTCAAGATCGATTCTGCGACAAAATCTTTACGAGTGCGGTTAGCATCGACAATCGCACCAATAATGTTATTGGGTACAGAGTCATAATTGGCAAGAAGTTGTTTAGTATCTTTTGGTAAACAGTAGCCACCATAACCAAATGATGGATTATTATAATGATCGCCAATGCGAGGATCTAAACCCACGCCTTCAATGATCTGGCGAGCGTTTAAACCATGCGCTTCTGCGTAAGAATCAAGCTCATTAAAATAGGCCACGCGTAAAGCAAGGTAAGTGTTCGAAAATAACTTCACCGCTTCCGCTTCTGTTGAGTCAGTAAACAGAACATCGATATTCTCTTTAACCGCGCCTTCAACCAAAAGATTGGCAAACACTTTTGCACGCTCAGATTGCTCACCGACAATAATCCGAGATGGATGTAAGTTATCAAACAATGCACGACCTTCGCGTAAAAACTCCGGCGAGAACAAGATATTATCACAACCTAATTCTTGTTTAATGCTGGCGGTATAACCCACAGGAACGGTTGATTTAATCACCATCACCGCATTAGGATTAATCGCCATCACATCTTTGATCACGGCTTCAACCGAAGATGTATTGAAGTAGTTAGTTTTAGGATCATAATCGGTTGGGGTGGCAATCACCACATATTCAGCATTTTGATAGGCTTGTTGTTTATCTAATGTGGCGGTAAGGTTAAGTTCTTTTTCTGCTAGATATTGCTCAATTTCAGCATCTACAATTGGAGACTGGCGGTTATTTATCATCTCCACTTTTTCAGGGATGATATCGACCGCAAGCACTTCATGGTTTTGCGATAAAAGGATTGCATTTGAAAGACCTACGTAGCCTGTACCTGCGATTGCAATTTTCATAATACGTACTCGATAAACTTTAAATAGGAAAGTAGCTAAAAGTTGGTTGCTAATAATTTAGAATTACTTGGCTCGTTATCATCCTCTTTTTTAAATACAAAGCGAGCCAAAACGATACCCGTACCTAACATACCGCCTAACAGTACAGCCAACACACAAATAAGAGCTCGTTTAGGCCCAGCCTTTTCTTCAGGGATCACCGCCGGATCGATAATTTTGAAAGAGAACTCATCATTCACCTCAGCCAACATTAGCGCTTTGGTCTGCTCTTGAATAAGCCCATAAAAAACTGTTTGCATTTCAGATACTCGAGTGCGATATATCTGTTTATTTAAGTATTTAATATTTTTACTCGTTTCTTCAAGTGACTTTTTCTTCATCCAAGCATTTAAATCTGCGGTTAACCAATCTACCCATTGTTTAGCAATAATAGGCGAATAATGGGTAATAGAAACCGTCACTAAACCAGTATCTTTATCATCAGCAACCGCTATTAATTTCTTAAACGCTTTATAGGCGTCCCAATCGGTTGGCTTTAATGACTCACCAGTATCCTCATCAGTAAGCCATGTTCTTTTTGTTTCATTATAAAGATCAGGATTAATGACAAGCCGATTACCGTCTTCTATCCATTTTGTACTCGCTATTAATGGCACTAAGAGATCGTGCTTATTAATAAAATAATTAACAAACTGGCGAGAGTTCAACGTAGCAAGTGCCATGACCTTACCACTAGCATCCCCTCCTCCTAAATTAACTCCAGCAAGAGAAGCGAGTCCCCCAAGTTGACCAGCCATAGCCGACAAACCACCACCGCCACCATCATCTGTTGACGCTAATATTGCTTCTGCTTTGTAGGTGTTCGGTTGCAATAGTGCAAAAGCGACACCGCCAACAGCAAAAACAAACGTACACACAACAATAATCCACTTACCTTTCCATAAAGCTGAGAAAAGTTCCCGTAGATCGATCTCATCATCTGCAGATTCTTGTTGGAAAGTAGAAGATTGATACTGAAGATTTTTAGCCATAAATATTAACTTTTGAAACTCGAAATAAGGTAATGACGTAATTACCTCTATGTTTGTTTCATTTCCTATTCAATGAAAAAATTTAACCAGTAATAAGCCAAGCCACTTTTCAACAGCAAGCAGTTTGGCTTAAAACCAGAATGATAAGACTTAAAAGATTAGTATTATTTCACCGCACTCCAAGCAACACCAATTTGATAAAGAATCTGAGTTGCTGACGTCATGGTACTTAGACCATCAAGGTAATCAGTATCGATTGGTACGATAATGGTATCACCAGGCTCTAGCGGTGCGAAGCTGCGACTAAACCAGAATGACGTATTTGGTAACTCAACGGAGCCATTCGCCTTCACAATGTAAATGCGGTCACTATCGGCCTGACGTTTGGTTCCACCCGCTGAATCAATATAATCTTCAACTGAAACTCCCGATTTAAATATATGATTGGAGGTGTATTGAACTTCTCCAACTACACTCACAACTGGGTTTAATGCAGGAATGAAAAGTTTATCGCCTTTTTCAAGAATAAGATTCGAGTCTTTATCACCTTTCATTACCGATTGCATATCAATCACCAACCGACCAACAGCTTCTGCTTTTTCTAACTGATCCACGACTGAAATTGCTTCAGAAGGTGATGTTTGATAAGTCGCTGATGTAGTTTGACGACGTAAGGCTAAGCTACTAATCTCTTGTTTAAGCTGAATTTGTAACTGCTTCATTCTGACTTTTTCTTGACGTTTAAGACGTTCTCGGCTAAATACAGCGCCTTCAATGTAAGCATATTGAGTAAAGCCACCAGCACGAACAATCATATCTTTGATCGTATCACCGCGTTGGAATGTATACAGACCAGGAAATTTCACCTCTCCTTGCAAGTCGATTACCATATCTTTTTGCCAATCGGGTTGCTTTTTGATAATCAGGTGATCTTGTGCCTTTAATTCAGTATTGCTATTACCAGCTAACGCTTCACTCAATGAAAAATCAAAGTGCTTAACAGAAAAACTCTCATCGGTTTTCAATCGGCGGGTGACTTCTGCAGAAGTTAAATATGCATCCTCCGTTAAACCTCCAGCAGCAGCCACAACAGAGTGAATACTTTTATTTTTTGGTAGTGGGTATACCCCTGGAAATTTCACCGAACCCGTAATTTCAATCAACTGAGCAGGTTTATCTAATGTTGATTGCTCTTTTAAGCGCTCAACAATCGGCTGTAATAATTCCTCACGGCTTGATTGGCGTAATTTAGCAGCATCAGTCGAGGAATCAGTGCCTTCCACATCAAGTTTGGTATTTTCTTTTTGTTCGATTAATGCACCTGTTTGCACATCAGTGTATTCCCATTGATTGGTATTGGGATTAAATTGCCCTTGTTGGCCAGGTGATTGATTATTTCTTTTCAAACTATCATTTGTTGCTTTTTTATTTACGTAAGATCCATACCAATAGCCAAGGTGTAAACCATTATCAAACACAAAAATTTGGTCTTTTTCTTGCAGTAAAAGATTATCTTTTGAGTTAGGTTCCGAGATCGCGGTTAATAAATTAAATTGGTACACTTCGATATCACGTTGATAGTTCACTTCACGCACCAGTAAGGCATATGTCATATCAGCGCTTTGGTTCAAGTCATCATCAATAGAACCTATCACATCACTCACTTTCATACCTGGTGTAAAATTGATCGCCCCCTGACGCACAACCTCTCCTCTCACCGCGACAGCATTATTTAACGAACGAGATGACTTACCAAATTTTATTTCATCCCCATCTCTTAATACAAAATTTTGTCCCGCTGTCGTCGATAAATCCAAGGTTGCTTGTTCAAGACCTTTGGCACTCGTTCGACGCACGCTGACTTTAGATAAATACGCTTCAGGTTTTGCACCACCACCTATTGCCAATAACTGCCCTAGCGTAGTTTTACCTTTTAACTCATAAATAGCAGGGCGAATAACTTCACCATTCAACGTTACAACATTTTTTTTCGTCGGAATGAATAACGTATCACCGGACATCAGGCGAATATCTTTCGATGAATCCCCTTTGATCAATAAGCCATATAAATCTAACGTTTTAACGACTTTACCTTTACGCTTAAGCTGGATATTACGTAAACTGCCAGACTCTTTTACACCACCACTCGCAATCAAAGCTTGGGTAATCGTCGTTAAACCATTTACATTATAAGCGCCTGGTTGAATCGCCTCACCCACAATATAAACTTGCATTGCTCGCATAGAGACCATAGAAATAGCAACTTTGACCCCCATGACTCGCTTATTAATCACACTGGTCAGTGTTGTCTGTAATTGCTCAAAAGTCTGTCCTGTAACCGATATCGGACCGAGCTCTGGAAGATTAACACTGCCATCACGCCCAATGGTTACGGTTGCTTCATCATTATTACGACCAAACATTTGTACTTTAATCGTATCACCAGGTGCTACTTTATAATCTAAAGGTACGGGCATGTTATCCACCATGCTCATTTCCATCGGCTGGCCAAGGAACATGTCGTAACCAAACGGTTGCAAGCCATCATCTTCTTTTATTTGTTTAATCAGTGAATCAAAATCAGGCACAGGAGTCACTTGAGCTGGTGTGGTTCGCTCTAACATTGGTGCTGGTGGCTCTACTGCTTGACCAGAACCACCGCCTCCCGTTAACGTTTTAGGATTAACACCATATCGTTTCGCTAGTTGTTCTTGTTGCGCTTTAGGCAAACTCTGAAACTGCTTGATTTGTGCGGGGGTAGGATTAAAGGCAAAGACGCTAGCCGTAAAGCTACTGGTAATGATGGCTATCAATAGTTGTTTGAATGACATGGTATCTTCTATATAAAAATTAACGAGTTAAAAGTAAGTAATTCGAATGTTGCTCTAAAAAACAATTCATTCACAAAACATATTAAATTCTAAATTCGTACCCAGACCAAATATTGGTTTCGTTATTAGAATTATCATTTTGTGTATAACCAGCGCCAAAATGAAGCATACCGGCCAAAGCGGGCAAACGATAGATAAGCTGACTGCTATTCCAAGATTGGTTATTCATTTCAGATTGTTGATAAATCACACCAATATTATGGTCATTATACATTTGAAAATAGATGGCAATTGACTCACTGCTATCCAGTTGATAGGTCGTATTTGACACACTTTTATTTTGAGATGGATAATCTTGATAAGTATTTTCGATTTTCCATTGAGTATTATCATGGGCGCTGGTCGCTTGCTGTGCTTCTAATACGATTCGCACATTATTTTTCCCAACATCTAAAAAGCTTCCCGTCCAACCAATCATCCACGCACCAAGTTCTGAAGCATTATCCGTTGAGGCTAGCTCCGTATAAACGCTATGATATAAACTGCCAATATGAGGCAAGGTTAACTTTGCATCAAAAGCCGATTGTTGCGCCCCTTGTCCAACATTAAGATCATCAAACCAAGCTTGGTAAGTTAGCCCATATTCAAAGTTGCTAAATGGTTTAGAAACAAGACGTGTCGCACTATGATAGTCCGATGGAGAATCACTAGGAAAAGCCCATAAGGTTTCCATGCTCCAGAAACCCAAGAATGCATTCTGCCCTAAGTAACTTAAGCTAGCATCAGGGGCGGTTTTTGCAAACGAGCCCAAAATAAGATTATGCTGCCAACCTTGCCCCCACCAACGCTTAATATTACTGATAGAGAAAAGCCAAGCTCCTGCATTAAGACTGAGATAACTATTGCTCCAGTCAATATCGCGCTCACCGTTATAATCGCGGTAACCGGTGGTAAAACGAAAAGCATAACTGTTATCTAAATGTTCATAGCTCGTATAACCACCCCATTTATCGTCTGAAAAATTACCAAATCCAGAATTTATAGGTTGTTCTTTACCAGCGATAAACTTTATTGATGTATTACCCCGATTTAATTTTGCTGAACTGAGCGAATATTGAACTTCACGACTGGCGATTGCGACGCCTTTTTCTTTTGAATCAGAAATCCCACGTTTTAAATCATCACCATAAAAAGACCATCGCGCTGGGTAATGGTTAACCGGGGCAGTAAGCTTGCCAGCATCCGACAACAATACGATGGATGAGCGTAAAAATGGATCATTTGCTTCCAACCAAGGGGAAGCATTAACTGATGACGTAATCGTCATTAAAGTAGTAACACCAATGGCACTAACATTAATGAGACTCTTTGCTACATAGAGAATAGAATGTTTAATCTGAGAATGGCCGCTTACCTGCATTACCTTAAAAATCCTTGAATATATTAGCGTACAGATTTCACAAGCCATACAGATGAGCTATTTATTTTTAATAAATTATATAGTTATTAAATAATAAAGTAACCATCTAATTTAAATTGAACACTACAAACTTACTTAGTTACTTAGTTACTTAGTTACTTAGTTACTTAGTTAAAATTCATAATTCCATTTCATCCAAGCATCAATATCACTTTTTGCATCAATATCATTTTCAAACGTTGAGTATGTATAAACTAAGCCTACCTTCATACTGCCAATAAAAATAGGCCACTGATATATTCCTTCGAGTTGGCTAGCATTTTCAGCAATATCGGTGACACGGTTGCCTGCATATCCAGAACGATTGGAATTATCACGATTCAACTCTAGATAGCGTAAATTCATTTGCCACTGGTGTTCACTCTCATTATTACCCACAAAACCTAATGTGTAGGTTCTCGCATCATTATCATAAGTGCTACCAACACTGCGTTGATTGTAACGATAACCGGATTGATAGGTATGATGTTCATAAGCGCAGTTTCCATCAATACCACCACAAGTAGGTTGACTATTGCTGTATTCAACATACGTTCGGATATACTGACCAAAAGCTTGATAACTTATATCGGCACCATATAAGTAGCTTTTCGCTTGAAAAGGAGGAAATCGATCAAGCCGAACCGCATCTTCTCCCATACTTTGCCAGTAAATACCGTATGGGATATCAAAGGCAACATCTCCCCAACGAGCATCAACCGCTGCTAACCCATTTCCCGGTTCCTGCTCTGCGGTTAATCCATCCCGACCAGCGTTATCTTTGCCGATGAACATATTCTTCCATGTTTCAGCGCCACACGGACGACCATTACCACACAGTTGGGAAGCTCTGCTGGCTCCAATTTCTAGATTATGAATAGGCTTAAAGGTTAAACGCATAGACCATAATAACGTGTTATCCACGGCCCGCTCATCGTTCATCCACGACACCCCCGTAGTAAAAGCCCACGGCCCTAACCATCTTAAAATAGGGAAATCTATTTCTTCCGATTTATCACGAGTAATAAAAACTGATGGCATAGGTCGAGCATTATTACTCCGGATCAAATCAGCATCCCAACCGGGGCCATGCCACTGCTGATATGATCCAAGAGTAAGCGCCCAATTACCTAAAAAACCGGATATATAACTATTGTCAAGGCTAGCAACCGAATCGCCATAGTTATCAGCACTTTGAACATTAGCCGATACTTTATAAGAGAAATGTTCCGTTTCGCCTTCATGGCTCAGAGTTATTTGACCTTTATTGCGAGGGGAGTCTTCAAAATGTTGAAACCTATAAGGTTCATTAGCAGCACTAGCCGTAATTTGAGTTCGACTTTTTCCATGGCTGCGTTGATAAGCTTGCATAACTTGCTCAAACGATTTTTTTACCACTCCTTCTAACGGATCATTTTGGTGTTTATTCAAATCGCTCATCACGCCACTCCACATAAGCGGATAAGTGTTAACAGGAACGGTAATCAAGCCTGCATCAGCAAGAAGCTGAATACTAGAGCGTAAATGAACATCCCCAACATCAATCCATTTCGCAGCCCAAGTATTTACTGAAAAAAGCAATGTAACTAAAATCACGCCAGTATTAACTAGACGGTTTAACAAAAGGTTCATGTTTATCCTTAGACCTGCGCGATAGGCGCAATTAAAATAAGCTATAAATGCCCTTTATCATAAAGAGAAAATACATTAAAATCATCATCACATTTTAATTTCTGGCTTTTTATCGTGCTTATTTCTTTTATTGATCTCGCCTTTTTATTCTTTTTTTCTTTAGCTTCTCTCTTTTTATTACGCAAAGTGGCACTCAAAGTTGGTTTAGTTGATAAACCCAATACTAGAAAATTACATAAAGGTTCAATTCCATTAGTTGGCGGCATTTCTATTAGTTTGTCTCTGCTATATTTCTTACTTCAAAGCCCTAATATTATTCCTAATGTCCCTTTATATGCAAGCTGCATTTCAATTCTTGTCTTTGTTGGCGCCTTAGACGACCGATTTGATATGAACTTTAAACGTAAGCGTTCACCGGGAGGGGCTTGACAACGGTGAAAAGTAAGGAATTATGTGTTTTTATAACGTACGGGCATTAAAACTTTTCTAAATGCCAGAGAATAAGCATTAAAACGCTCTGAGGCATACTCCAGAATGCTTGTCAATACACTCCCGGTGAACGGTTACCTTTAAACTACGCTTCGCCATTCAAGGGGCCTTGTCAGTAGCAATGATGGTGGTCGGAAATATAGAGTTACATACCATAGGGAATGTTTTTGGTGCTGGCGTCATAACTCTAGGAATATTAGGGTATGCGATAACCATCTTTGCTGTTGTTGGTGCAATTAATGCGTTTAATATGGTTGATGGTATTGATGGCCTTTTAGGTGGATTATCGATTGTAACGTTCGGTGGATTAGGTATATTACTTGCTCATGATGGACAACTTAATATCGCTTATTTATGTTTAGTAATGGTCGTTATTATTGTTCCCTACATTCTGCTGAATCTAGGTGTATTTGGAAGGAAACGAAAAGTATTCATGGGGGATGCAGGCAGCATGCTAATAGGGTTCACTGTAATTTGGTTTCTGTTGCTTTCAAGTCAAAATGGTAATCACCCACCACTACAACCTGTAACTGCATTATGGTTAATAGCCGTTCCACTAATGGACATGGCTGCAATTATGATTCGACGCATGCGCCGTGGAGACTCCCCATTCAAACCAGACCGAGAACACCTGCACCACATTTTCCAACGATTAGGTTTTAGTTCAACTCAAACCTTAATTACTATATGTTCGATTGCTGCACTTTACGCAGGAATTGGCATCCTAGCTGAAATCAACAAAGTACCTGAATATGTGATGTTTTATTCATTTATGGTTTGTTTTGTGGTTTATTTAACGCTGCTGAGTAATATTTGGAAGATTACTGTATGGATTAGAGAGAAGTAAATTTATTTTTTTAATATTGATTTCATTGTTACATAACCAGATTTACTAAAAAGAAATCTTACAGCACTACAAACATGCCACATAAAATGTTTGGATAAAAACTTTCTATTGGCATGTTTTGCTAGATGTATAGCTTCAAATTGTGGGTAATATGTCACTGGATAACCTATGATTGAACTACGATAACAAATATCAATATCTTCACAATACATAAAATAACTTTGATCAAAGCCCATTAATTTACGATAGTGCCCTGCCTGAAAGGCCAAAAAAGATCCCGCGGCCCAATCAATTTTTATTGGTGTATATACTTTTGATTTATCAATAATGGATGTATTACTTTTTCGTAAGAAAGAAGATACAAATTGAATAAAGGATGGAAACTGCCTTATCGAATTATCATAAATAGTTTTCAATTCATCTCTAAATAAATTAATTGCTGCAATATTAACGTCATCATTCTTCATTGTATTAACAAGATCTTTTATAACATTAGAAGTTATAAGAACATCAGGATTGAGTACAATAAAATAGTCGCTCTCAAGCATTCCAAAATTATCGACACAATATTGATAAACTATATTATTATTATGACCAAAGCCTAGACCGTAGCATTCATCGATAATATAAGCGTGTTCACCAAGCAGCCCGACATCATCAATTTTATTATTTTTAATGACAAGGATACAATCATCAGATAAAGAGTTTATACAGCCTATTTCATGTATGATTGAAGAGTGTCCATGTGAAACTAATGATATATAAATCAAAGAAATACCTTAATAGAGAAATGATTTAATAAAAAACTTCAACTGAAAGTAACTATTAATATGAAAAATATCTAATACATTCTTATTTCCATAATTAAGCATGTATTTATTTACAAAGTCATCACCAAGAACCATTTTATAAATCAATTCATTCCTTTCAACAAGTTGATAATAAGATAGTTTATACTCTTGCGACATAGAAACTCTATTGTAACCGTCATGAAACATTTTATACGTGGTAGATTTTAAACGAAACCCAGGCCCGTGAGTATATACCATTCTTATCCAGCAATCCCAATCTTGGGATTTTTTTACATTTTCAGAAAACCTCACCTCTTTTAATCGGCTTAGTAGTGTAAATATTTGATTGGATGCGAAGTTATAGAATAGTAAATCCTTTAATTTTATAACTTTATTATGCCTAGTATTATATTCAGTTATAACTTTATCATCATATATATTATCAAAATTCCCACAAAGGAAAGAATAATCTGAGTTCCAGTTTTTTATAAATGTTGATATCCTATTTGATTTGAACTCATCATCATCATCCAGACCCGTTATAAAGACTCCTGATGCCGTATCGATAGCTAAATTTCTTGCACTATTAGCTCCTAAAGGAATCTCATGTCTAACATATATAACCCTTGAATCTTTAGACATAAAATATCGGACAATAGTTTCAGTATCATCAATTGAGCCGTCGTCAGCAATGATAATCTCTATATTATCATAATCCTGATTTAATACTGAGGTTACAGCTCTAAATAATAGTGATGAACGATTATGAGTAGTGATATAAATAGATACTAATGGTAAATCCATTATTTCTTCCTAATGAAAAGTTGAATTGATGCTAATATTGCTTTAGCCATATAAAAAACTTTAGCTAGTTTATCTTTTTCATAAAGAATAACGCATAAAAACTCATGAATAACTCTATTCACATTTAAAAAAAAGTATCCTTTATACTTAGAAAAATACTTAAATGATAAATATGTACCATTTCTAACAATATAATACTTCCTTAATTTATTATGATGATTGGGCTTTAATGTGACACCAAGAAATTCATGTTTACTTCTATTACCTATCTGATGCTCCATAATTACTTCTTTACAAAAATAAATTTTCACATTTTCACAAAGAGCTTTTAAGGCAAAATCTGTATCAACGTGATCAATGATTAAACCTTCGTCAAATCCACCTAATTCAATATATGTGGCAATATCAATTAACATACCGGATGATATACAAAAATGAGTTGTATTATCATTAGATTCAGCATAGCCAAATTTAGTTAACTTTACGAACTTACCAAATGTATTTGAATTTGTATCGTAAAAATTTGGACACAATATTTTTGCATTATACTTATCATAATAGTTAAGCATTTCAGAAAAGTATCTATCTGGTATTATAGAATCTTGATCAAATGTAAAAACCATATTACAGGATATACTTATAAAATACTGAAACCCTAGGTTAAAAGCCCCTGCTATTCCTCCCGAATTTTTATTATCGATATATTTAACATCAGGATAGTTATCAAAATAATTGCTATTATTATTATTTACAGGTGTATTATCAACCACACATACAGAGCCATTAAATTTAGTGGTTTTTAATATTTCTTTTACTTGATATTGATTCGGATAATATAATACGTATATGACGCCAAATTTTTTACTCATGTTTTAATCCTGCTGTATTTTTTAGAGATAAAAATAAAAGAATGAAATAAATTTGAGTTATACCTGATATACCAAACAAATAAATATCCTTAATATTTAAAATTAAACATAATAACGTAATGAGTAGACCCATTCTTTTTAAAACCAAATCCTTACCAAAAGCAAAAATACTTCCTATATAAAGATATATTGAAATATAGGTTAACATAGATATTACACCACCATAATACAGCAACATAATATATCCAGAATCAGAACTTACACCATCGATTCCTTTTCCTAAGTAAAAGAAACCTTCGCCAAGAAACAAGTTATCTGGTAAAAACATCATATCATCAAACAAATTAGATGTACTGGAACTGGTAATTCCTCGTCCAGAAAATAAGTTTATAAACAACTCGAATGACCACATTATTAATTTTGAAAATTGGTCATAATAAAAATATAAAAATATAAGCAGTAATGAAAAAATAATAAAGATATAGAGCATTAATAGCCGTTTCGACACCATCATATATTTTCTAGGGGAAAAAATAGATACTATTGAAATTAACATAACAATCAACAGTCCTACTCGACCAGTAAATATGATAACAAAAATAAATATTAAAGGAATTACTTTAAAATATAAGTTATCTTTTTTATAAGTGAAACCATATGACAATGCGATATAATATACTACTGAAAAATAAACGGAGACTATAGAGAAACCACCATAGAAAATACCCGATGTCCTTATTCGTCTGTCAATAAATTCATCGTTAAGAAATGTGGAGTCATATAGAGAATAGAAAAGGTCATTAAAAGTAGGGCTTGTAAAAACCAATATTGAAATTAAAGCATAAAAAACAGAAACCAGCAATATCGATTCAATAATTATAATTTTAACCTCATTGGGCCTAAAGTGAGAAACCCACTCAACTAAAATGTAAGATGACGATAAAATCATCATCCCATACAACGTTAATTTCATTAGCTCCAGATCGACATTAAGATGATAAATAGCAAGCAGTGCAAATGAAATAAAGCACATAATAAAGCACATAATGATTTTAATATAAGAAAAACTAATTTTTTTATATCTAAAAAGTAAAGGGGATGAAATTAAAATCGCCATAAAAGCAATGACTGGAATATTAAACCCATGAATTTTTGCTGGTGCTAGAAAAAAAATAATATTAAAACAGTAGCTAGCTTAATTAAAATCATCATATCTACCTATAATGCTTACCACTTAATAATGATTTATATAAAGAGAAAAGATCGAATTCTTTCTTTTCTCTTCTTATAAAGACATAAGTGAAATACAACAAAAAATATAATTTATCTATTGTATTATAATATTTTCTAATCCTCACGCCTAAATCATTCCCTCTTTCGATACGCTTAAATTCAGACATATTATTGTCAGTTAGTCGTGATAAATCATGCTCCAATCCATCAATGATATGTATGGATTGATTTAAGTTTAAATCAGATAATCTCAAGCAAAATGATGTATCTACCCCATAAAGATAAAAATCCTCATCAAATACATTACCATAATTATTTCTGATTTTATTAATAATCTCAAAGCCTATTATCATCCCACTGGAGATAGTAAATAAAACATCTTTTTTTCTGGAAAAGACTACATTTCTTTTTTCTTTTTTCGGATAGATTTTTTCACCGTTAACATTAATCTCTGGGAAATATATATTATAAGATATAGATTTTTTAATATTATTAATATAATTTAAGTTTAATTCTGTATCATCATCCAATATGACATACACCTTTGATTCTGCACTGTTAATAAATTTATTATATATATATGATAGCGACATATTATCGAGAGTCTGGATTAATTTACAATCAAGCTTGGAGTTGAAATCATTATCAATACTTATAGGTCCATTATTCCATAAAACTAAGTTAATATTATATAATTTAAATTCTTCTGCATATTTATTCAGTGATAAAAATGTTTTTGATTCTTCTATTTCTTTCCCGTAAACTAAAACCAAAATAGAAATATCATATTTATTCATATTTAAAAACCTCAAAAAAAACTTCGCCAGAAATAAATATGTTAGTGAAATAGCAATGCAATAATAGGGGGTTAAATATATGGTTATATAATATCATGACGTAATAACGTTAAATATTATCTCGAAATTTCTTTCGATAAGCTTAAAGTTTTTATTATTGTTCATTCGAAGGCTGTCTATTACCACATTATCGATAGTAGGTATAATGTCCACTATTTCATCAATAGAATAACATCTATTAAACGGTTTGACAGACCAGTTTTTTAAAAATGCATCTAATTTTTTTATGTTTTCATTTAACCCATAATGAGGAAGACCATAAGACATTGCTACTATGGCTCCATGTAAGCTAGTTCCTATATATGCTTCACTATTTTTTATCATATATAGTATTTCCCAAACATTAAGATCGTAAACTAATTCAGAACATTCTGGAATTAAGGCATGCAGATCTTTAAGAAAATAAAAATCATCATGGCCAGAAGCATAGCCTATTGGTAATAGTATTATTTTCTTATTATTCTCACGACTAATGATTCGTAATTTTTCAGAAATAAAGTCTATATTAAAACCAACTTTATCCGGAGCTGCTTGAAATATAATATAATCATAATCATAACTATTACGAATTTTTTCTCTTACCTTACTAATTATGTCGCACTCATTATATAATGATGATATTAAATAGACCGAATCTGGAGAATATACAATATCACTTATTGTACAATTCAAATCTTCATATGTTCTAGAATCTCTGACGGATATAAAATTAGCTTCATTCAGTCGAGAAGTGATATTTTTTTTGTTCTTCTCGTCTAAATGCTGTATACCTCCACCGACTGTATTATAGATTACTTTAACATCCTTATTAATTAATGACTTATCAGGAATATAAGGATAAGACCATGGTGCGTGGTATATATAACTCAACATATTTCTTAGTATAAAATTAACATGCGGCACTTTATTAAGAAACCTAAGCAAGTCATTTATTTTTTTAGGCTTGGGCATGTGTGTGAATAGCGTTAAACTATCGGCGCATAATACTTCACCACCAACGACGACAATAATATCACCATCATTAATATATTTAACTACATCGTTAATGCTTTGTGTTTTAAGGCACAAATAACGACTTAAATTAGAACTTGATATTGAAGAATATATAAATTCAAAATTTTCAATCGCTTCAGGATGACATTTTTTAAAAAAAGTTTCAAACACAATTGGCATCAAATTATCACCAAAATTATATCGATCAAACGCGCCATATAATATTATTTTTTTCATTTTAAACCTTAATTTCATCTTCATATGATTTTATTTTTATGCAAACAGTAATCATTATAAATATCTGAGGAATAATTAAAAACAAGGTATATATAACCATAGATTTCATGAATGTTACATCGTATTCCTTTGTTATTAAGAAGCACACAATACCTAATAATGAATTTATGACACTATTAAATAAAAATTTACGCTCCAAGCCAAACATTGGAATCAATACAATTAAAGGTTTATTGATTAAGTTGAAGAAAATCCAGAAGACTAGAATTCCACTTAATTCACCAGCCACTCCCCATTGATCACCAAATACAAATAAAAATAGTTTCGCTCCCCAAAAAAACAATATACATAACGGTATAATCCCAATCAAAATAAGAACCATTGTAATTTTAATTAAATCTCGAGATATAGTATTTTTATTATTTATGGCATTATTTAATTTAGGATAAATAACATCACCAACCGATGATGCAATCAAATTTCCGGGTAGCATTAAAACAGTCCGAGCTAACGCAAAGATACCTACATAGTGTGCATCAAATATAATAGGCATAACAATCAATGGCAGCATTGAGTTAAGATTCACCAAAATATTTTGTGGTGTCCTAAACTTAACAATGTGGAAGTATTTTTTCATGTTAACCATTGATCTACGTATAAATATATTTACTTTAAATTTTGAAGAATATTTATAATTCGTAACCGTTCACCGGGAGTGTATTGACAAGCATTCTGGAGTATGCCTCAGAGCGTTTTAATGCTTATTCTCTGGCATTTAGAAAAGTTTTAATGCCCGTACGTTATAAAAACACATAATTCCTTACTTTTCACCGTTGTCAAGCCCCTCCCGGTGAACGCTTACAATATGTACACCAATAAGTAATGAAAACAAAAATCCGGGGATTAATGTTGATAGTATTAAACCATCAATATTGGGATATACGTAACCTATTGTGACTTTTAAAATGGCAACCATTATTGCTTGTAATATTAAATACTTAGCTCTAAATGAAAATTTCTCCTCCCTAATAAACCAATATGAATACAACTGCATTATTGAAACAGTCCAAGCTAAAAAAATTATACTACCTCCAAAATTTAAATAATTACTGAAAAAAACATATAATATAAAAAGGACAACAGATAATAAAGTAGACATTATTATTGCTGAAATTAATATATAGAAGGAATCTTTTTTTCTATTTGGTAATACAAGTATAATTGAATAGCTTAATATTAATAATGGAGCAAGAAGAGAGGCGTAAGCGTTTAGGCTAGCGAACGCACCATATATATCAGGGGGATAAATTCTTGTAATAACGGGAGATGCTAATAAGACAACTAACTGTGCAACTACCCCCCCCGACAAAGCAGTCGTGACAGACTTAATAAAAGTTCTATCTAACATCTATATAGGCAGCAAATGATAAACTATTCAAGTCTTTATGTGAAAGAGTTGGAGTAGATCTCGATGGCCACTCAATACCTATATCGGAATCATTCCATCTGATTGATATTTCAGCCTCGGGATTATAAAAATCTGTACACTTATAAACAAATTCAGCCTCTTCACTGGTCACATAAAAGCCATGAGCAAAACCTTCTGGGATCCAAAGTTGACGCTTATTCTCAGCAGAAAGATATTCACCTACCCATTGACCAAATGTTAGTGAGTCTTTACGGACATCGACTGCGACATCAAAAACCTCACCAGAAACAACTCGCACCAATTTCCCTTGAGTGTTTTCTGTCTGGTAATGCAAACCACGCAATATACCTTTTTTAGACTTTGAATGATTATCCTGTACAAATATTGTTGTCTCACCCGTGACCTTTTCTTCAAATTCTTTTTGATTCCAGGTTTCCATAAAAAAGCCACGCTCATCACCAAATACTGAGGGTTCGATGATTTTCACATCAGGAATAGCCGTCTCAATCACTTTCATTATAAATACTCTTCAATTCTGTTTAATGCCACTTTCCAATTACTCGACTCAACACCAAATACGTCTTTTATTTTAGAGCAATCTAATGTTGAATTTTGAGGACGTTTAGCCGCGGTAGGGAACTCACTAGTGGTAATCGATGTTAATGATGGGGCTTTATCTAATATCTTTTTATCTTCCGCTTGCTTGAAAATGGCTTGAGCAAAGTCGAACCAACTGACATGCGGTTCGCCAGAGAAATGATAAATCCCCCAATCTGTTGAGCCATTTTGAATTTGGTTAGCAATGCTAATTAACGCTTGAGCAATATCACCAGCATAGGTAGGACCACCAAACTGGTCACCCACGATACTAAGAGCGTCACGGTCACGGCCTAATCGGAGCATCGTTTTAATAAAATTATTACCATGCTCTCCAAATACCCAAGCCGTTCTGATAATAATATATTTGGGGCTATTCTCCTGCACCGCTATTTCACCAGCTAACTTACTTGCACCATAAACACCTTGCGGGTTGGTTGTATCGTCTTCGGTATAAGTGTCGACTTTATTTCCTTCAAACACATAATCTGTTGATATATGTAATAGGCAAGCATCTATATCTTTTGCTGCTTGAGCAAGAAATAACGGACCGTCACGATTAATTCTATATGAGAGCGCTTCTTCTTCTTCAGCTTTATCTACAGCAGTATGAGCGGCTGCATTCATAATAAAGTCGGGCTTAAACTCTAGTACCGTATTAAACACTTGCTCTTTGTCAGTGATATCGAGTTTATTCACATCTAATGCGAGTACTTCTGCTTTACCATGGAGTTGCTCGACGAGACAATGGCCAACTTGTCCATTACAGCCAGTAATTAAGACTTTCATCATTATCCTTTTTTAATGGCTAATTGTTGGAGGTATTGACCATAGTCATTCTTAAGCATTGGTTTTGCTATTCTTAATAAATCGTCTTGACTCAACCAACCTTGGTTAAAGGCAATTTCTTCTAAACAGGCGACTTTTAACCCTTGCACATGCTCAATGGTTTGAACAAAAGAAGAGGCTTGATGTAAGCTTTCGTGGGTACCAGTATCTAACCAAGCAAAACCACGACCTAATAACTCTACATTCAAAGATCCGTCATTTAAATACATTTCATTGAGTGTGGTAATTTCTAATTCACCACGATATGAAGGCTTCACTTGTTTAGCCAATTCCACCACACGGTTATCATAAAAATATAATCCTGTTACCGCATAGTCTGACTTGGGCTCTGATGGTTTTTCTTCTATTGATACCGCTCGCATATTTTCATCAAACTCAACCACACCAAAACGCTCAGGGTCTTTGACTTGATAACCAAATACTGTCGCCCCACTCTCACGAGAAGCGGCATTATGTAAGGTTTTACTAAACGATTGACCGTAGAAAATATTATCTCCCAAAACTAGGCACACAGAATCACTGCCAATAAACTCTTCACCAATAATAAAAGCTTGCGCTAATCCATCAGGACTTGGTTGAACCGCATATTCTAGGTTAATACCATAATCAGAGCCATCGCCTAATAAACGCTTAAAGCCTTCGTTATCTTCCGGTGTTGTTATAATGAGGATATCTTTAATGCCGGCAAGCATTAATGTGGAAAGAGGATAAAAAATCATCGGTTTATCGTAAACGGGTAATAACTGTTTTGATACTCCACGAGTTAATGGATATAAGCGCGTACCAGAACCACCTGCAAGAATAATCCCTTTCATTATTTAGCCTCTTCAGTTGAATTTAATGTACCTAAACGTTCACGTTGATATGAACCATCTTGAACTCGTGAGCACCACTCGTGATTACTCAGGTACCATTCAACCGTTTTTCTTAAACCTGTTTCAAATCTCTCTTCGGGTAACCAGTTCAACTCTTTTTTCATTTTAGTTGAGTCGATGGCATAACGACGATCATGCCCAGGTCGGTCAGTCACATAAGTAATTTGCTCGGCATATTTAGTGTCTTTCGGACGTAACTCATCCAGAATAGTGCAAATGGTTTCGACTACTTCTATATTTTGCTTTTCGTTATGACCACCAATATTATAGGTTTCTCCTACAACACCTTCCGTAACCACTTTATAGAGAGCACGCGCATGGTCTTCCACATATAACCAATCACGTATTTGGTCACCTTTACCATAGATAGGTAATGATTTCCCTTCTAATGCATTAAGGATCACTAATGGAATAAGCTTTTCAGGAAAGTGATAAGGACCGTAATTGTTTGAACAATTAGTAACTATGATTGGGAGCCCATAAGTGCGTAACCATGCACGAACTAAATGATCACTCGATGCTTTTGAAGCCGAGTAGGGACTACTTGGCGCGTAAGAGGTTTGTTCTGTAAATAGTGGCAGATCACCTTGTTGCTCATCAGGATGTGGTAAGTCACCATAGACTTCATCGGTTGATATATGATGAAAACGAAAGCTTTTTTGTGCGCCGATATCTAAACTATTCCAATATTCACGCGCGGCTTCAAGCAGATTATATGTACCAACAATATTTGTTTGAATAAACTCTGCTGGGCCAGTAATAGAGCGGTCGACATGTGATTCTGCTGCTAGATGCATTATCGCATCGGGTTGATAAGCTTGAAATACTCGGTCTAGCTCTAAGCGATTACATATATTAACTTGTTCAAAACTATAACGTTCACTATTTTCTACTAAAGCTAATGACTCAAGATTACCAGCATACGTAAGCTTATCGACATTAATAACGCTATCAGATGTATTATTAATAATGTGGCGTATAACTGCAGACCCGATAAATCCCGCACCACCAGTAACTAAAATCTTCATAATCTAAATATTCTTCTCATTTAAAAATACAAATCGAATTAATACAACACCACAACCAATCATGCCACCAAGCAACAGCCCCAATATAGCGATCAACAATCGCTTCGGCTTATCTCTAGACACTTCTCTCTCAGGTTGATCCAAATAACGATAAGCAGAAAACTCTACATTTTTATCGATATTCAATTCTTTAATTTGATCCAGCTTTGAGCTTAACTGCTCTAACCTTGGTTCTATAACACTTAAATTTTTCACTTTTTCAAGTGCTTTAACTTTGGCTCTTAATGCATCAGAACCTAAATTAATGGCAAACAACTCTTTGTCACCGAAATTTTGTAATGGTTTAGAAACACCAGCCGCTTCTGCAATATTTAAAGCATATTTGCTACGCTCTTTTTCCACTAACAATCGTTGCTCAGCTTGTTTGGTTAACATGATTAACTGTTGCTTTAGCTCATTTCGCTTTGAATCAATCGTGGCAGATAAATTACTGAATGCTTTTTGATGCACCTTTTTATCAATAAAACGAATGTAGTGATTCAGCATATCAAGGCTGCCTTGAGAGGTTTCTGTACTAGTTGTTAGTAGATACGGACCATCTGCTTTTTTTTTCATCATCCGCTTTAATGCTCAGCATTTTATACCAATCGCTGTAAAGCTTACGTAAGGCATCTTCTTCATCTGGGTTATCAAGTTGCGCTTTTTCTTTTTCGAATACCGCGGACGTTTCTAAAAATACTTTTTTATTACTTGAGGAGTTAAATTCATCTAAAAATAGATTATACAATTTTGCAGAATCTATTAAGCCATCTAAAGACTCACTCACCAATACGGTGCCATCCTCTTGGTAAATATCAAAAATGGGCTGAAAGCGAACCACTTGATTTTGGTATTCACTGTAATTACTGACTTGTGGTTCCGCGATTTTTGCGCTTGAAGACCATTGCTCTTTGGCCAACAACGCATAAGCAATCGCCAGTAGCGTACACACAACTGTACAAGCGATAATAATCCACTTTCCTTTCCATAACGCGGTGAACAGCTCTCTCAGATCAATCTCATCATCTTGTGGTTGCTGATTATAATAATGAGGTGGAAACGGTGGTTCGCTTGCAGAATGTTGCGCTGGGGGATGTTGTAAGCTCATACAAGCTCCTAAAAATGGCACGCTACCGCCCTAAGGTTAAATCGCATCC
>NZ_VHKO01000037.1 GCF_015223435.1 Vibrio hibernica
AATATTTTGATGATTTTATTTTGTTCGATATTAATGAAGCCTTGTGTGGAATCCATTAAAAAATTGATTTTCTCAAATAGGAATGTTGCATGAGACATAAGAGTCTCGATATCACGCCCGATTTCCCGTAATCGTTCCAGTTGTTCTGGTGTTGACTCTAGATTACGCAGTAGAAATGAGATAATACGCTGAGTATCCATCAAACATAACCGAATTTTACCATTACTGTCTTCCAACTTTGCCAGACGACTGATGCATTCTTCTAAATTAGCTTCTGGATCTTCGAGTACGGTATGACTCACTTTTTCTAACTGAAAGTGGATATCTTCCAAAGTATCGGCATGGTTTTCAATTTTTTGCTCAAGAATGGTAATGAATAATGATTGTACATTTTCACAGCTGACTTGACCTTTACGAGCGCGTAAACGTAATAATCTAAAATCAGCAATACTTCCTTCTCTGATGGTTACAAGCCTATCATCTTGCAAAATAAAAGCGATGTTGACGGTCGTATGTCGACCTTCTGTTGGTGAAATAAATAATGAATGAACATGCAGCCCTTCATTATCGACAAAATATCGTGATGAAGCTTCTATTTCTCCAACATCACCACTATTTGGTAGTTCAATTCCGAGTGATTTAGACAGTAGCTTTCGCTCTTCATCACTGGGCTCTCTCACATCAATCCAATCAGCTTGTTCGATTAATGGTAAGTGCTCGGTATTATTATCGGTTGAAATTTCACGAATGAAACCATGATCTATTTGAAAGAATCGCATCAAGTAGAACTCCTGTATGAAGAATATTTTGCAGCATGTCTAATCCACCCATGCTTTATCGTGGGAGCATTCTAATTAAGTCTATAGTGAATAGCTTGGATTATTTTACATGCTTGTTACATTTTGAAATATTTATTGACAGTATACTTGCCTAGGCAGTAATATCGCGCAACATTTTATTGCCTAGGCAAATATATTGATGAGGTATTGATAAAATGAATAGCGCCTATGTAGGAACTATGCCTATTGGGAGAATGATCCATTTAGTGAATCAGCATAAAGATCGCCTTCTTAGTACGCACTTATCTACGATTGATATTACACCCGCTCAATTTAAGGTTTTGGCTGTTATTGAAGTTGAAGGGATTTATTCCCCAGCAGAAATCAGCAAAGCTTTATCAATTGATTGTGGTTCAATGACCAGAATGGTTGAACGCCTAGTCAAAAAGTCATTAATTGAAAAGCAACCTAATCCAAATGATAAACGTGGCGTATTGTTAAGTCTGACTGTTCTTGGTATTGGGATCCTTGAACAATGCCTTGAAATTATTGCGACTCATGTTGGACCGACATTAACTGGGGATCTCAGTTCTGAAGAGATTGAACAATTACTGGGTTTATTAACGCGAATGCTGCCATCATAAAGCTATAATTAATCAAATATTGATATGAAATAATCCCCCTTTTATTACTCTTTTTAATGGTTGAATCATGGACACACAAGAAAAAAACAATAATGTTGCCGATAAACCTAAAAGTAAGCGTAAGGCTTCTTTTGCCATCTTTTTTATTATTCTGATCATACTAGCCGTCGGTGGGTATCTTTATTATGTAACCTATTTGAAGTTCTATGAAGAAACGGATGATGCTTATGTGAGTGGAAACCTGGTGATGCTTTCTCCTGAGATTGCTGGCACAGTAACCACCGTCGTACCAGATGAAGGTGACTTCGTTGAAAAAGGCCAAGTATTGGTTGAGCTTGACTCGAATGATACCCAAATTGCACTGCAAGCAGCAGAGGCTAAATTGGGATCAAAAGTGCGTGAAGTTCGCAGTATGTACGTAACTGTCCATAACTTTAAAGCTAAAGTTGAAGCGAGTAAGGTGCAATATCGTCAGGCTATTAATGATTACAATCGTCGTAAAAATTTAGTCAAGAAAGGCGCTATTTCGAAAGAAGATCTCAATCATTACCAAGATGCAGTTGAATCGACTCGTAGTGATTTAGAGGCCTCACGAGAAGCGTTAAAAATGAGTTTAGCATTGGTGGATAACACCGTGCTTGAAACACACCCAGGAATTAAAGGGGCAGTAGCTGAATTACGTCAAAGCTACTTAGCCAATATTCGTAGTAAAATTGTGGCGCCTGTTAGTGGTTATGTTGCAAAGCGTTCAGTTCAGTTAGGAAGCCGAGTTCAACCTGGATCCTCATTAATGGCGATTGTACCGCTTCACCAAGTGTGGGTTGATGCAAATTTTAAAGAAAGCCAAATGAAAGATATGCGTATTGGTCAGCCTGTCACCTTAACTGCTGACTTATATGGCGATGAGGTTGAATATAAAGGTGAGGTGGAAAGTTTAGGAATTGGCACTGGCAGTGCGTTCTCACTATTGCCTGCTCAAAATGCCAGTGGCAACTGGATTAAAATTGTTCAACGTCTACCAGTTAAGATACGTTTAGATGATGAAAATCAAGATAAATATCCACTACGTATTGGTTTATCCATGCTGGCAACGATTAATATTAAAGATACTGATGGTAAGTTATTAGCGGTTAAGCCAAAAACTGAGGCTCGTTATAGCACGGATGTTTACACCAATGCTTTATCGCAAGTTGATAAGTTAGTGGCGAAAATCTTGCATGACAATCTCGGCTTTTCAGAGGAAGCAACTCAAGAACAGCTTGCTAAGTAGGTCGGGGATCTTATGAACGATCAAACCTATACACCGCCAAGCTTGGTGCTAGCCACAATAGGGTTAGCACTGGCTACTTTTATGCAAGTATTAGATAGTACGATTGCCAATGTTGCCTTACCAACGATTGCAGGTAGCCTAGGAGTAAGTTCAGAGCAAAGTACTTGGGTTATTACATCGTTTGCCGTTTGTAATGCTATTGCGCTGCCGTTGACGGGGTGGTTTTCTCGTCGTATTGGGCAGTTACGGCTGTTTATCGTATCGGTATCTTTGTTTACTTTAACCTCATTATTGTGTGGTTTAGCGACTAGCATGCCTGAACTCATTGCATTTCGTGCGTTGCAAGGCTTCTTTGCTGGCCCTATGTTCCCCATGTGTCAGACGCTATTACTCGCTATATTTCCATCGGTTAAGCGCGGAACGGCATTAGCTTTAATTTCAATGGTGACGGTAGTTGCACCGATTGTTGGGCCGATAACCGGTGGTTGGATCACGGATAATTATTCATGGCCTTGGATCTTTTTTATTAATATTCCCATCGGTATATTTTGTTGTACAGCAGTATGGCGACAACTAAAAGATCGCGCTGATATCATCACTAAAATGCCAATTGATTTTATGGGAATCGCTTTGCTAGTGGTTGGGGTTGGCTTACTTCAAATTGTGCTTGATTTAGGTAATGATGCGGATTGGTTTGCCTCGACTAAAATTGTAGTAATGACCATTATCTCTGTGATTGCACTTATCTCATTTGTGATTTGGGAGTTGACCGAAAAACATCCTATCGTGAATCTTTATCTATTTAGAGATAGAAACTATACCTTTGGGACTTTAGCGTTAGTACTGAGCTACGCAGCATTCTTTGCTATTAACATTATTTTACCGCAGTGGTTACAAATTTATATGGGATATACCTCGATCTGGGCAGGTCTTGCCTCCGCTCCTATGGGGATCTTACCGTTCTTCTTAACACCATTTATTGGAAAGTATGCCCATAAAGCTGATATGCGAGTCTTAGCTACAATATCTTTTGTAGTTATTGGTACCTCATGCTTTATGCGTGCTGAATTTAATACTTTTGTTGATTTTGAAACCATCGCTTTGGTACAACTGTATATGGGGGTTGGTATTGCATTTATGTTTATGCCATTGACGACGATTTTCTTATCAAATATGAATGGTCAAGATATTGCGGAAGCCTCAGGTTTAACGACATTCTTACGTGTACTCGGCGGGAGCTTTGCATCATCGTTAACAACTTGGATATGGCATCGTCGTGCTGATTTTCATCATGCAACTTTGACGGAACATGTCAGCAATTATGAACCTGCTTCTGTGGAATATTTGAATCACATGGGAGGGCAGACTCAAGCTAACTTTGCCGCAGTTGATCATATCATTACTACGCAATCATTTATGAATTCAACCATTGATTATTTTTACTTGTTAGGTTGGCTATTCTTAATTTTGATTGTATTTGTGTGGTTCGCTAAAGGGCCCTTTATAAAATCAGGTCCGGCAGCACCACCGGCAGGACATTAAATAGTAGATAATATTAATTGATCTTCTTAATAGGAGATAAAGGCGCAATTCGCTTTATGAGATCATTTCATTTTGCGAGTAACGCCTTTTTATCAAAGATGAAAATAGCGCCTTTATTTTGATAGCTCGGCTAACGCTAAAGGTAATAAAGTCACTTGATTAAAAGCATTCGCTAACTGAAACAAAGCCTCTTTTTTCTGCTCAGAATCGGGTAGCCCTTTAGGAACCCAATAACATATTTGTTCTAATGCCTTATAGTTTGGTTCTTCACCGCTGTTTATTCGTTCAAGTGCTATCTTTATCTGATGCTGCTGTAATAAGTTGATTTGATGACTCGTCACACCAACGAGACTTGGTAAGCCAAATAATACTTTCTGCTGTTGTTGTAAATCGTACACTTTCGTTTGTAATAATTGTCCTATCTGATGTGAGGTTTTCAGTTTCAGTAAAACGGGCAGTGAGGTTTGTTGGCAGCTTTGCTCTAAAACTTTAGGCAGCACTTGTAGGTAGAGCCGCTGTTCTGCCAACCAATCGAGTGAACAAATGGATTCGTCTTGCCTCCAAGTTAAATTCAACAACATGACTTCTGGTTGATTGTCGGGTTGACGATAAAGAGGCTCAAGATTGATGTTCAGAGGAGAAAGCCTATTATCATCTTCTAGCCAATGCGTAATCTGTTGTAATCTCACCAGGTTATTATTGTAGCGTGATATGGTTTCTGGATATAAAACACAATCACTCGCCGTGGGCTGTTTTGTTTCGTTGAGGGATTGTATGGCTTGAGCTAGTAATTCCTCTGCGTTTAGTTGATTTTGTGTATCACTAAAGGCAATCCCCAATCGTATAGAGACAGGAAAGCTACGTTCACGCGATTGGAAATCAAAACTTAATTGTTGTTTTATTTTTTGCCCCCATGCTTTAAGCGTTTCAAGATCGCCTGAATAGGGGCCGGCTAAAACAAACTCATCGCCACCTAGACGAAAAGCGACAGCATCTTTATATTGAGAAAGTTTCTCTGCAAATGAAATGAGCACCCGATCACCAACGTGATAACCGATTTCATCATTAATCAGTTTAAAGCGTTTTAAATCTATTGCCGCCACAGAAATTGGATGATTTTTACTTAATTTTTGTTGTAGGTATTGATCTAGAGCTCGACGATTCCCTAGCTTGGTTAGAGGATCCTGCTTTGCTAGATTCGAAGATCGTTGTGTTGTCCTTAATAACGCAGTGACTAGTAATAAGCTAATGATAAACATAATGAGTTGCCAAAACTGCATAAGATCGTTATTGCTGCGAACTCCTTGGCTAATGGTTCCACTTAATACTTGGCTTAATGCATAATTTAAAACCAATAAGTTAGCTTTTGTTTGTAGTATTTTCTGCTGAAATGCAGCCTTTTGTAGTTGCTCTGGGTGAATGAGATCTTCATCCATTGTTTTGATGGTATTAAATAAATTAGCAACACCTTGCTCTACGTCTGGATGGTTAGCCCTTAATATCTCGGTTTCATCAGATTCTAAAAAAATATCCAATCGGTTCCAAAGTAAGTCGTAGCTTTGAGATAATTCAGCTAGCTCTACACCATTAAGTTGATATAAGCGTGCTTGATATAGAAAGGTTTCGGATTGATATAATATACGATTCGAATACCAACTCGTAGAACGATAAAATGTATCGATATTATTTTCATTTTCTTTTTGTAAATAACTGCTCCATAACAAACTAGCAGTAAATAGAGCAAGGAGAGCAAGGAAAATAATATTGATAATATGCTGTTTAGATAAACGTAATTGGATCATTGCTGGGCCTTAATCCTATTTACTTGCCAAACAAATTTATTCAACATTTCATCTTTAGAATCTACTTTAGGATATTGATTAAAAGGTAATAATACCCAAAGAGGACCTTTGTTACGCAAAGCCATTCTTTTTCCATCTTGTTTCATAGCCAAAATAAAAGGGTATTTTTTTAACACTTTCTCTTTAATATCATAGGCATAACCATTAATGCCATAAACTTTAATCGATTTAAAAGGTTGAAGGAAGTTATCCGTGATTAAGCTAAGTCTGGGGCCTTGATAAGTATGAATATTCTTTGTCCAAGGCGTTGAGGTAGTAAAGCTCTCTTGAGGTAAGGATTCTAATTCTTCACGGCTGAATACTTGACGATACCCAGAGTTCGATTCCAGAGTTAACAATATTTCTGCTTGAGAATGGAAAGAAAAAAGAATAGTTATCAATCCTATTACCAAATAACAATAGAATTTTATTGATGATTTCATGAATATTGCCAAGTTTGCTGAGACTTTATATTTTATTCTAACATTACTCTGACAATGGTTGCTATTAATGAATTGGTTTAAAAAGAAACAGAATTTTATATAAATTGCTGTTTCTTTTCTTGAACACTGGCTAATTAAAGATGTTTTAGTGAGTGCTACCGATTAGTTTCGAACCGCAATGGCTTCAATTTCAATACCAACATCTTTTGGTAGGCGAGCCACTTCAACACATGAACGAGCTGGGTAATTAGCGACGTTATGCTCATCAAAGAAAGCACCATAAACTTCGTTAACCGCAACAAAATCATTTAAATCTTTAACGAATACGGTCATCTTTACAATATCTGAAACCGTTAAACCTGATGATTCAACGACAGCTTTTACGTTATCAAGAGATTGGCGTGCTTGCTCTTTTATATCACTTGATACTTCACCTGTAACAGGGTTCACTGGGATCTGACCTGAAGTCATCACCATATTACCAAGATCAACACCTTGAACATAAGGGCCAATTGCCGCAGGGGCTGCGTCTGTATGTAGAACTTTTGTCATTATCATATCCATTTTTATATTGAGTTAGGCATTCATCATAACTAATCAGTGTGTACGATTAAACTACCTTTCTGTCATGATGTCGCGTGAGAAGCTTTTTTCACAATATTTACATTTCAAACGAATCACATCATTTTTTTCTGTCACGCTAAAGCTGCTTGATACCGGTTCGTTATGAGTGATGCAATTACTGTTGGCGCAACTAAATACATCCACGACTTGTTTAGGCAGCGTCAGTTCTAGTTTTTTTACAACGGCATAGTTCTCAATTTGATTAACGGTTGCTTTGGGGGCATACAAAGCCAGCTTTTGTGCTTGTTCTTCGCTGATAAATGTGTTCTCAACTTTTAATAAATCTTTTGCTCCGAGCGCCGAAGATGGCAGGTTTAGACCAATCGTGACACGCTCATTCGAATTATGCATATTAAAAAGTCGCAGAACTTTAACGCCTACATGGGCTGGAATATGATCAATCACGGTACCGTTTTTAATTGCTTCAACTTGCAGTTGGTTTTGTTTAGACATGATGATCTCCTTTTATAATTCTGAATTAAGAACAAGAGCTAACAGAGCGGTACGCGCATACACACCATTTTCAGCTTGTTGGAAGTAATAAGCATGGGGAGTCTTATCGACATCTACGGTAATTTCGTCAACCCGAGGAAGTGGATGCAGTACTTTTAAGTTATCTTTGGCTTCTTTTAGTGATGCAGCAGTTAAGACAAAAGCTGATTTAATGTGTGCATATTCAGATTCATCAAAGCGTTCTTTTTGTACTCGCGTCATATATAAAATATCTAAGTTTTCCATTACGCTTTCAACTTCGCTGTGTAAGCTGTAAGTAATGCCAGCATCGTCCAACTCTTCGCAAATATAATCTGGCATAGCTAACGCTTCTGGTGCAATAAAATAAAACCGTACGTTATTAAATTTGGCTAATGCTTGAGTCAATGAGTGTACGGTACGACCATATTTAAGGTCGCCAACAAACGCGATGCTAATTCCATCAAGCGTTCCTTGAGTTTCATAAATGGTGTACAAGTCGAGCAAGGTTTGCGTTGGATGTTGGTTTGAACCATCTCCAGCATTGATGATAGGGGTGCCATTTGAAAACTCCGAAGCTAAACGTGCCGCGCCTTCTTGTGGATGACGCATCACAAAGGCGTCAACATATGATGAAATAATCTGAATCGAATCGGCGAGTGTTTCACCCTTGTTAGCATGTGAAGTGTTACCCGCATTATCAAAACCAATTACACTGCCGCCGATACGTTGAATCGCGGTTTCAAAAGAGAGACGCGTTCGGGTCGATGGTTCAAAAAAACAACTCGCGACCACTTTTCCTTTAATCAATTCTGGTTGAGGCTCAGCTTTGATTTTCGCAGCCGTTTGAATGATTAACTCCATTTCCTCACGAGAAAGTTCAGGAATGGAAATGATGTGTTTTTGATAGAGCGAGTTTGCCATGCGGGTTCCTTAACGAATATCAGCCAGAAATACAGATTATACAGATACAAAAAAACCTCCGATAGAAGGAGGTTTTTTATGAGTGGAAAGATCGAATAATGAAGCCATACAAGCTAGTGAGCTCGTAACATAACACGGTAATTTTACCTTGCTGCGGCATTTTATCTTCCCTCTCATTGGTTGGGGAAAATTATACGCACTATCTTTTTTAGCGCAAGCGTTTGCTACTCAAATACCTAATGGCTTGATGCTGCTCAAATACACCGCGTTAAGTGAGCTAATCGAAGAATGACTTAATTGCCTAACGTCGCCACCATAATCGCTTTAATCGTATGCATACGGTTTTCTGCTTGATCAAAAACAATCGAGTGCCTAGAT
The DNA here is from genome assembly GCF_015223435.1 of Vibrio hibernica. GTDB lineage: Bacteria > Pseudomonadota > Gammaproteobacteria > Enterobacterales > Vibrionaceae > Vibrio > Vibrio hibernica. The sequence goes on from NZ_VHKO01000037.1 coordinate 8,917, forward strand.
TCAAAGACTTCTTCGGTGACTTCTAAGCCTTTCATATCGTATTTGTCTGCGACTTCTTTCCCAACCGTAGTTTCATCATTATGAAAAGCAGGTAGGCAGTGCATAAATTTGACTAAAGGGTTGCCGGTAGCTTTCATCACGTCAGAATTAATTTGATAGGGTTTCATTAATGCGACGCGTTCATCCCATGCTTGCGCCGCTTCACCCATTGACACCCACACGTCGGTATAAAGAAAATCACAGCCTTTCACACCACTTGCAACATCTTCGGTTAAGGTAATATTGGCTCCGGTTAGTTTGGCGATGGCTTGGCATTGAGCGACAAGTGTTTCTTCTGGCCAAAATGCCTTTGGAGCAACAAGACGAATATCCATCCCCATTTTTGCCGCACCGACCATCAGTGAGTTACCCATGTTATTGCGGGCATCACCAAGGTAAGCAAAAGATAATTCATGCAGTTGTTTACCACGACTAAATTCTTGCATCGTTAAGAAGTCAGCTAGAATTTGAGTTGGGTGAAATTCATCGGTAAGACCATTCCAAACCGGAACACCAGCATGTTGGCCTAACTCTTCGACAATGGCCTGTCCATAACCACGATATTCAATACCGTCATACATGCGGCCTAAGACGCGTGCGGTATCCTTCATTGATTCCTTATGACCAATTTGTGATCCAGATGGCCCTAGGTAAGAGACTTGTGCACCTTGATCAAAAGCGGCCACTTCAAATGCACAGCGAGTACGAGTCGATGGCTTTTCAAAAATCAAAGCAATATTTTTTCCGACTAATGTTTTTCGTTCACTCCCTGCGTATTTGGTTTTTTTTAAGTCAGCAGAAAGATCCAACAGAAATTGGATCTCTTTTGGAGTGAAGTCTAATAGTTTAAGAAAATTACGATTGCGAAGATTGAAAGCCATAATGACGTCCCTATTCAATAAATAAAGCAAAGAGTATTTATACATAAAAATGCTATTAAAGTGAATTTTTATTTGATTGTATTTTTACATACCTTCCAATGGTGTTTCATGGCAAAATACGCTTTCTGAATTTAGCCCATATTGGAGCACTGTCATGACTAACAATGATCAATCTATGCAAGATGATTACTTATCAGTTGAAGAGCTGATTGAATTTCAAAAAGAAGAAACCCGCGACATTATCGCAGCATTGATTGAAGATGGCAGTGATCCAGATGCTTTATACGATATCGAACATCACTTGTTTGCCGAAGATCTTGAAGTGTTACAAGAAGCCGTTATTGAAGCCTTTAAAATGGGTTTTGAGGTTTTAGAAGCGGAAGAAACCGAAGACGAAGATGGGCAGAAAGTATTATGTTGCGATGCGATTATGCAATCGGCTTTAGACCCACTTTTGATTGATGAGCAAGTTTCAAAGTTAGTTGATTTAGCTGAAAAATACGACATTATTTATGATGGATGGGGCACTTTTTACGAAGGTGAAGATGCAATCTATGATGAAGAAAATGACGACTACGACGCCGAATAATATTGTTTGCAAAACACTCAATTAGCCAGCCTTGTTGCTGGCTTTTTTTATACTATTTTTAGTGTAGTATTAATAAAATAGTCATCAACGATGATAGGGTATAGAGACGATTATGCATCAGCCGCTTACTGGCCTTTGGCAGCTTTCACCGCTAACGGATTTAACTATTCCACAAGCAGATATTGAGTTTCCATCGGCATTGAAATCTGTTTTACCTCAATCTTTATCTGAAACTGATATTGCTACCCAAGAGTGGCATTTGATGCACGACATTGAGGTTGATGAAGCCATGTTAGGTTTGGCGGCTATTGATTTAGTGATTGAAGGCATTAATCATTATGCAGAAATTCGAGTTGGTGGTGTTGCCGTTTATGATTGTGATGGTAGCCAATATCGTTACCAAAAAGACATAAAAGAGTATCTTAACCTTGGTAGAAATCGGATTGAAATTCTGTTTTTAGACCAAGACGAGGATTGGTTGATTGATGAGCAAGATGTGATTTGCTATTTGGATCATCAGCAAGTCGAGCTAACCGACCAAGCAATAGGTATTAAGCAAGCACCGTTTTTACGTTTGATTCGTAGTGTACGCTTACAACATGTTACGACCGAGCAGATCTGGCATCATGGAGGAGGCTGTGAGTTAAAAGTTGATGTGTATTATCATACGCTTAAACCAGGTTTAGTTTCGGCAGATATTAAATACAACGGTATGACATATACCGTGCCCTTAGACATTCGCAGCGATCATGTCACCGCTATTTTCCAGATAGATGCGCCAAAGCAAGCATTGTTATCAAAAGATGGTCGGTCTGTGCTATCAGGAACCACTCAGCTTTTTGTCCATTTAGATGGGTATCATTTCCCATTCGACATTGCGTTATCGGAAAAGCAGTGCGTCAGTCATTATCCACTTTGAATGGCAAAGATTAAAAAACAGAGTTTCGGGAATTGAGGCACGTCTGAGTATCGTGCCCATTTGACCTTTACAAAGCTTTAACCATCACCACTTCACAATCACCATGCCCTGTATTTCCCCATGCACTTTCTAAATGTTCAAAGCCCAATTTCTCATATAAGGTCAATGCCGCTTTAAGCTCGGCGGTCGATTCTAAATAGCATTGCTCAAATCCCAGCACTCTCGCTTCTTTAAAACATATTTCGATTAACTTCCGAGCAAAGCCTTGCTTACGTGCTTGTGGCAATATGTACATTTTTTGTAATTCACATACCTCAGGTTTTCCAGCTAAGGGAGCGATCCCTGCGCCGCCAACAACATTATCGTTAATATCAACTAATACCCAATATTGAGATTGAGCCGCAGCGTATACTTCACATAAAGTATCTAAAGCGGGGTCGGCCACGCTATAACCTTTGTCTGTTGTTAGACCATGCTCGGCGGAGACATCTCGAATCACTTGGGCAATAGCACTATTGTCTTGGGGTTGAATCGTACGGATATGGAAAACGGAATGCATATTGAGAGTTATATTAATAAAATGGGAGATATTTAATAGCATGCTCAACTTTATAGAACAAGTCGTTGGTATAAAAAAGCTCAATGATATGACTCATTGAGCTAGCAGACTATTGATTGGAGAGAGTCAGGGCAAATTTAAGCCGATAATGTACTCTTTTCTAACGGCGTTTCTGATAATTCTTGGCTATGTTGCTTTAAATCGTGATGATGGCACAACAAAGTAAACTGGATATTTTGTTTACGTTGCCAGAAGCGCTCATGGAAATAAAAGACAACAGTATTAACGCTTGGTTCGATAATTGCCATTAACCCGCCAAGAAAAGCATCGCCAGTTAATAAGTAAGTAACTAAAAATGCAACACTAAAGTGTAATACAGCGAAGCTCATCGTTTTCTTTGAAGGTGCCTGTAATGCAATTTTTAATAGTTTATTTCGTTGCCATACTTTGTCATGAAAATAGAAAGCTACGGTGTTTACCATAGGTTCAGTCATTGCGATTAAGCTGCCCAAAATAATATCGCCTGTAAGCAAGTAGGCTAAAGTAAACGCAACGCTGAAATGTAAAACTGCAAAGGTGAGTGTTTTTTTCATGAGCTTTCTCCGAGTCATTTCTAAGCTGATGAAAACAATATAATCTAAATGATAACTATTATCAAATGGGGTTGTCTATTTTATTGATAGGCTTTAGCTTTTAAAAACTAACTGGATAAAGCTTACCTCTTTTTCCTAAAGGGGGGAGTTAAAAATAAAAAGGTCAACCTAATGGCTGACCTTGTTTATTTTTGCGGTTTATCGAGGAACGATAAATACGACTTTATCAATAAGTAAGCTATTACAATGCAGCAATAGTTGCTTTTTGTTCTTCTAGTTTCACCAAGGTTTCTTGGTAACCTTCAAGTTTACCGCGCTCTGCTATTACGACAGCTTCTGGCGCTTTTGCAACGAAACCTTGATTATTTAGCTTACCTTCAATACGTTTGATCTCGCCTTGAATTCGAACCGACTCTTTATCTAAACGAGCCAACTCAGCATCTTTGTCGATAAGACCCGCCATTGGGATCATTAGCGTAGATTTGCCCACTTGTGATGTCGCACAAGCTGGAATGTCTTTGCCATCAACTTGAGTTTCATCTGCAGAAAGTATTTTAATCTCTTCTAATTTAGCCAGAGAAGTCAGTACGTTCATGTTGGCTTGCAAGCGAGCGGTGTCCGCTGCACCAGCTTTTAGCATGACAGATAAAGGCGCACTTGGCGCGATATCGTATTCAGCGCGTAGGTTACGAATACAAGTGATAAATTGTTTCACCCACTCGATATCCGCAACCGCAGTTTCATCTAGGTTATTCGCATTAAACTGAGGCAATGCCTGGGTCATAATGGTGTCACCTTCAACGCCTTCAAGCTCTGTTTTATTATAAACAAGCGGTTTTACACTTTGCCAGATTGATTCGGTAATGAATGGTATAACAGGATGTGCAAGACGCAGCGTTTTCTCAAGAACAGTGATCAAAGTGCGGCGAGTCGCGCGTTGTTGATCTTCAGTGCCTTTCCATAGGATTGGTTTAGTTAGCTCTAAATACCAGTCACAGAATTGGTTCCAGATGAACTCATAAAGCGTGTTAGCCGCCATATCTAAACGGAAATTGTCGATATGCGCATTGAAGTCTTTTGCTGCGAGTTCGAACTGAGATTCAATCCAACGATCGGCAAGAGAATAAGATATCTTGCTTCCTTCGGTAAATCCGCAATCTTGATCTTCGGTATTCATCAATACATAACGGCTGGCATTCCATAACTTGTTACAGAAGTTACGATAACCCTCTAAGCGTTTCATATCCCAGTTGATGTCACGACCTGTCGAAGCCATGGCTGCAAGCGTAAAGCGCAATGCATCGGTGCCGTATGGTTCAATACCACTCTCAAATGTCTTACGAGTGGCTTTTTCAATTTTAGCCGCCAGTTTTGGCTGCATCATGTTGCCACAACGTTTTTCAACCAATTCTTCAAGGCCAATACCGTCAATCATATCGATTGGATCAAGTACGTTGCCTTTTGATTTCGACATTTTATCGCCGTTTTCATCACGGATAAGTCCCGTCATGTAAACCGTTTTGAAAGGAACTTGTGGTTTGCCATTTTCATCTTTTACAAAGTGCATGGTCATCATGATCATACGGGCAACCCAGAAGAAGATAATGTCAAAACCAGACACTAAGACATCAGTTGGGTGGAAAGTAGAAAGATCTTGTGTTTTCTCAGGCCAGCCCATGGTGCCAAAGCTCCATAATGCCGATGAAAACCACGTATCAAGCACGTCATCATCTTGGCGCAATACCACAACTGGCGCTAAGTTGTTTTGCGCACGAACTTCTTCTTCGTCACGACCAACATAAACATTGCCATCATTGTCATACCAAGCTGGAATGCGATGCCCCCACCAAAGTTGACGTGAAATACACCAATCTTGCACATCACGCATCCACGCAAAGTACATGTTTTCATATTGTTTTGGTACGAATTGGATTTCACCATCTTCAACGGCTTTTACCGCAGGCGCAGCTAAAGGAGCAGTACGGACGTACCATTGGTCAGTTAGCATTGGTTCGATAACTACGCCACCACGATCTCCGTAAGGCACGGTTAAATCATGATCTTTTACTTCTTCTAATAAGCCTAACGCATCCAGTTCAGCGACTACGGCTTTACGTGCGGCAAAACGCTCCATACCTTGGAATTGTGCCGGAATTTCGGTGTTATAAGCATCAGATGCTTCACCGGTAGTGGTGAATACTTCTGCGCTATCACGGATATCAGCATTAAGCGTTAGGATGTTGATCATAGGCAGTTGATGACGTTTACCGACTTCGTAATCGTTAAAGTCATGAGCTGGTGTGATTTTTACGCAACCAGTGCCTTTTTCCATATCGGCGTGTTCATCAGCCACAATAGGAATTAAACGATTAACGAGTGGCAGCAAGATCTCTTTGCCAATCAAATCTTGGTAACGAGGATCTTCTGGGTTTACCGCTACGCCAGTATCACCAAGCACGGTTTCTGGGCGAGTCGTCGCAACCACAATGTAATCTTTACCATCAGCCGTTTTTACGCCATTCGCTAATGGGTAGCGGAAGTGCCACATGAAGCCTTTTTTGTCTTTGTTCTCAACTTCAAGATCAGAAATCGCGGTGTGCAATTTTGGATCCCAGTTTACTAAGCGTTTGCCACGGTAAATAAGGTCGTCTTGATATAAGCGAACAAATACTTCTTTGGTGGCATTTGATAAGCCGTCATCCATGGTGAAGCGTTCGCGATCCCAATCAACCGATGCGCCAAGGCGACGGAGTTGACGAGTAATGTTGCCACCTGATTCTGCTTTCCACTCCCAAATTTTGTCGATGAAAGCTTCACGGCCATAATCGTGTTTGGTTTTATTTTCTTCGGCGGAAATTTTACGTTCAACCACCATTTGGGTCGCGATACCGGCGTGGTCGGTACCGACTTGCCAAAGAGTATTTTTGCCTTTCATACGCTCACAACGGATCAAGGTATCCATAATGGTATCTTGGAAAGCATGACCCATGTGTAGACTACCAGTGACGTTCGGTGGTGGGATCACAATGCTATAAGCTTCTTTTGATGTGTCACCGTGAGGCTTAAAGTAACCAGCTTCTTCCCAACGCTGATATAGCGCTTGTTCAATTGATGTTGGGTTATATGTCTTTTCCATAATCTTCTTTTATCGATACTGTGAGCGTGAAAAATAAGGGTAATGTCAACGTAAAACGTTATAGCGAAAACAACATAAAGAGGCGGCTTTTATATAAAGGTTGTTGGTTTCGCTATAAATTCTTATTCGTTATTGATATTAATGGTTTGCATTTCAAAGCCAGCTTGCCGATAGATTTTATATCTTTCTCGGGCGTGTTGCTTTGCTTTTTCTTCGCAAGGCACGAAGTCTACCACTTGTGTAAAGCTCTGAGCAAAAGTTGTCGCATCATTACTCAGATTGATGACTAATTGTCGGTTGCGATTGAACTTGCTATTTGGGTAACCAATCTCAATCAGAGTACCAAAGTTAGGCCCTTCACCGACTAAGTTATGTGCTTGATAATTTTCAGTTTGTTGTTTCCAAAAGTATTCATCCACCGTTTCCGCTTGCGTTTTATCTTGCGCATTAATGTAAACTTTCGCACCTTGCTGGGCAAAATGGCGTGCCAAAAAAATCACATAATCAATATGGCCGATTTCTGACGTTTGGGGTGAGTCTGGTGGAATTAGATAAAAGGTGGCGATACTCATAGATCAAAGCTCATTAATCAAAAATAAAAATTCGGCAAAGATAAAATACAAAAAAGGGCACAACGGCCCTTTTGATATATAGGTTTTATCTTACGGCTTCAATTACTTTGGGTATATATTATTCTTCTAATAAAACTTGGCCAGTAGAGGCTTTGTTTAGTAAGAATTGAACCAATAAAGAAACCGGACGACCTGTTGAGCCTTTTTGTGCGCCTGATTTCCATGCGGTACCAGCAATATCAAGATGCGCCCAGTTATACTTTTTAGTAAAACGAGATAAAAAACAACCTGCAGTAATTGTGCCACCAGGGCGACCACCAATATTAGCCATATCGGCAAATGGGCTATTTAATTGTTCTTGATACTCATCTGCCATCGGCATACGCCATGCGCGATCGCCTGCTTGTTCTGATGCATTAATCAACTCATGCGCCAGTGGATTATGGTTAGCCACTAAGCCACTAATATGGTGTCCAAGTGCGATCACGCATGCGCCCGTTAATGTGGCAACATCGACTACGCAATCAGGGTCAAAACGCTCAACATAAGTTAATGCATCACATAAGACTAAGCGGCCTTCTGCATCAGTATTAAGGACTTCCACCGTTTGACCTGACATGGTAGTTAGAATATCGCCAGGACGATACGCATTACTTCCAGGCATATTCTCACAACCCGCTAACACACCAACTACATTTATTGGTAGGTTTAGCTTTGCCAATGCTTTCATCGTGCCAAAAACAGAAGCGGCGCCACACATGTCGTATTTCATTTCATCCATCGCTTCGCCTGGTTTTAATGAAATACCACCTGAATCAAACGTTAAACCTTTACCAATTAAAACGATAGGTTTAGCTTCAGAATCAGGATTGCCTTTGTAGCTCATGATTGACATCATGGACTCGTTACGAGAACCACGGCCAACGGCAAGGTAAGAGTGCATTCCAAGCTTGTCCATTTCCTCTTCACCAATAATTTTAGTGGTGATGGTTTCAAAGTCATCGGCAAGGCGACGAGCTTGGGACGCTAAATACGCTGGATTGGCAACGTTAGGCGGCATATTGCCAAGATCTTTTGATGATTTAACACCGGATGCAATCGCTAAACCGTGAGAAATTGCTTTTTCGCCAAGGTTTAATTCACGGCGAGTTGGCACATTAAAGACTAGCTTACGTAAAGGTCGGCGAGTTTCTGGTTTATTACTCTTGAACTGATCAAAGGTATATAAACTATCCTTTGTTGATTCAACCGCTTGGCGAACTTTCCAATAGGTATCACGGCCTTTGACATGTAGCTCAGTTAAGAAGCATACCGCTTCCATTGAGCCGGTATCATTCAAGGTGCCAATGGTTCTTTGGATGATATCTTTGTATTGACGTTCACCAAGTTCGCGCTCTTTACCACAACCAACAAGTAGAACACGCTCAGATAAAATACCGGGTACTTGATGCAACAATAGCATTTGACCAGGTTTACCTTCGAGGTCACCTCGGCGTAATAATGAACTAATATAGCCGTCGCTGATTTTATCAAGTTGTTCTGCGACAGGAGAAAGGCGACGTGGCTCAAAAACACCGACAACGATACATGCGCTGCGTTGTTTTTCTGGGCTGCCACTTTTTACACTGAACTCCATGCGTACTCCTACATCCTAAAGACAAATAGAGCCAAATGATGGATAATGCTGTTTTAGATACTTTTTTTTGATAAAAGTGTTCTAAAATGAAGCAAACCATCTTTGGCTTAAAAAAATAGAGAATCTTACTTTTCAATAAAAGTAAGATTATTAACAAATAATATAGTTAAAAATGATCAAAAATAATAGACTCATCGGAAAACTATAGTGATTCCGTCAAAAAAACAAGTTTTGTATAGGTGATACTGCGTGATTATTGTTAGATATTTGATCCGCGAGACACTCAAAAGCCAGCTAGCCGTTTTCTTTGTGCTTTTTCTCGTATTTTTCAGTCAAAAATTCATAAGTGTGCTTGCTGAAGCCTCTGATGGCGATATTCCTGCCAGCATGATTTTACAAGTTGTTGCTTTAAATATGCCCACAATGGGCCTGTTAATGCTGCCTTTGAGTATTTATGTCGGGATACTTTTGACCTTCGGCCGTCTTTATGCTGAAAGTGAGATTACCGTGATGAATGCTACAGGAATAGGAAATAAATTTCTTATCCATGCAGCGTTGTATCTCGCATTAATTACAGGGGCAATTGGCTTGGTCAACTCTTTGTGGTTATCACCTTGGAGCCAAGAAAAAGTTACTCAACTGATGGAGCAGCTGTCTACCAGCAGCAGCATTGATTTATTGAAAAAAGGTCAATTTCAGCGAGCGCCGAATGGTGAGGCTGTTGTATTTGTTGATGATATCAAAGATAAAAAGCTCACCAATGTTTTTGTTGCACAAGCTGTAACCAAAGATTCTACTCGCCCAAGTGTCATGTTTGCTAACTCTGGTGTTGCCGAAGAGTTTGCCGATGGAAGGCAAATGTTGACACTTAAAGATGGCGTTCGCTACGAAGGTATTCCTGGTTCGTTGGATTATATGAATACCAGTTATGATGAATATTCAGGTCTAATTGGTCAGCGTGAAGCTAAAATTAAAAAGCGAAAATGGGAAGCTCTTCCACTGCCTGATCTGCTTCATAATCAAGATTTAGAAGCGAAAGCCGAGTTGCAATGGCGGATCACTTTGATCGTATGTATCCCATTATTAACTTTAGTAGTTGTGCCGTTATCATCGGTCAATCCACGCCAAGGTCGCTTTGCAAAGCTAGGGCCTGCCGTTTTATTATATTTAGCGTATTTCTTATCGATCAGTGCAATGAAGTCAGCGATTGAAGATGGCTCTGTGCCACCATGGTTAGGAATGTGGGCAATTAATGCTGGACTGCTGCTTGTAGGTATAATTCTTAATAGTTTAGATAGTGTTTTTGTTCGCAAGATTAGAGACAGAATCAAAAAGAATAAGGGAAGTTAAGCGTGTTTAAAATTCTCGATTGGTATATCGGCAGAACCATTATCGCGACCTCTTCTTTGTGTTTAGCGACCTTAGTTGGCTTGTCGGCCATTATTAAATATGTAGAACAACTGCGTAAAGTGGGTAAAGGTACTTACGATTTAATGGAAGCACTGTACTTTGTTCTGCTCAGTATTCCGCGTGATATCGAAGTGTTCTTTCCTATGGCTGCATTGTTAGGATCTTTGATTGGTTTGGGAATGCTAGCAGCAAGCTCCGAACTTGTGGTTATGCAAGCTTCAGGGTTTTCGAAATTAGATATTGGTCTTTCAGTGCTAAAAACAGCTGTGCCTTTGATGATTATGATTATGATTTTAGGTCAGTGGGGTTCACCACAAGCACAAAAATTAGCTCGTGACTCTCGCGCACTTTCGATTGCTGGTGGTAGCATTACCTCTGTCAGAGATGGGGTGTGGGCTAAAGATGGTGATAACTTCATTTATATAGCACAAGTAAATGGCGAGAATGAGTTGCGTGGCGTAAGCATTTGGCAATTTGATCAAAATAAAAATCTCAAAAACATTCTAGTGTCCGATACTGTGAATTATGAACAAGGTCATCGTTGGGTGATGAAAAACGTTCAAATAACCAGTATGGAAAATGATGTGCAATTGTCTAAAAGTACACTTCCTACCTATGAGTGGGAGACGACATTAACACCCGATAAATTAGCGGTAGTAACGGTTAAACCTGAAGAGCTACCTTTAAGCGGCTTGTACAGTTACGTTAAATACTTAAAAGATTCTAAGCAAGATGCATCGCGCTATGACCTTGCATTTTGGCGTAAAGTATTTCAACCTCTTTCCATTGCGGTGATGATGTTACTTGCATTATCGTTTGTCTTTGGCCCGTTGCGTTCAGTGACTATGGGGGCTAGAACGCTATCTGGTATTGTTGCTGGTTTTACTTTCTATATATCCAGTGAAGTATTTGGTCCTATGAGTTTGGTATACGGGATCCCTCCAGTTATTGGAGCGCTAACACCAAGCGTTCTCTTCTTAATCGTCGCGGTTATGTTGATGCGGCGTAAGTTGTAGCAGCATTAGAAGCAATAAAAAGGATACCTCAATTTGGCATCCTTTTTTATATCACTCTAACTGTGAGTTAATTTTTCAGAAGGTATTTAACGAATTTGAGATGAATACACTACCTGACATTGAGCGCAGATATCTTGCAGTGATTTTTTGCTCGGTAGCACAATTGAGAGCAAGTTCCCCAAGCCTAGAAATGACGTACAAAAACGAATCAAAGACTGTTTAAAGCTGATAGTACTACCATCTTTGTTCATAACCGTTATCTTCCATGCACGCATACCAAGTGTCTGTCCTCTTTGCCAAAAGAAACTAAAGAAACCAAACCAAACTAACACAATATAAGCGTGGAAAACCCAACGCCAAATAGGGTGATGGGAAAGTAGATCACTAGCATCGATATAGTGACCATAATCTATAATGCCAAGGTAAACCAAAGCTTCCATAATCGCGATAATAATACCAACAGCTATCATTTCAATCGCAATAATAATTAAAGTGTCGTAAAGCAAAGCGCCAAGGCGGCGAAAGAATCCTGCGGATTTCTGATTGGGTAGGGAAGTCATAGCACTCTATTATGATTTAATTTATCAGCAGGATAGCTACTTGCGAGACAACTGAAAAGCACTAAAGTCTGTAAAGTCGTTATTTATGATGAAAATATCAGCGATCAAATCAATTTCAAGATTAAACACTTGCACGATGTATTCGCATAAGTATAATTCTTCCCACTCCTTAGCAGCAATCTAACGTGCTATAGAGTAAAAAATGGCGGTATGGTGAAATTGGTATACACGACGGATTCAAAATCCGTTGCCTTCGGGCGTGGCGGTTCAAGTCCGCCTACCGCTACCAAATTGTTAAAAAAGCCTCGACAGTGTCGGGGCTTTTTTATATCTATGATTTATTGGTCCTATTTTTAATCTTTCCTAAAACTCACAAAAGACTACTTAACCTGATCACTGGATAAAAAGTCTATAACTCAAGAGCATTGATAAAATTATCTTCGGTGCTTTTGGTGTGGATTGTTCTGTTTTTTCTGGTACAACTCAACATTCTGTTCCCTCATTCCATATTTTAGTGCAAATTATATTTGTAACCAAAATTGTCATATAAGTATTTCTTCTTAACATTTAGTTTTTGAGAATACATTCATCATCGATATTTTTAGGTTCTAGAGGGCTTTTGATTAAATTAACCGTGAATTAGCGTTGTTAATACGTTGTTAACTAATTTTATGCTTTTACCTGTCAGTTTCCTCACATAGACCTGCTAACTTCAATAAGTATGAATGCGCAAACGTAGTTTATAGCGCTGCCGAGCTAGCCTAACGTGGATAAAAGTAAGGAGAATATATGAAAACAGTATCTGTTGTGATCCCTTGTTTTAATGAAAGTGAGGTTATTGATTTTACTGTTGAGGAGTTGCTTTCTGTAACAAATAGTATTTCTAATTATAAATTTGAGCTTATCTTTGTTAATGATGGTAGTTCGGATGATACAGAATCAAAGCTTTTAGCTTATAGCAAGCAGCATGAAAATATTCGAACGATTTCATTCTCACGTAATTTTGGTCATCAGCAAGCGGTAAGTGCTGGATTGGATGTGAGCACTGGTGATGCTGTTGTTTTGATTGATGCAGATCTGCAAGATCCTCCTAAAGTTATTTCTGACATGATTGTGAAGTGGGAAGAAGGTTTTGATGTCGTTTATGGCACTAGGGCTAACCGAGAAGGTGAATCTTGGTTTAAACGTGTCACGGCAAAAAGCTTCTATCGCTTATTAAGCTATTTATCTGAAGTCCAAATTCCACTGGATACTGGTGACTTTCGTTTGATGGATCGTCAAGTAGTGGATCACTTAATCGCTATGCCTGAAAAATCTCGTTTTATTCGAGGTATGGTTAGTTGGATCGGTTTTAATCAAACCGCAATTACTTATGAGCGTTCTGCGCGTTTTGCAGGAGAATCCAAGTACCCGTTAACCAAAATGATTAAGTTTGGCTTAGATGGAATCTTATCTTTTTCTGTTAAGCCATTGAAACTGTCTATCATGATGGGTTTTGTTTGTTCTGGTATTTCAATGCTAATGCTGCTGTATTTTGTCTATGTTCGAATTATGACTGATCATTGGGTGTCTGGTTGGACGTCATTGTTTGTCGCTATTTTATTTATGGGCGGTGTACAGCTGATTTCTATTGGTATTGTTGGTGAGTATGTGGCGCGTATTTATAAAGAATCGAAAAATCGTCCTTTGTATATCATTAAAGAAAGAAGAAGCATAAATGCTGAAGAAACCCGCTCAATTACTGACTAATCTGGTGTATGCAGATTTCCAACAAAAAATTCGCTTTGCCTTGGTTGGAGTATTGAATACGGTTACTGCATATTTAGCTTTTATGGCTATTTATCAGGTTTCTGAGCGCTATTTACTCTCTTCGGTCTTGTCGTATTTTGTTGGAATGCTGGTCAGTTATGCGCTTAATCGGACCTTTGTTTTTAACAGCGGTAAAAAAGGTGGGCAATTTCTTCCTTTTTGTGTGGTGAATTTAACCTCGTTAGCGTGCTCAACGGGCGCATTATATTTGCTAGTGCATTACGGCAACGTGCATGTTTATGTTGCTCAGGCATTGGCGGTATGCGTCTCGATGGGAATTAATTATCTGGGTTACAAAAAAGTGTTCACAGATGGAGTTTCAATGAATAGATTGATTCAAGGCTTATATAATGATGATGGACGTATTGATCCATTATTAGTGATTCAATGGCTTGTACTGGCTGTATTTGCAGTTGTCACTGCGCTGAATCTACACCTGGCGATGTCTGCTAATGTCGCTCATGATGCGTTACCTTATATGGATGGCTACGGTAATAAATTTACTACCGAAGGGCGCTGGATTAACTTTGCACTGTATTATCCGCTACATGGTTTGTCTGCGGTTATTGCAGCAAGCCTTGCTAATATTTGTATTTTTATCTTTGCTTATAAAGTCGTTATGGGGATCAAAAAAGAATATTGGCTGGCGATAGCGGTTGCTTTATTAATTGTGAATATCCCAACCTTTACCATGTTGCTTAAATGGCCAATGACCCTAGTTCCAGGTTGCTTTATGTTGGCACTTTTTGCTTGTTGTAAAGATAAGCTAAATGCTTCAGCTATGTTAATCGTGGCGGGTATTTTGTTATTTGCCACTTATCCAGCCTTTTATTTTTTGATGCCGCTGCTTTACCTTTCGACTTTAAAACAAGCCAGCTATGTCGAGATATTTAAGTTTCTATGTTTTTGGATACTTGGGTATGTCCTTGGTTATGCGGTAGCAAATAGCTTGGTCTATTTATACACATCGATGTTTACTGATCATGCAACCTTCATCCATTTTGTTAGTTGGAGGCAGCAAAACCCTATCAATAGTTTGTCGTCATTAGTTGATAATATTGCTAAAAGTGCGGCTAATTTTGATCGTCTTTTTAACTATATAGGCCAGCTCAGCCTTTGGCTGTATGTGCCGATAATTTTGACGGCATTGTGGGTGCTAGTGAAGCACTTCAAATACACTATAATTATCATTCTTGTAGTAATTTCATTATATGCCAGCGTGGTACCGTTAGGGGTGAAAGTACCATTACGCTCTGGAGTAACATTCCCAATTGGTATGGCAATGTTGCTACTGCTTATTCCCAATAAATGGTGGCGTTTATTAACGCTTTTAGCGCTGTTTATCCCATTTGCATATCAAACCCACGATTATAATTATACTTATGCTAATACAAGAAATGTTATGGCTGAGATACTAGAGCGAAATGATACTCACAACTATCTTCAACAGCCGCAATTATTTGATAAGGTCGTGGTGAGTGTTGATAAGGCGAAAATGAGTCACTATATGTTTGAGAAAACACAATCTGGAGCTTTTAAAACCCTATCTAACTTAAGCTCTCATTATATTAAGCCATACCTTTATCAATATGGTTGGAAAAGAGTAAATATTGATGTGCTTGACGTTAAACGCTCTGAAATCAAAGTGGAAACGACAATCAAGAAAGATGGTAGGGTCCTATTAGTTTCAATTGATTGACTTAGTATTTACTCGCTTGATTGAAGTGATGAAGACTATCTTCTTGTTGTAAAATTAGCTCTAGTCATCGTGGCTGGGGCTTTTTTCTATCTAAGCGCTTGAGTTTGTGACACTCTTATCCGAAGCTTTAATAAACGACTATTTTTTTTAGAAGTAAGGAACAGTATGAATCAATTAAAAAATAAGACACTTCTGGCATCGGCGATTACTGAAGGTAAAGGCCTTTCGGTGTTTAATCCATTTGATGACAGCTTGTTAACCACAGTAAAAACGACGACTCAAGCTCAAGTAGAAGATCAAATCCTTGAACTTGAAGCTGGTCAGATAGAGTGGCAGAAACGCCCAGCAGATGAGCGTAGTAAATTATTAAAGAAATGGCACCAACTCATTATCGATAATGAAGATGACCTCGCACGTATTATTACCTTAGAAGGTGGTAAGCCATTGAAGGAATCGCTAGGCGAAGTTCGTTATGGCGCATCTTTTATTGAGTGGTTCGCGGAAGAAGGGAAGCGGGCATATGGTTCAACGATTCCTTCTGCATCAAATGATAAAACCCTCCTTACGGTCAAACAAGCAATTGGTGTAGCGGCTGCCATTACGCCGTGGAACTTTCCTCTAGCCATGATCACTCGTAAAGCAGCCCCAGCATTAGCCGCCGGTTGTAGCTTTATTTGTAAGCCTTCTGAATCAACGCCATTAACGGCGATTGCTGTCACTGAGTTAGCTTATCAGGCTGGTATCCCGAAGAATGTATTACGCATGGTGGTGGGCGATTCCCATGAGATTGGTGAGGCATTCACTTATCACTCTTCAGTCAGGAAGTTCTCATTTACTGGTTCGACTTTAGTTGGGCGTAAATTACTGATGCAATGCGCCTCGACTATAAAGCGAACATCAATGGAACTTGGAGGTAATGCGCCATTTATTGTTTTTGATGATGCTGATCTTGATAGCGCGGTACAAGGTGCTATCGCCAGTAAATTTAGGAATGCCGGGCAAACTTGCGTGTGTTCGAATCGATTTTATGTGCAAGACGGTATTTATGATGCCTTTGTTGAAAAGCTAGTCAAAGCGGTCGATAAGTTAACGGTTGGTAATGGTTTGGATGAAGGGACGGATATTGGACCGCTAATTTCAAAGCAAGCGAAGCAGAGAGTGTCTGATCTTATCACTGAGGCCAAAGGGCGAGGGGCAAGGCAAATCAATAGTGAGGTCTTGTTAGAGGGCCAATTTATCGCGCCGACAGTATTGGTCGATGTTGAACATGATCGCCCTTTAGTTCAAGGTGAAATTTTTGGTCCGGTTTTACCTATTATTCGTTTTAGCCATGAAGCTGAGATGATCGAAATGGCGAATGATACGATTTATGGGTTGGCCGCTTATTTTTATAGCCAAGATATGAATCGAATCTGGCGAGTCGCACATAATTTGGAATACGGTATGGTCGGTGTAAATGAGGGAATCATTTCGACGGAAGTAGCGCCATTTGGTGGTGTAAAGCAATCCGGTAATGGCCGAGAAGGTGCTAAAGAAGGTTTGGAAGAGTACCTAGAGACGAAGTATGTCTGTATTGGTGGATTAACGAGATAAGCGGAAACAAAAAAGCCTCATCAAATGATGAGGCTTTCTCGAAAGTGGCTCCCCTTGCAAGACTTGAACTTGCGACATACGGATTAACAGTCCGCCGTTCTACCAACTGAACTAAAGGGGAATTATCTATTTTTAATTTTTCTCATTATTAAGAATAAGAAAAATGGTGCCGACTACCGGAATCGAACTGGTGACCTACTGATTACAAGTCAGTTGCTCTACCTACTGAGCTAAGTCGGCTTTTTGAGTGTTTGAATTAAATCAAGCATTCTAAAAGTGGCTCCCCTTGCAAGACTTGAACTTGCGACATACGGATTAACAGTCCGCCGTTCTACCAACTGAACTAAAGGGGAATTATTCGTTTTGTTTATTTTAAATAAAACAAACTAGAAGAATGGTGCCGACTACCGGAGTCGAACTGGTGACCTACTGATTACAAGTCAGTTGCTCTACCTACTGAGCTAAGTCGGCACAAAATTTTCTTCTTTAACAATACATTGATGTCTATTTCTCATGGACACCAACTATAAAATAGTGGTGCCCGGAGGCGGAATCGAACCACCGACACGAGGATTTTCAATCCTCTGCTCTACCGACTGAGCTATCCGGGCGACGGGGGGTATTAAACGGTTTTTCGTAGGGAAGGTCAACAGTAAAACTTAAAAAATTATTCGTTTGCCGATTTTATAATCGCTATTGTGTATTTATTCGCATCTTTGTTGAAAAAATCACAACCTCATCGCCCTCGATGAATAAATTTAGTTGTCTTTCAACATGAAAATCCCTCAGATTTGGTGTTTATAAAACTGAGGGATAACCTTATTTTCACTGCAATAAGTTTTATTGGGTACATTTAATGTTCAATTATTTTTGTACCCAAGCGCCGCCTTGATCCGGTTGTTCACCTTTGGTCCACCACTGAGCTTGATAGGATACTCCTTGGTATGACGCGATATCACCAGATTCATAAACTAAGCTTGCTAACCATTCGGCTTCATCTTTTATCTGCTGAGCTTCCCAAGTTGACGATGTTTTTGGTGAGTCTCCTTTAGTCCACCACTTAGCGGTATAAGTGACGCCTTCAAATAGTACGGTATCTCCAGTGTTATATGTGGTGTTCACATCCCAGGTTGTTTCTGTCCCAGTCTCTCCACCATTACCTTGTTGTGCGGTAATAGTTATGTTTATTGTCGCCTTACTGGTTGAGGTTGGATCGCCTACGGAAACCGTAATTACATCGCTGCTATCGGTTGCTGTTTCCGGAGCTTGGTAGTTAACCACGATACTGTTTTCACTTTGGCTAAGGATGGTTCCTTTATCGACACTAAAAAGTAATGGATCGTTATCTAGATCCGTTGCAGATACCGAGAAAATGAGGCTTTTACCTGATTCGATAGTTAATTGTGTCGGAGCATCAATTACTGGTGCGTTATTGCCTGTTTTTATCTCAAGGTTTTGAGTGTGCTCAGGCTCAAGTAAGTAAACTAAGTTGCTATATAAATCATTGGTTTGATACTCAATAGTTTCGCTAGCATTATTTTTTAAGCCAACTTTAATTATTTGAGGATATTTTTGATTTATCAGACTGGCAAGATCTTGTCCCCACACGTGTTCATCAGCATTTGTGATTGGGAGTTTTTCGAAAACGGTTTCATTACCGTTATTATCAAATACGCGGAACCAGACGGTATCTCCAATATTGGCATCAATAGATGAGGATAGATAACTACCAGAACTAATCCACTTATCTAGAGGGTTATTAGCACCACCATTCGTATTTTCGCTAAAAGTGATATCACTACAGTTGTAGAAGCCTTCACCAGCAGGATCTTGGCGCTGCCAACGAGTATAAATCACCGCATTGTCTACGCGATCTGTTGGTAATGTGACTTCCATTTGGTAATACTTTACGCCTCCTAAAGTGACCGTTTGCAAGTTGCCAAAGTCGGCGATAAGGTCTAAATCATTCCATGCAAGCGGCGTAGTGGCTGAGTCGTAACCTGGCTTACTTAGATACACTTTCCAAAAGCTTGGGTTATGAGGCGTATTAGCACGATATTGAAGCGTTACTTTACCGTTATTACTTAAATCAACTTTTTTTTTTGCCAGTCAGCAGAAGGGAGATCAATCCCATGCTTTGCTTTGTCACCTGCAGAGCATAGATGACCATCAGGAATCGCGGCTTCGACGGCTGCTTGGTTGTTGTAATTAGAAACTAAGATGGAAAACTCCGGTTTTTGCACAAACGGAATCCAATTTGATTCAATGAACGCAGCGCGGCAAGCTGCGTTCGGAATAGTGCTGCCATCGGTTGAGTCCCAAT
>NZ_VHKO01000038.1 GCF_015223435.1 Vibrio hibernica
TTTACTGGCAGTCTGAATAAGATATCTTAATTTTATTGCAGGCTGGTCGCTAGCTGACGCCACACTAAGTACAGTGGTATAGCGTGAGTGTAAAGGCTCAGCGTCATTTTAGCTTTTATCGCGACTCGTACAATCCAGTTAAGGTTCATAAACGAATCCGAGAGTTTATCCAAGACCAGTTGTAAGCAGGTGTTAAAAGGCAAAGCATGGAAGCTGATGTATAGCGTGATTTTTTCATAATCGCTCTCCGTTTAAGTTAGTTTAAACACGAGAACTCTAAATGGAAATGCACCTATTTTAGGGGATTTTTACAGTTCGATTTCTGCTGCAAACCCAAGAACGGTCGCAGTGATTTTTGATTGCATGGACCCATCAAGCTGCATATTTTGTTTGCCAATATAAACGCAAATACCTTTATCCATGCAAACTTCAAGCACTTCTAATACTTGCAGGGTAGAACGAGCTATTCGGCTGACTTCGGCAAAAATGAGTTTATCCCCTTCTCCCTCAGCATTCCTATAGAATTTAGTACAGTAAGAGAGCCACTTTATGTGGTTCTCTTATCATTTATAGTCGTTACTGATTTTGAAGGTAATGAATAGTTCGATCTATATTCTTTTCCATCGTGCACAAGATCCAGTTTGTACTTCTTACAGAGCGATGAATTTTACATTTTAAAAGCACGCCAACAACACTAAGTGCTACAGATTCTAGAAATTCATGTTCACGGTGGTATTGCTGTGGCCACATGCAGGCTCTTTCTTTTAGTAACCAATAAATCTCATGCTTAAACTGCTCAATATCTTCAAGTGTTAATTTATCAAAAGATTGACTTTGAATGATATCAAAACACAAGCTGGTACAATGAATAGCTAACGGAGAATAATTCATCATAATTCCTCCGCTTGCAGTAGTGCTTCAAAGGCTGTCCCATCACGTCTCATCAAGTTTGGCACGTAGCGGGAATATACTCGAAATAACATAGTTGTCGTTGTATGTCCCATTTGATTAGCAATCCATTCTGGAGACTCACCTGCCGCTAATAATAACGTCGCATAAGTATGCCTGGTTTGGTATGGGTTACGGGGTTTTAAACCCGCTCGTTCAAGCATTGGATACCAAACTGATCGTGATACAACTTGATAGTTCAAAGGAAGACCTTTTTGATTGGTAAATACAAAAGGTTGTTTTGATACACGATTTTGTTTTTGCTTTTTTAGTGCGTCCACTACGCGGGTTGGTAAATCAATGGTTCGAAAAGAGCTATCTGTTTTTAGTGATCCAACAACGCCCCTAACAAGACTTTGCGACACCGTTAAGCGCTTAGCCTCTAAATCAACCTGTTTCCAAGTTAATCCATCTATTTCACTACTACGTAAGCCAGTAAAAAACCGGACAATGTAATAATTTTTAAATTCTTCTGGCGCAGCTTTAATGACCTGTTCTACTTCTTGAAAATTAAATGGATCAACTTCAGTACGAGGAACTTTTAAGGCTTTAATATTTCGCCAAGGCGAAGTAAACTCATATCGATCGGCGGCTTCATTAAGGATCATTCTTAACGGTGTCATAATATGATTAATCCGTGATGGGGATAGTACCTTTCCTTTTCGTCCTTGAACTTTGGCGAGAGCAGTTCGAAAAGAGAGAATATCTTGTTTAGTGATGACGCTGATCTTCTTTTTACCAAATTTAGGCAAAATATGGTTGTTTAGCGCTCCTTCAACATCCGTATAATGGCCAATCCGCCATTCCACTTGTTTTTCGGCTAACCACGTTTCAGCAAACTGTTCAAACATCGGTGAATCTGGACTGTCAAAATACTCTTTAGCTGTTTGTTTTTGTTCATCGAGCGCACTAAATTTTATCGCGTTATTACTTTTCGGAAAATATGATGAATATTTGAAAGTACCGATAATAATTTCAGCTTCAATACGTTTTAGCAAATTCTGTAATCGTTTTTGATTTGCAGGGGTATCAGGTAATTGAGTCTGTTCACGGCATCTATTACCAAGATAACGAAATTGAAGTACTAATTTATTGTTTCTTACATTAATCACGCCCATAACGAACCATCCTTATAACCCAGTAATTAACGAATCAATCGTCATTCCATTTAAAATCTCCTCTTCAATTCGCTCCCATAAGAACAATATTTTTCTCCCTCCAAATGGGCGCACATAATGAACCCCTTCAAATAAAACGGCATCTTTCAATTGCTCTCTAATTGTTCTCGTATCATATTTAATACGTTCAGATAGTTCTTTTGTTGTCAGATACGTCATGCTCATTTACAATCTCCTGATAATTAATTTAACCCGCAAAAGGTCGTAATTACCTCCTGCAGATTAAATATAGCATTAAAATTATCTATTACAACCATTTTTGACCTATAGAAGAACATTTTTATCTGGAGAGGAACATGATTAAGTGCCACCTATCAAAAATTCTAGGTGAAAAAAAACTGAAAATTTCAGATGTATCTAGAGATACAGGAGTCAATCGCGGAACAATTACTCGACTATATAATGAGACAGCCACACGAGTAGATTTAGAAGTGATCGATACGCTTTGCAGTTACTTAAATATTTCGGTAGGAGATCTACTAGAACAAGAAAAGTAAATTAGTTTTTCTAATATTGGGCTGATGATTTCAGCTCATTTATAATTTCTCATTAAAAAACAGCTATGGACACCAAATGGCCACCGTTTGGCCACCGAGCTATTTTAGGTAAGGATTGTTAGACAATCGAAGAACACCAGATACACAAAACCACTCAATAAAGAGTGTTATTTTTCAAAGAGTTAAATTGGATTTTGTAACGATAAGATTTGGAGCGTGCGGCGGGAATCGAACCCGCATCATCAGCTTGGAAGGCTGAGGTAATAGCCATTATACGACGCACGCTTAATATGAGATAGGTTCTCTTTGAAAGCCCGACCATAATGCCATAACTTATCGAAAAAAAAAGCTCTTTTATAATAATACTAATCTAAGTGCATAGAATATGAACAATTTTACATTTAGCACCTAAAAATCACAGTCCTTTAAATAGTTCTTCACGGTGAAATCCTAGATAACGCTTATGATCATTCATAATCTTAAAAGACATATCTTCTCTTAGCCCGATAACATTTGGTGTTTCAAGGCAACTAGATATAAGTACCTTACCGTTATCATCAAAGGAAATAAAACCAAGATCAAAAGCCTTGTCTAAATTTGCCAACAACAATAGACCATTAAACCTATCAAGCCTTTCTTCATTGTTAGACTTCCGCCACGGTTTAATATGAGATGCCAATAACAACTGCGTATTGCGATAGCCCGTAACCGCACATCCACCCCACATCTGAATCAATTTGGTTCTAAAATGCCCTTGCCCAACCCTTGTATTAACTAAGATGGTTTTTTCCGTTTCAGATAGCGTTTTATCTGTCATAACTTGCTTGATATCAGCATTAACGTCAATTTGGGATAAATCCGCTAAAAAAGTATGATAATGGGACAAGGCTGCGCTATACATTCCCTTACCTTTCGAATCGCGAATTTGAAACTCCTCTAATTTTCTAGCCTTTTCTTCATAGCCCACAAATTGTCTATATGAATTAATATCGGTTAATGGTACATCTATTTCACCAGCATCCATCAACCAGTTTGAAATCGCACCTCTTATTGCTCCAAGATAGTTTTGCGCTGTTTTTTCAGATTTACCAATATCTACCATCCACTGATGATACAGCGAAGCTAAATCTGAAAGGTTCGAGACCAATGCATCTTTAAGTTCATTAGAAACGATATGGCTTTTCATATAACTAAAAAGATCTTCATCTATATAGGCATACGTTATCGCCTTAGCTGAGTAGCGGATAACTAATGATTTATCATAGCCATCTTTATAATAAAGATGCCAAAAGCCTTCGCTTCTTAAATGGAAGAATGGGTTCTCTGGTGTGTTTTTATCTTTACCCTGAGCCAGATTATCAAAATGATGAGTAAACCGATCTTTAAGCACTTGATTAAGCTGAATCTGATTTGAATTAATATAACCCGCTTGAATTAAATCCATTACAGCCAATAACATACACACTTTATGTGGGCTCTTCTTACCAGCTGCACTATTCACTTTCAAATTTTGAAAACGATCTAAATAATATTCTAATGACATTATTTACTCTCTAGCTAAATGATTATTAATCTTTTCCAACACTACGGTTTGCCAAAATATTTCAGCCCGATTCAAAGAGTCCGAATCATCCACTATATGACATACAGTCAACCCTACAACTTGACCTAATTGTTTTAATTCATCAATTGAAACGCAGAAAGCATCGCGGTCATCATCAAAGCTTCCATGACGCAATGTAATCACCAACTTTCCACTTTCAGAAAGTAGGCTTGATAACACAGCAATCGACTCTTCTCGCTGCATAGCATTTAAATGCATCCATACAGCAGAAATCAAAATAAGATCGTATTCACAAGATAACTTTCTGACTTCTAGCAAAGTTGGCAAGGAATCATCTAACCAATGAATTTGAGGAGGGGTACTTAAAGAGCCTAGCCGACGAAGCTCTTTTGCTGGCTCGACGGCAACGACTGAGCAACCTTTCTGAAGGAACCATTGTGCATCACGGCCGGAACCGGCTCCTATATCGAGCACCTTTGAATAAGTATTAGGCCAATATAAACACCATGACTTATGAACATTCTCAAATTCCAGAGAATCATATAGTTTTGTCAATTGAGTAGCATTAGTGTTGTAAAAGGAAATATTTGCAGACATAAATCAGCTCATATGTTGAATTAGCTAATAATATATAGGTTGATTGTACATGACGATTAAGTATTAGATAAGTATGAGTAACTGTGATTAAGATCACAGATATCAATGAAGATGATTAACGAGTTTATGCATTTCCGCATCTGCTATAAAGTGTTAATATCCCTCGATTACGCACCCATAACACTCGTACTCAATTAAAGGCGATTCAATGTCGACAATTAACAACTCAATTCAATGGTTTCCGGGCCATATGCACAAAGCTCGTAAAGAAATCGAAGAAGTTATTCCGAAAATTGATGTCATTATTGAAGTATTGGATGCTCGAATTCCTTTTTCTAGTGAAAACCCATTAATTTCACACCTACGCGGTGATAAACCTTGTATTAAGGTACTGAACAAACGTGATCTCGCAGATCCAGAATTAACCCAATTATGGATTGATCACTTCGAAAAAGAGCAAGGTGTGAAAGCCATGGCTATTACCACTGAAAATCCGCAAGAGGTTTTCAAAATCATGGAATTATGCCGTAAGCTTGCGCCTCACCGCAGTGATATTGGTAAAGATATTCGCACGATGATCATGGGGATACCGAATGTAGGTAAATCAACGATTATCAATACCTTAGCTGGTCGTATGATCGCGCAAACAGGGAACCAACCCGCAGTGACTCGTCGTCAGCAACGCATTAATCTACAAAACGGCATTGTACTATCGGATACTCCTGGGATCTTATGGCCGAAAGTTGAAAATCCACACTCTGGTTTTCGCTTAGCAGCAACGGGCGCGGTAAAAGACACGGCTATGGAATACGATGAAGTAGCATTTTATACCGTAGAATATTTAGCCGCACATTATCCACTGCTACTACAAGCGCGTTACAACATTGAAGAATTACCACAAAGCGATGTTGAGTGGATGGAAGAGATTGGTCGTAAACGTGGTGCTTTACGTGCAGGTGGTCGCATCGATTTACATAAAGCATCTGAAATTCTATTACATGAACTACGCAGTGGTACTTTAGGGAAAGTCACCTTAGAACTGCCAGAAATGATTACTCAAGAATTAATCGAAGTAGAAATTGAAGCTGAGCGTAAAAAAGAAGCACAGATTAAAAAGAAGGAAGAGCGCCGTAAGCGTTATCTACGCAATAAACGCTAGTTCTGGGAGCGATAACTCTAAGAACTAGCGCTGTTTGCCATTCTTTTGGCTCGATTTGATTGATTAGCGGCGGGTTTTCCTGCCGCTTTTTTACGTTCTTTGATTAAATGACGAATAGCTAGAATGGGGTGTGGTACTAACATACGTGGGCCTGCATAAATCATCACATTGCGCATTTGTGTTTTTGGTTCTGGTTTATAGCAATGTATTGGACATTTGTTGCAGGTCGGTTTTGTTTCGCCATAAGGGCAGCGATCTAAACGCATTTCAGCATAAGCTAATAAATTCTGACACTCTACGCATAAACCTATATTACTTTTATCACCCATATTAATGGCATGTTGAGCCCGACAATAAATACGAATCATTGCTTGCAGGGTTTGATATTCGGTTTGTAGTGAGCCTATCAATTGTTCACTATTGAATAGCGTTTTTTTCATTCATCATTGCCATTGCGGGTATTAATAATTAATGACAGCAACACATCTTCCAGTTGTTGCCATGGTAGTAACTCATCGTCGATAACTTCAATACGAGACTCGTAGCCTTCAAGTGTCATTTTATTTACAGATACAATGCCATTAGAGACATTAAATGCATAACAACCTTGATCGGTATTCATGACAGCTTTAATTCGCTCTGCGGTGAGTGATGAAAGCATTGAGAAAAGCAGATCAAAATTGAAGGTGTATTCTGCTCCAAACAGCCAGCCACAACTAAAATAGCCTTCGCCTTTATTCTCTTTACGAACATATTCTTGCCCAGGTTGTAAACCAAATTGAGGATCTAAGTGGCTGTGAGAATGACTTGAATGGTCAGAAGCTAATTCAGGTTCTGGCGCTCTCTCTTGGTCTAATAGAGTTAAATCTATTGACCCTTGTGATGTGGTAATTAATTGGAATTGTTTGGCTTTATCTTCATGCTTATTTCTGAAACGTTCAAACCAATGGATCAAGTTATCAAGATCTTGTTCTGATGATTGATCGGCTTTATTGGCAACGATAATTTGAGCCGAATCTAATTGGTCATTGAAGTTTTGATTGCTGCTGTATTTTTCATTCGATATATGCCGAGGATCAACTAAAGCAATGGTCGCTTTCAAATTTACATAAGGGGAGAATTGGTCTGAAAGTAATTTAGACGTCACTTCTTTAGGGTGCCCAAGCCCCGTAGGTTCAATCAGTAAGCGATCTGGCTTTGTTCTTAAGAGCGCATTGATGCCTACAGACATAGGAACACCGGCAGTACAGCACATACAACCACCAGGAATTTCTTTAATCATGGCTCCTTGCTCGGTCATCAGAGCCCCATCAATGCCTATCTCACCAAATTCATTAACCAAAACCGCCCAGTTTTCATTTTTAGGCTTATTCATTAATAAATGTAAGATTGTTGTGGTTTTCCCCGAGCCTAAAAATCCAGTAATGATATTAGTGGCAACACGCTTTGACATACATACTCCTTAACTAAGCCCGCAGTATATATACTTTAAAATACGGACTCCAAGGAATTATTTAATAAAGCACTATTACTTTATCGCAGCGTTAACTTATTACAGAATTACTTTATGGCAGCATTACTTTATGACAAATAGTAAAAAGCGCACCATTTGCAGTGCGCTTTCCCCTCGAGACTCAATCGTGAGTATGCGAGTCAAGCAGGTAAGATATCCTGTTGACCATAAGTCGAGGATTTCATTATATGTAACGATATTTTTCACACTGTACTCTTTATTTCTCATGTTTCACATAACGTTAAAATCTCTAACGCTTTTCACTAACGATATGTCTGTAGCACAATCAATATCGCTTTCCACTGTAGAAGCTATTCCCTCCATGTAAGTATGCTTTCTACTAATAAAAGTATGGTATAGAAATGATAAATTACAAGCCACATTAGCAATATAATTTTTGTATAAAAGCTGTGCTATTTGACGGCTTTATAAGTAAACTTACTTTTCGTAACAATTGGATGTAATTCTCCAGCAACATTTTATAATTATCGTCTAAATAAGTTTCATGCTTAATTCTTCAAATTATAGGAAGCATATACCCTAATGGCCACACCAAAATCGTTCAAACTGTCTTTATCTCGATACAAATCTAAAAAATTTGTAGGTGTGATTTTGACAAGGGATAAAACCCCTATTTCGATTTTATGCCTTTCCGTAGTCGTTGGTTTATTCGCTGGTCTCGCGGGTACTTTTTTTGAAATCGCCGTAACATGGGTGTCAGAAACACGAACCGATTGGTTAAAACAAGAACTTGGCTCATTATTACCACTTTGGGTGTCTGCAATTCTCGTCAGCGCTGTGCTCGCTTTTATTGGCTACTATCTCGTTCATCGATTTGCTCCAGAAGCCGCAGGTTCAGGCATTCCTGAGATTGAAGGCGCGATGGATGACATTCGTCCTGTTCGCTGGTGGCGAGTTCTACCTGTGAAATTCTTTGGTGGCTTGGGTGCATTAGGCTCTGGGATGGTACTTGGCCGAGAAGGGCCAACGGTACAAATGGGTGGCAATATTGGCCGAATGGTTTCTGATATATTCCGACTTAAAAACCAAGAAGGCCGCCATTCTTTATTAGCTTGTGGTGCTGCGGGGGGTTTAGCCGCTGCATTTAATGCTCCACTTGCTGGTATCATGTTTGTTGTTGAAGAAATGCGGCCTCATTTTCGCTATAACCTTTTGTCGATAAAAGCCGTCATTATTTCCTCTGTTATGTCGACCATCGTATTTCGAACCTTAAAGGGTCAAGATGCCGTCATTACCATGCCTCAGTACAATGCACCAGAACTGCATACTTTATGGCTATTTTTGGTTTTGGGCTTAATTTTTGGCATTTTTGGTGTGACATTCAACCGACTCGTTACTTGGTCGCAAGATATGTTTGTCTTGATCCACCGTAACGAACGTAAGCGATATTTGATAACTGGAACCGTAATTGGAGGGGTTTTTGGCCTTCTTCTACTCTATTTGCCTGAATTAACAGGCGGTGGTATTGCTATAATTCCTGGAGCAACCAACGGTGATTATAGCACCAGTATATTGATGATTTTATTTATAGCCCGAGTTGCAACTACGTTAATTTGTTTTGGTTCAGGTGCACCGGGTGGCATTTTTGCTCCAATGCTTGCTCTCGGTACTTTATTTGGCACCTTTTTTGGTCAATTTGCACTCTACATTGATCCAAGCTTGCCCATTGAACCGGGTATGTTTGCGATTGCTGGCATGGGTGCATTATTTGCCGCAACCGTAAGAGCGCCTATTACTGGTATTTTGCTCGTAATTGAAATGACCAATAATTACCATCTAATTCTACCGCTGATTATCACCACTTTAGGCGCGACCATTACAGCTCAGTTATTAAATGGACAACCAATTTATACTCAATTACTGCATCGTACATTGAAGAAAGCCAAACTACAGCAAGGTGATCTACCATTGGCCGACCACAATGCTAAAGAAAAAGCAGAAGATGTAAAAACAGATGAGTTGGGAGAAGAAAGTTTCTCCACTAACAATTCGGAATTATCAGAGATGGATAGTGAGCAGGATGCCTCTTCTTCAGATAAGGATATGAAGAAGGAGGAAAACTAAAAAAGCCATTACCGAAAAACTCAGCAATGACTTTCCTTTTTTCTATTATTTAGACCATTAATGCTACTGATTCTTGAGCAATAACAAATTCTTCATTCGTTGGAATAACCATCGCGACAGGAGAGTCTTCTGTTGTGATGATGCCTTCTCCACCAAAACGAGCATCTGCATCCGCTTGTTCATTTTCTTTGTAGCCGAAGATATTTAAATATTTCAAAATTTCACGGCGAATGGGTAATGCATTTTCACCAATACCGCCAGTAAAAATAATGCCATCAAGTTTATCTAATGCCACCATATAAGAGCCAATATATTTAGCAACGCGATATGTAAAGACTTGAAATGCTAACGTCGCCCCTTCATGCCCTTCTTCCATTGCTTCTAAAATTCCACGCGCATCACTGGTTAAACCCGACACACCAAGAAAACCTGACTTTTTATTTAAAGTATTGAACACTTTTTCTGGAGACCAACCTTTGTTGATCAAAAACTCAATAATGCCTGGGTCAAGATCGCCACAACGTGTTCCCATCATAAGTCCAGACAGTGGAGTAAATCCCATGCTGGTATCAACGCTTTTGCCATTTTTAATTGCACAGACCGAGGCACCATTACCGAGGTGAACAGAGATAAAACTGCATTCTTCAACTGGCTTATGAATCATTTTCGCAGCTTCACGGCTTACGAAATAGTGACTAGTACCATGGAATCCATAACGACGAATTGAGTACTCATCATAAAGTGTTTTGTCAATTGCACCCATATAGGCTTTAGCTGGCATAGTTTGATGAAAGGCAGTATCAAATACAGCAAACTGGGGTAATGCAGGAAAAGCTTTTAATGCTGCTTTTATGCCGATAACATTGGCAGGCGCATGTAATGGTGCTAGCTCTTTTACGGCTTCAATATCATTAAGCACTTGCTCATTAATTTTAACCGTTTTGGTAAACTTCTCGCCACCATGAACAATACGGTGTCCCACAGCAATAATGGCATCTGTCAGATTATATTCTGCCACAATATCTACCAGCTTACTGATCGCTAGCTGATGGTGATTCTCTTCACCCACAATAGACACTTCTTGTTTTTCACCTTGGTACTTCCAGTTCATACGAGAATCTTCTAGGCCAAAACATTCACCTAAACCTGTTAACACTGCCTCACCTGATTCAGAGTTGATAACAGCAAACTTAAGTGAAGAGCTTCCAGAATTGATAACGAGTACATATTGATTTGACATGAGTTTTCTCTTATATGCGATTAGTAAAACAGTAAGTGGTAAAAACAACTTACTTTCAATTTATAAGTGAGCCACCATTATTCAACATTTTTTTATTTTTTCAACTTTTCTTTGCAATGAGGGCGAAAAGAGTCTGAATTCACTTGATCTACAACAAGCCTTTATTTAATTTGCACGATAAAATATTTGCTGAAAGTCTCTTCCATTATAAAACTTAAATATCCAATAACTGGACATAAAAAAAACCGAGATAGCAAAATTGCTTTCTCGGTTTATTGTTCTAGCTTACACTCAATTTAATTGAGCATCGTAGATTTGATTTATGCGTCGCGGTTAGTACGAGGCGCAGCAGGTTTGCCTTTCGCAGCACTACTACGATTGCGGTCAAAACGACGTTCGCCATCACGACCACCAGCAGGAGCTCCACCTTCACGACGACCACGATGACCTTCACCACCACGTCCACCGCGAGAGTTACCGCCATCACGACGAGGAGCGCCAGAACCTGCACCGCCACGAGGGCCACGAGATTCACGGAAGTCATCAAAATCACAAATAACGGCACTTACTTCTTTCTGGCGAATACGTAATTTTTTAAGCTTACCAGCAACGTCTGAAGTCATTGCTTTTGGAAGCTGAACAAATGTATGACCTTGAGCCAGTTTAATCGCACCAATTGAGTGCTTTGTTAAGCCAAGTTCGTTTGCTAATGCGCCAACGATATCTTTCACTTGAACACCACTGTCACGGCCTACTTGCAATTGGTAGGTATCCCAATCTTGTTTAGTGCCACCGAATGAACGACCACTATCACGACCGCCTTCACGATCATCACGAGGGTTATCACGACGCTCTTTACGACGCTTATTTTCACGCTCAATCGCATCAACCATTGGATCTGGACCCTGATAGAACAAAGGACGCTTACCTTGTTGACGCTGAAGTAAGATAGCCGCAAGTGTTGCCGCATCAACCTCTAAAGAAACTTGTAATTTTTCAATCAGTTCAGCAAAGCTTGCTAATGATGCATTGCCTTTTTCAGCTTCTAGTTCTGCGCCTAACTTAGCAAGACGTGCTTCTGCTACTTTATCGCGGTTAGGAAGTTGAATTTCTTCCATGCTCGATCGAGTTACACGCTCAATCGTACGTAACATACGAATTTGGTTTGTACGCACCAACAATACTGCTTTACCAGTACGCCCAGCACGGCCAGTACGACCAATACGGTGAATGTATGATTCAGTATCGAATGGAATATCGTAGTTAAATACGTGAGTAATACGAGGTACATCAAGACCACGAGCAACAACGTCAGTTGCAACTAAAATATCAATCACACCACGTTTGATGTTATCAACAGTACGTTCACGTTGTGCTTGAGGAATATCGCCGTGTAATGCAGCTGATTTAAAACCACGAGCCGATAACCAATCTGATAAACGTTCAGTATCTTGACGAGTACGCACAAACACGATTGACGCATCCGTTTCTTCAGTTTCAAGTAGACGAGACATTGCTTCGTCTTTCTCTACGCCTTTTACTACCCAGTAATTTTGCTCAACTTTAGCAACAGTGCGGTTTTCACCAGCAACATCAACACGGGCAGGATTACGTAGGAAACGATCAACAATCGTTTTTACCATTGGAGGCATAGTCGCAGAGAAAAGTACACGCTGTGCAGATTCTGGTGCTTGTTCCATGATCCAAGTTACGTCATCAACAAAGCCCATTTTTAGCATTTCATCGGCTTCATCAAGAACGAAAGTTTTTACTTCGTCTAATTGAAGAGAGCGACGATTAATTAAATCTTTTACACGACCTGGAGTACCAACAACAATGTGAGAACCATTTTTCAGGCCACGCATTTGGTCAACAATCGATGCGCCACCGTAGATTTCAATAACCTTTAAGCCTTTAATATTTTGGCCAAGGACTTTGATTTCTGCCGCGACTTGGATTGCAAGTTCGCGAGTCGGTGCCATTACAATAGCTTGTGGTTTGTGTTGGTTAAGATTAATTTTATTCAGAACAGGTAGAGAAAACGCTGCCGTTTTACCAGTACCTGTTTGCGCTTTACCTAATGCATCTTTACCTTCAAGAAGGAAAGGAATAGAAGCGGCTTGGATTGGGGTTGGGGTTTCAAAGCCCATCGAATTTAGAGCAGAAAGAAGATTTTCATTAAGGTCTAGATCGATAAATTTGATTTCAGATTCTTGCATGGGGTTCCTACTTATTTAAGGAAAATTTCGGTCCCATTAAGCTCAACTACCTCTAATACCTACCCTAACTTCGTGTTCCATAAAAATCATGGATTAGGTAGAAAACGCCTTAAGCTGTTTCGGGACATCATTAAGGGAGGCGAATTCTGCCTGATAAACACAAAAAAAGCTAGGAAAAATTGAATTTCATCACATTTTTGTTGATTTGGAAGCCAGAATCGTAAAAGCAACACTAAATCACCATTTTACAGCTGATTAAATCGTCAGAACTCCCCTCTTTATGCAAACAATGTGAGAGGTGCAAAAACAAACTAAAAAGGCAAGGTAATAAAGTGGTAATCCCATGGTGCAATCATTATAGTGTGCCTCATAGAATTCGACTCACTAAATTTAGAAAGAAGCCCATGTTCTCAGACAATCCGCTCCTCGCTCAACTCAAACAACAAATGAAAGAAACGCTGCCAAAGAAAGAAGGTACCGTAAAAGCAACCGATAAAAGCTTTGGCTTCTTAGAAGTGGATAGTAAGAAAAGTTACTTTATTCCACCTGCAT
The DNA here is from genome assembly GCF_015223435.1 of Vibrio hibernica. Taxonomy (GTDB): domain Bacteria; phylum Pseudomonadota; class Gammaproteobacteria; order Enterobacterales; family Vibrionaceae; genus Vibrio; species Vibrio hibernica. Next base: position 13,553 of record NZ_VHKO01000038.1, read on the forward strand.
TTATGAAAAAGTGTATTCATGGCGACAAGGTTATTGCGATCATTCGCAGTGAAAATGACAAAGAAAGCGCAGAACCGGATGAACTGATTGAGCCTTCTCTGACTCGCTTTATTGCGCGAGTGAAAAAATTTAAAGGCCGCTTGAATGTGGTGCCCGATCATCCGCAACTGCGTAAATTATCGCTTAAAGCTAAAGCTCGTAAGGGTGTAAACCCCGAATCCCTCAATGAAGGTGATTGGGTTGTTGCACATTTAATTGAACACCCTCTTATGGCCGATAATACTAATGACCAATTCCTAGCCGAAATCTCCGATAAAATTACGGATGCCGATGACAAGATTGCGCCTTGGTGGGTAACACTGGCACAAAATGATTTGCCAAACTGCGAACCTGCTGGCTTAGAAGAAGGCGAAGAATGGCAATTAATCGATGATGAAGCACTAGAACGCGTTGATATGACGGCCACACCATTTGTGACCATCGATGGTGAATCCACTAAAGATATGGATGATGCGCTTTATGCTGAAACCACAGCAGAAGGTGATTTTAAACTCACAATTGCCATCGCCGATCCAACCGCTTACATCACTCCAGATTCAGATATGGATAAAGTCGCTCGTAAACGTGGTTTCACTATCTATTTACCTGGTCGTAATATTCCAATGCTGCCACGCGATTTAGCAGATGATCTTTGCTCACTAAAACAAGATGAACTTCGACCTGCGCTATGTTGCTCGGTCACCGTATCTAAAGATGGTGTCATTGGTGATGATATTCATTTCTTTGCCGCCACAATAAAATCACACGCTCGCCTGTCTTACGATAAAGTCTCTGATTGGTTGGAAGACTCAAACAAAGATTGGCAACCACAAGAAAGCATAGCCCCCGTGATTTCAGCATTGCATGAATTCGCCAAAGCTCGTGCTACGTGGCGCTTAAACAATGCAGTCGTATTTCCAGATCGCCCGGATTACCGCTTTGAGCTAAGTGAAGATAATGATGTGATCGCGATTCATGCGGATTTACGCCGTACCGCCAATAAGTTGGTTGAAGAAGCCATGATCACCGCTAATATCTGTGCAGGAACCGCACTTAAACAAAAGTTCCAGTCAGGTATCTTCAATACTCATGCCGGTTTTAAAGAAGACAAGTTAAAAGATGTGATTGAACTGGTTGACCCTAAAGGTGAGCTAGGTTTTAGCGCTGAATCCATTGCGACTCTAGAAGGTTTTAGTGCTCTGCGTCGCTGGCTCGGAAAACAAGATACTTCTTATTTAGATAATCGCATTCGTAAATGTCAGGCCTACAGTGTCATTAATCACCTTCCAGCTGAACATTATGCGATGGGATTAGATATTTACGCCACTTGGACATCTCCAATCCGTAAATATGGCGATATGATCAATCATCGTATGCTTAAAGCGTTGATCTTAGATAAAGCACCAGTGCAAGTACCCGATGAAACCATTGGTGACGAAATGTCATTGTGTCGTCGTTATCATGGCATGGCAGAGCGCAATGTTGGGGATTGGTTATATGCGCGTACTTTAATCAATGAACCTAAAAATGAGACTACGTTTCAAGCGGAGATATTCGATGTCAATCGCGCCGGTATGCGTGCTCGTTTACTTGAAAATGGGGCTGCGGTGTTTATTCCTTGCTCTCAAATCATTGATAATAAGGAACGCATTATTGGCTCTCGCGAACTAGGTACAATAGAAATCGACAAACAGGTTGAATTCAAACTAGGTGATATTATTGACGTTATTTTAATCAATGTCAGTACCGATACTCGTAGCATCACCGCTAAGCCAACGCAAATCTTTGCACCTTTGGCTGAAGATAACGCTCAAGATATACAAGAAAATACTGATAACGCGCTAACAGAATAATATCAGGTCAAAACTCAAACTGGCCTGAGTAACATTAATCAATCAGTACCATTTCAAACACCTCAGATTAATCTGGGGTGTTTTTTATGCTTCAATACATAGTACATAAGACGACAATAATCCCTAACTCCAAATACATTCATCGGCGTCTTTTTCAATCACTGCCAGTAAATGTAATACATCACAATGTACGGGATGAAATAGGTGAGCCTGCCACTTATCCTCTTTATGTGCTTCAGTGCGCACTAATAAATGCCATTGTTTCCCCGTCATATCATACTGTAATTTAGCCACTTCGAATTCGTGCTGACACCGCATCGAATCAACCGAAAACATGGCTTTATAAAAAATAAATTGTTCACCTTGAATATCGAAACTCGACTTCCCTTGCGTTAACGGCAAATTCTCATTACGAATATGACAAAGCTTTTCAGCCCTACGCTTTATTCTCTGCAGTTCTATTTCTGATGGCATATCAATATCGCCTTAAAATACAGACTTACATTTAATATAAGTATAGATGAAAATAAACCTCTTCTTTAGGTCTCTACCAAAGTTACTGTTTAGAGTTTCGTTATTTAACGCTAACATTTTTATTCACGAAAATGTCACATAACCAACATATAATACCCAATAAATCAATATTCATTCAATTTTTGGAGATATACATGTTACGTGTGATGCTCACGAGTTTCCTTTCTTCCTTGATCTGTATTTCGACTGCATATGCAAAAGATATCGTTGTATCAGGTTCTACTTCTGTCACTCGAGTTATGGATGTCTTGGCAGAAACCTATAATAAAACTCACCCAGGTTCATATATTGCAGTGCAAGGCGTAGACTCAACCGCTGGTATTATTTTAGCAACCAAAGGTGTCGCAGATCTGGGCATGAGTTCCCGTTATCTAACCGAAGCAGAACTCAGTAAAGATTTAACCATGACAACCATTGCTCACGATGGAATAGCCATTGCAGCCAACATTAAAAACCCTGTCAGTAATTTAACAACCGAACAACTCACCCAAATTTATCAAGGAAAAATCACAAATTGGAAGCAAGTAGGTGGTGAGGATAAAGGTATTGCCGTTGTCACTCGTGAGGTATCTTCCGGATCGCGATATAGTTTTGAAAGCTTACTTGGCTTAACCAAAATTATTAATGGCCATCTCGTATCCAATACCAGTCCAAAAATTTTGGTCGTAAATAGCAATGGCATGATGAAGGCGCTCATTAATCACAATCCTCAAGCGATTGGGTTTATCTCTATGGGTTCATTGGATAACTCGATCAAAGCCATTAGCTTCAATAATATCAAGCCGACATCAGCCAATATCTCCAGCGGAGAATATAAATTAAGCCGTCCATTTCTAGTGGTGCAAAAGAAAGATCGTCAAGATAAACCCATCGAATCTTTTTTAGCCTTTATTGTCTCTCCTGAAGGGCAAAAGATCATTATAGATTATGGGTACACACCGACGAAACTCTCCCATTAATCAGCATCAAAAATGTTATCTCCAAATGTAAAAAAGGCTTCAAATAATTGAAGCCTTTAAAGTATTCTAATTTTATTGAGGTTATTGCCCTAACTGACTCACAGTGTCAGACAAAGAATTCATTCCAGATTGCAGGCTATCTTTGGCATCTTCATAGCCATCTTGTACATCTTCCATTTGTCTAATATCCAGAAAATCCATAATTTGATCTTGATATTTAATGCCAATACCAACACCTATCGCGACTAAAATAAGTCCAAATACCAACTTGGTCATTTTCTTCCCTACTTCACATCTTTCAATTAATTTGACCTAATTTTACACAATAAAAACATTACGTCCACTCAAGCTGATATAAGTAATATATTCAATTAGTTATAGTTTACCAGTACTCGTATTAACTAAAAAAACCGGCAGGAAAGACAATGGAACAAGTTAGCAATACAAACTTAGAAGAGCTGGTTGAGCAATTTATCCAACTCGAGGTTAATTATCAGCAACAAGCTGTCGACTTATTAAAGTCTTTAGTCAAGAAGCAGCAAGCCGATAATGTCCCAATTCTTTCCGAGCAAGAAAAGCAATCTCTTTCTAAATTGTTTAAACTCTAAGCCATAAATAAAATATAGATAATCAGGTCGATTCGACTATTTGGAATTCATCTTGAAGTAGTACAGTGATATATGGATAATGTCGCTTTGAAAATAACCCAGATAAATTTTAGGTGTATATCGATGTCAACTGAAACCACTCTACTTGCTCGTAGCGAATCAAAATGTGAATTATGCTCTTCCACGTCTTCATTAGCTCCTTTTGTTGTTGCACCTCATACATTTGCTACTGTCGATCATGCTGTCATTCTTTGTGAGACATGCCGTATGCAAGTTGAATCACCAGAAAGCATGGATGTAAACCACTGGCGTTGTCTGAACGACAGCATGTGGAGTCAAGTACCTCAAGTTCAAGTGCTTGCATGGCGCCAGTTAACTCACCTATCACGTCAAGGTGAGGCTTGGGCAAATGAACTTCTCGATATGATGTACATGGAAGATGAAACCAAAAACTGGGCTGAAATCGGTATGGACGAAAACGAAGAGAAAGCCCGCGATATTAACGGTGTGATCTTACAAAAAGGTGATGACGTCACAGTAACTAAAGACTTACCAGTAAAAGGTTCTTCAACCATCATTAAGCAAGGCACAGTCGTTCGTGGCATTAGCCTCGATGCTGATCCACGTTTAATTTCTGGTAAAGCGAATGGCCAGTCTATGTACCTAATTGCTGAGTATTGCCGTAAAAAATAAATCGACGGATAAATAACACAATTTAGAATAAAGTGGCGTGATATTTTTTATAGTATCGCGCCATTTTTATGCCTAACGCTTTATCCATAAATCACGTCAATATTCATATAAATAAGTGCGTAGGCAAATTAATAATACAAAAAAGCCAGCACTAGGCTGGCTTTATCATTCAATATAAATATTTACTAGCTTATAGCTTAATATAAACCTAAGTCTTTACGTAAATGCTCTGACAATACTGAAGCATCATTGCTAACAGAATTCGTCATTTGAGGCTTTCCAAACAATACATCAGAAAAATGCTTAATCAATCCTTTGAAGCTAACCGAGTAGGTTTTCTGATCCATTAATGGCGTCACAACCGTAGTTAAAATTGCTTGTGTCATCTGGTATCTCACTCTTATTAACTTATCAATTTGCGGCGATAATACGAGCTATATTGAATAAGTAGAAATGAGAAAAATCAAGATTTCACATTAGTTTTTCTAATTTACAATTTAATAACAAACGGAATATTCACCATTATTGGTGATGATAATTTGTTCAATTAAATCAAATGATTACAAAAAATATCAATTGCGTTAAACATTTAGACTCACACGACAACAATTCATTAACAAACATGTTTTACTCAGAATGTTTATCAAAGCTTCAGACAGGTGGCAACTAATGTACTTATCGCTGACTAAATGAACTTAAAGCCTATCACTCCGCCACCCATTGTGCCTCGAGTAAAACGTGTTCATATTGCTTAATTCTACCTGTAAATATATCGCCTTGATGTATAACGCCAACACCGCTTGGTGTTCCTGTCATAATCACATCGCCATTTTCTAAGCTCGAATAACTCAAAATATCTTGCACAATATGATCAGGGGTATAAAGCATTTGGTTTACGCCACCCGCCTGAACTTTTACACCATTAATAAGCAGTTCAAGCGATAAGCCTTGCCAATTACCATCACTAATCGATACAAATTGACTAAGCACCGCAGAACCATTAAAAGCTTTAGCCCTTTCCCACGGTAATTGTTTTACTTTTAGGGTCGATTGTAATTCTCGCTTAGTTAAATCTAGACCAAACCCAACTGATTGAATTTTATTATTTTTAATTACAAAACAAATCTCACCTTCATAATGTAAAGGCTCTTGATGAAATGCTCGTAACGTAGTTGTAATAGATGAATTTGGTTTATTGAACACCACCATTTCATCTGGTATTGCATTATTGAGCTCTTTAACATGTTCGACATAGTTTCGACCGACACAAACCACTTTTGAAGGCTTTATTTTTTTACCATCGACAATAATGCTGTTCATATGATTTTTTCATCCTTATTGTTTGAGTAGTAACGATATTCCTTATCTAACTCACTGATCCCTAATCCACTTTTTTTATGAACTTTAATTTGCACTGGAATGCGCTCTTTCATGGCATCAATATGGCTGATCACCCCAATCATCTTCCCAGACGCATTCAAATTATCCAGTGCATTGAGCGCAATATCCAGTGTATCTGCATCTAATGTTCCAAAACCTTCATCTAAAAATAACGAATCAATACTGGTTTTATGACTCACGAGATCAGATAAAGCTAAGGCCAACGCTAAACTAACAAGAAAACTTTCACCACCCGAGAGCGTTTTCGTATCTCGCAACGTATCACCTTGCCAAGTATCGATAACACAAAGCGCCAAACCTTCTGCCGATAACGCAGGAGCATTTGAATCTTCACCTACCGCTGCCAATCCAGCTCGTTGGAGTAAATAACGACCATGCAGGCGAGTAAGTTGCTTATTGGCTAAATAGACTAAGTTATCAAGTGTTAAACCTTGGGCAAATTTTCTAAATTTATCCCCATTTTTAGACCCAATTAGTGAGTGTAAATATTGCCAATCATCATAGCTTCCTCGCATTGACTCTATCTTTTCAAATAAAGATTGCTGTCCTTTTCTACGTTGACTATCAGAGACTATTTCATGTTCTATTTGACCTACTCGATGAGACTTCAAATCCACGCTATCGGCTAAAGCCTTTAAACGATCTGCAATTTCTTCTGCCTGTACAAGCTTCCACTGAGTCGCATTATCTTGAGTAATGATTTGCTGATAATGAGCATTCGCACTTTCCAGTAAGGCGGTTTGGCGTTCAATTCTATTGTCTAAACTTTGCTGTAAGGTCATCAGTCTTTTTTGTTCATTTTCTGTGAGCAATGCATTTTCAAACGATTTTTGATCATCAAATGGACTTTCAGATAACTTTTGTTGCCACAAGCCTTCCCGCTGCTGGTACAAACCCGACTGTTGCAATAACTGTTGCGTCAACATCTCAATCTCGGCAAATAATTTTGTTTGCTGCGTATCGAACTGACTCAGCTTAACCTGAGCACTTTCAAATTGTTTTTCGGCTTTATCTAATGAGACCTGACTACTACGCTTCTCGTCCGCAATAACTTTATCGCCAAATAACTCGCGCCTTTCCTTCTCAAGTTGGTCGAACTTAGCCTGTGTATCCGTTTGATTCTGCTGAAGTTGGATTAATAACGTCTGCCTTTCTTGCTGCTGGAGTGATGCGCTCGATATTTGTTCTTGCAAACGAGCAAGTTGCTGCTGAAGTTGGATACTTGCTTCTTGATGCTGATTCCACAGCGCTATCGCCTGTTGTTTTCCTTCAAGCCACTTCGTCACGGATCCTAGCTCAAAATTATGCTGAGACTCTGAGCTTGGTCTTTCATGTCCAAATGCAGACCATTCATGGCTCAATTTTTTATAAGCTTCGCTCCTTTCCGTTTCTAATTCTTGATATTGATTTTCTATACCATGAAGTAAATCTAGTTGAGATTGTTGCTTATACCTAAAGGTTGTCAATTCTGATTGTGTTCGTTCTAATACCCGCTCACTGTTGAGTAAATTATCTTTTGCATTCAATAGCTGCTTTTCTATTTGCTTATATTGCGTAATTTGATGAGTTAACGCGTCTATTTCTCGTGGCAAATTTATTTCTAAACGCTTTAAAGCATCAGGATCATCTATTGATAAAGATGATAATGTTAAAGCTTTGTCACTCACTTTATTTAACCATTGCTGCTTAAGTTGAATGATTTTTTGCTCAGCCTGAACCTGACTCTGTTTTAGTTCCTCTATATAGCGACAAACGGATTCTAAACGTGTTCGAGACTCAATCCCTGACGCTTGAATCTCTTGCTTTTCTTTTTCTGCCTGCGCTTTGTTAAGGCTGATTTCTGAACGAGTTAACGCTTGGGTTGAAGTCAGTAATGGATGGTCTAAAGCGCCACATAAAGGACAAGGATCACCTTGCGATAATGAGGCTCGATAATCTGCAAGATGAGTATCTTGATCAATAAGTTGTGCGTAGCTTTTAATTAACGCTTCTTTCGTTTTATAGCTCTCGCGTAGTGCCGCGCATTGATCAGTTAATTGTTGTAACTGCTTATTTTGTTCAATGACGCTCGTTCCACTTTTTTCTATTTGATCAGATAACGTCAGCCAAGATTGTTGTATCGTACTTAATTGAAAGATTCGGTTAAGTTGCTGAGATTTTAGGGACACATTATGTTCAAGTTGAGTCAGCTTTCTTTGTCCCTGTTCTAACTCTGCATCCAGATGCTCAACACTAGTGCTATGAATCTCTTGCTGATCTAAATTGATTTCAGTTGCGACTTGCTGACGCCACACTTGATACGCAGATTGGTATAAAGCATGTTGACCATGTACTTCAATTTGCTGTTGGCTGAATTGTTTTTCACATTCCTCAACCTTCGTATTCAGCAATCCTTGTTGTTTTTTTTCACTTTCAATTTTGAGCCGCAATGCTGCAATGCTCTGATCATTTTTTGCTATATGCTGAACTTGCAACTGCCAAGTATTAATGTGCTGAGATAAATCCTGATCATTCGCATGTTGATCTAAATAATCTTGGTTTAATTGACGCTGCTTACCATTTTCTTGTTGCTGTATTTCTAACTGGAATAGGTGTGTTCGCCCTTGATCAAGTCGTAATTTTTGCTGATTAAAATCCGTTTTTTGCGCTTGTAACTGAGTATGGGCATGATTGATGTTGATATCCAAAGGATGGACTCTCTCATCAATCAAACTGAGTAACTCGTTGTGTTGTTGCTTGAGCATCTGATAATGAATATTGGCTTGCTCAGCAATTTGTGCAGCGCCAAGTTGATATGACTTTAACTCTACATGCTGCTTCTGCTTTACTTCTAGTTGCTCCTCTGTCTGCTTTTTTTGCACTAGTGATTCTTGCCATAGCTGAAATGTCATTCTAAGTTTTTCAGCAGGCTCACTATTGGTTAATCGCTGCAATTCAGGTTGCACTGCTTGCTTCGCTTGCGCCGCATTAATCATGTCATTTTCAGCATCAATTTTTGCTTGTTTTAGCTTGTCGTGTTGTTGCCACCATTGCAGATGCTGTTGCCATTGTTCTTGCTGCTTTTTATCCGTAATAAGCTCGCTTGATAATTGTATGCTCTCTGCATTTAGCGCTTGAATTTCTTCATCAGTTAAAAGCTGAACACCTTTTGCTTGTGATTCGAGTTCACTTAGGTTTTGCTTGGCGGCTGAAAAGTGCTCATGAACCCTTTCTGATATCTCACCATAAATTTCAGTTCCTGTTAGCTCTTCTAATAATTCTGCACGTTCCGCTTCTTTCGCATTCAAAAATGCCGCAAATTGCCCTTGAGATAACATCATTGATTTGGTGAATCGAGAGAAATCCAACCCGGTCAAAGACTTCATCAAGATGTCTTTTCGTTTCACTTGGCTCGCGAGTATCTTGCCAGATCTCACTTCCGCTAATTCCACAACGGCAGATTGTAAATTTCCATCGGCTTTACCTCGAGAGCGACGCATACTCCAAAAGGCTCGGTAAGCTTCTCCTTTCACTTCAAATTCAACCTCAGATAAACAATCTGAGCTACCGCGAGTCATAATTTCATTTGAAGATGTCGATATAAGACCTAAACGCGGAGTTTGATGATAAAGCGCCAAACAAATGGCATCTAACAAGGTGGTTTTACCCGCGCCTGTTGAGCCAGTGATCGCGAACAAGCCATTTTCAGCAAAGGGGGATTGGGTAAAATCTATTTTCCATTCGCCTTTTAATGAGTTCAAATTAGCAAAACGTACACTAAGGATCTTCACTTTGATTCTCCTTGCTGGCTTTTCGGACCATCGGTATCACTGGCTTCCGCAGCATCCAACATTGAGCCTTTCAACTCAATCTCTGATAGCACCACATTAAAATGATCAATAATTCGATCTTTCCTTTTTATTTCACCTTCAGATTCAAAGGATTCCAGCTCTAAACGTTTAATGAAAACATCTTGAGGACTAAGCTCTGCTAAGGTTTCATTTTTGACTTGAGAGAGCGCTTTCGCCTGCTTAGAACGAGTACGGCGCAGTTGCAGTACTTCAACATTTAGCCCTTCAACCATGAGTTGTATTCTTTGTTGTAGGTCAGACAAGTAATCTTGAATTTCCACATGAATACAAAGCCACACCGTTTGCTCTGATTGTGTAAATTGTTGAAGTTTCAACGCTATCTCTTCCAAAGTACCTTTTATAACAGCCATAGGTTGAAAGATAGGAATGCTAACAGGCGTTATTTTTTTATGTCCATCATTAAACTCAATCATAACCACTTGTTTATTTGGAATTTGTTGATAGGTTTTTCCATCGCTATTTTTTCTTCCATCAAGCTCTTTTATCTCATCAAAACCTTTAATCTCATCAAAGCTAAGCGGAATAGGAGATCCGCAATAACGAATAGATTCTGATTTAGCAACAATCTGAGGGCGATGAATATGCCCCAAAGCCATATAATCTACAGGAGGAAAGGCAGAGGCATCAAAGGCTTCAAGTGATCCAATATAAATATCACGAACCGAATCGGATGACGTGACGCCAACAGCGGTTAAGTGTCCAGTTGCAATAATGGGAATATATTTTGAGTTTGAAGTAGTGGTTTCAATCGATGTCTTACGTTCAAGGGCATGCTGATACAATCGTTCGTAGTGTTGTTGTATCGCTAAACCCAGGGCCTGTTTTTTATCGGTGCTGGAACTACCAGCCACACTTTGCACCACATCCCTCGGGCGAATAAAAGGGACCGCACATAAAACTGCGCCAACTTCTTTTGTCCTAGTCGATAACGTAATGACTTGGCTATCAATATCATCGTGAGTATTTGCGATCACATGTGTATTTAAACAAGCAAGTAACTCTTTCGATTCATTCAGCATTGAAACCGAGTCATGATTCCCACCAAGAACCACCAGTGAACAATCCGTATGATGGAGATCAACCACAAATTGATTATACATTTCACGCGCATAGCTCGGTGGTGAACCAGTATCAAACACATCTCCGGCAATAATGATGGCATCCACAGACTCTTTATCGACTAATTCAAGCAGCCATTGCAGAAATGATTGGTGTTCATATCGACGACTTTTAGTAAAAAAATTCTGCCCAAGATGCCAATCAGAGGTATGTAAAATTTTCATAAAATAGTGGAGTTACCTGTATGAAATGGAATAGCGAATTGTGCCACAAAAGCAAATGACAGGCATAAAAAAAGCCCAGGAAATATAACCTGAGCTTGTTACAAAAACCATTACAAAAGTAACAGCCAGCTATGCGTAACCATTAAATGATGTGCACTGCTGCCTAGTTGATCAGCGGCCAAACCAAAAACTAGACGTACACTCCGCAAACTATTTTTAAAATAGCTGTACGAATCACTACTCTGACCATAAAAGTTCAAAATAGTCCCCAGTCATACGCAACATCTGAAAATAATTTCAAATTAATATGAGTTGGGTCGCAAATACTAGCTCAGTTCGATGCTTTTGTCATTATCAACTCATCATGAAACCTTCATGTTTCTCATAAGATTTCGGCTTTATTCTGACTGTATTTTTTATATATTTTATTGTTTATATTGTCTGAGGTTCCAGCTTGCCAAAGTCCTTGATCGATTCCTTGTACCACCAAATAAATAACCGCAGCATCAATAGCAGACATTAAAGCAATATTAACGGGTTCGTTGTTTGTATAACCTAACTCGACTTCCAGTAAGTCTTTATAATCAATAAAACGGAAAGCTCCTGTTTGCATCTCTTGAGAGAAAATAGTTTTGCTCGTCGTAACACTCGACAATATTGCGCCACTTGATACATCAACAACGCGCAAACTTACCGTTACTTGATCTGTCCTATATTGAGTTGAAGCCCCAACCCCCAAATAACGCGCCCCCGCCCCACCGGTCTTAATGTTCGTATCATAAGCAACAATTCCACCTTCAATCATAACGTTAGCAGAACGTAAAGAGGCAATATTCGCCTGTCCTTTAGAACTACTTTGCGCAGCCCTAATTATTTTTCTTTCGGTCAATAAATTTTGTAATCCTTCACGCTCAAGTGGCACAAACCATTTTGAATCAATTAATGACATTATGAGCAGAGATATAGCGCCTTGAGGCACAGCAGTCGAAAAGTTACTGTTCGGTTGAGGCTTATATTGCCCTGTTTGATCTCTAAAATCGTAGATTGATACATACAGTTTCCCTTTTGGATCCGGTAAATGAATCAAATCTTGATACGTACTCCCACGCTGCATTAATTTGGGAGCTTCATCGGTATCAGGAATACTAAGAGAGTTAGAACAGCCCGCAACCATTATGACTGCGATGAATAAAAATAGTCTTTTCATGCGAATTCCTTGCACATTTAATCCATTATAAATCAGGGTTTAAACCACTCACTTCTATTTCTGAAGTTTCACCTGTCGCTTTATCAACAATTTGCACTGTTAATCGCCCATTGCTATCAACGATATTCAGAATAAAATCGCTGGTCTCCAGTTGGCCTGAATTTCCATTACCGACATCACCTAATAATTGGCTGATCAATCTAGACTCTAAACTTGATGCAAGGCGATCAATCGCAGACTCTTGCTCAAATCCACGATCTGTCGAAGGCGCTTTATAATCATTAATCGCATTCGCAACACCTAATAAATGCGCGGAATATAAAGGGTTTCCACCAAAACTTGGATTAATTGGGGTGTACACCATTTCTGTCGCAAAGCTTACATTTGAATATAAATAAATAAGCAACGCCCAACTCCATCTGTTCATATGTTTCATAGTCATTCCCTATTCTAATTCGCTATCGGCTAAGTCTGATTTATCACGATATTTCTGTTCTAACTTCCATCGTAATAAATACCGTTGTAGTGCTTGGACTGCATCAGCTGATTTATCTTCTGCTTGTCTTCTTCCTGGAGATAAAGCGGTTCTATAAATTGGTGTAGAAAAATGGAAAACCGTAATTATTGATCCAGATAAAGCAGTAGGTCTTTCCTTCACGAGAATATTTTCATCAAGTGTTGGATATTGTTCATAAATATCGCGGCTAAAAAATGAATAGAAATCTTCCCCTAAACGAGTGACTGTCCTATCAATAATAACTCCGCTTATTTCTTTAGATTCAAGTGGTTTCATATCGATACCATCGTCCTCAGCATATAAGCCGAACGATACCAACAATAACAAAATCACGCCTTTTCGAATCACAATGAACTCCTGGCCAGCTGTTGGCTTTTCGCCCACATGAGCGCTTGTAATCTATTTTTAACTTTAATTTTTTTAAACACATTATGGAGATGCGTTTTTACCGTATTCTCACTAACAAATAACTTTTCGGCTATTTGTCCATTCGAAGCACCCATCAGCAAAAGTTTCAAAATCTGTTCCTCTCTAGTGGTCAAGTTAGTAACCGCTTTAGACACATAGATCTCTTGCTTACGATAAAACTCAATCATGTGCTGAGACATATTACGGCTAAACCACATTTCACCTTCCAGCATCCGCTGAATTCCTACATTAATAGTATCTATAGTGTCACTCC
>NZ_VHKO01000039.1 GCF_015223435.1 Vibrio hibernica
TGCCCGTAAAGCTGCTTTGACGACAGCGGTTGGTTCAGCTAACAACTACCAAACCATAGTAGAAGAATATGTGGATTCGCATTATATCTTTCCGGAAATTTCAGCCGCTTTTGCCATTGGGACTTTACAAGCACAATCTGGTGCAGTGGGTAACAATAATTTAGACGCTAAAATTACCCAAGGAGTAGGCGAAGGCACACTGATAAGAATGCAACGTAACGCACAAGGTTCGTGGCAATGTTGGCACAATCAATCCGATCTGTACATTGGTGCTTGTGCCTATGAATCTAGCCTCCTACCTTAGATGATCAGGTGACAAATATGAACACTAACCTTGCGTCCATTCTACGCCAAGCGGAATTCCTGACTCATGAGCAGGAACAAGTGGTGGTGAGCAAGGTGATTAACGATAAAAAAAGCGTTCCCGTGTCTTGCGTGGACGCTGGTTTTATTGATAGCCAATTATTACTGCAACAACTGTGTCAGCTGTTTGCTCTACCACAAGCCAGTCTCGCTCATTACAGTTACCACCAAGTGTGTGAACAACTGGGGTTACGCGATCTCGTCACCAGCCACCAAGTACTGCCGCTGCAAATTGATTCCCAAAGTTTATTACTGGCGGTTTCCGACCCAACCAATACCAGTGTGGAAGATGATTTTCGCTTTGCCACCGGTAAGCAAGTTGAATTTATTTTAGTCGATTGCAAAGAACTCGAAGGCGCGATTCGACGTTTGTATGGCCTCGGCGTCAATAACGATAACGGACAAGGCAAAGACATCACCCAAGATGAATTGGCTAACTTGGTGGAAGTCGGCAGTGATGAAATTCAAGAAACCGAAGATCTCAGCCAAGATGAAGCGCCTGTCAGTCGTTTCATCAATCAAATCCTACTCGATGCAGTGCGTAAAGGCGCATCCGATATTCATTTTGAACCTTATGAAGAGCTATATCGAGTGCGTTTACGTTGCGATGGTATTTTGGTCGAAACCAATCGCCCCGCTCAACATTTAGGCCGTCGCTTAGCCGCAAGGATCAAGATCCTCTCCAAGTTAGATATTGCTGAACGCCGCTTACCACAAGATGGACGGATCAAAATACGCTTAAACGCAGACACCGCAATTGATATGCGGGTATCAACACTGCCGACATTATGGGGCGAAAAGATTGTTTTACGCTTACTTGATAGCAGCGCCACCAATTTAAACATCGATAAACTCGGTTATAGCGACACGCAAAAGAAACTCTATATAGATGCACTGCAACAACCGCAAGGCATGATCTTAATGACTGGCCCAACCGGGAGCGGCAAAACAGTTTCTTTATATACTGGCTTACGCATTTTAAACACGCCAGATAAAAACATCTCAACGGCGGAAGATCCGGTCGAAATCAACTTAACCGGCATCAATCAAGTTCAAGTCAAACCCAAAATAGGTTTTACCTTTGCCGCGGCATTACGAGCATTTTTACGCCAAGATCCAGATGTGGTCATGGTGGGGGAAATTCGCGATCTCGAAACGGCAGAAATCGCCATAAAAGCGGCGCAAACCGGTCACTTAGTTTTATCCACACTACACACTAACTCTTCTGCCGAAACGGTGGTGCGTTTATCTAATATGGGCATCGAAGCCTTCAACCTTGCCTCTTCATTGAGCCTTATCATCGCTCAACGTCTGGCTCGTCGCTTATGCCCACACTGTAAAACCGTAGATGATCTTCCAGAGATCTTACGGCAAAAACTCAATATTTCACAGGGAATGACCATTTACCAAGCTTTCAACCAAGGATGCTCAGAATGCACTGGAGGCTATTCTGGCCGTGTTGGGATTTATGAAGTGATGCCATTTACCACCGAAATTGCCAGTGCGGTTATCAAAAAAGCATCAGCCAATGACATTGAAATGATCGCGGTAAAACAAGGCATGGCAACACTGCGTCAATCCGGTATCGAAAATCTAAAACAAGGCATTACTAGCTTTGCTGAATTACAACGCGTGCTTTATTTCTAATCACCATATTTGCATGAATAAAACTATCTCTATTAAGAAAAAATCATCATTAATAGAACCATTGTTATTGATAAGGAATCATCATGGCAAGATCCTCCACTTTAAAAGCTCCCGCCCTTAAAAATTTTCAATGGCGTGGCGTGAATAGCTCTGGTAAAAAAGTTTCCGGTCAGATGATGGCATTTAATGAAAGTGAAGTACGCACCAAGCTCAAAGAACAACGTGTCCAAATAAAAAAACTGAAACGCCGCAGTGTGTCTTTTTTGGCAAAACTCAGCCATAAAGTAAAGCGTAAAGATATTATCGTTCTAACTCGCCAACTTGCCACCATGCTGACGACTGGCGTACCCATCGTACAATCATTAAAATTGATTGCCAATAGCCAACGTAAAGCTGAAATGAAATCTATTTTGTCGCAAACTTGTACTCAAGTCGAAGCGGGGACGCCTATTTCAAAAGCATTAAAAGCCAGCAGTTCATTCTTTGATGATTTCTTTTGCGACTTAGTGTCAACCGGTGAACAAACAGGGAATTTAGGGGAAGTATTTGAAAGACTGGCCACTTACCGAGAAAAAAGTGAAGAGCTAAGATCGAAAGTCATTAAAGCCATGATTTACCCTGCAATGGTCATGTTAGTTGCCACCAGCGTATCGATTTTAATACTGACTATGGTAATCCCTGAATTTGAAGCCATGTTTAAAGGTTTTGGGGCTGAGTTACCCGCCTTTACTCAACGCGTGATCGATTTATCTCATTTCATTCAAAATTATTTATTTATAATGATAGTCGGTTTATTAGCGTTTATTTTTGCCATCAAACAAGCTCGAAAACGCTCCTTTAGCTTTCGATTAAAGACCAGCCGAATGGCGTTAAAAATGCCTATTTTAGGACCGGTGTTTTCAAAAGCAGCCATCGCTAAATTTAGCCGTACTCTTTCCACCAGCTTTAGTGCCGGTATTCCGATTTTGACCAGTTTATTGACTACCGCTAAAACCGCAGGAAATTTGCATTATCAAGTCGCGGTTGAACAAGTGCATAAAGACACCGCAGCCGGCATGCCAATGTACATAGCCATGCGGAATGCAGAAGCGTTTCCTGAAATGGTGCTGCAAATGGTGATGATAGGTGAAGAGTCTGGTAACTTGGATGAAATGCTCAATAAAGTCGCCACCATTTATGAATTTGAAGTCGATAATACGGTCGATAATTTAGGCAAAATTATTGAACCCGCTATTATTGTCTTTTTAGGTGTGGTGGTGGGTGGTTTAGTGGTCTCACTTTATCTGCCAATCTTTAAGCTAGTTAGTGTATTCTAAGCTCATTGTTTTCTCTATTTTGGTGTCGTGACCCAACATGCTCATTTTTGACTATTATCCTTTTTTATTTCCTATTGCCGCAGGGATATTTGGCTTATTAATCGGCAGCTTCTTAAATGTGGTCATTTATCGTCTCCCTGTCATGATGGAGCGCGAGTGGATCAAAGAATGTATCGATTACTTCCCTCAATTAAAAAAAGACTCATCCTTAAAAAAACACACCTTGGATTTAGACAAACCTTTTAACTTAAACATCCCTCGCTCACGCTGCCCAAAATGCGACACCCAAATCCGAGCAATAGATAATATCCCTGTTTTTAGTTGGCTATGGCTACGCGGAAAATGTCGCCAATGCGCAAACCCGATCAGTGCACGCTACCCCGCTATTGAATTATTAACCGCCGCGCTCAGTGTCGTCATTACCTTATATTTCCCAGCAAACTGGTATGGTTTGGCGTTGTTATTTTTTACTTTTACGCTAGTCGCGGCCACTTTTATCGATCTCGGTACCATGTTACTGCCCGACCAATTGACCTTGCCATTAATGTGGGGCGGTTTAGCCTTATCCGCTTTTGGTATTAGCCCAATCTCTTTACACGATGCCATTATTGGCGCGATGGCAGGTTATTTATGTTTATGGTCTGTCTTTTGGGCATTTAAATTGCTGACCGGTAAAGATGGAATGGGTTATGGTGACTTTAAATTATTGGCAGCGCTTGGTGCATGGTTAGGCTGGCAGCAGTTACCATTATTGATTTTACTGTCTTCGGTGGTCGGCTTAATCTTTGGACTGGTTCAATTACGTTTACAGAAAAAAGGTATCGAAAAAGCCTTCCCATTTGGCCCATACTTGGCAATTTCAGGTTGGTTTTGCTTGATTTGGGGACATGATATAGCTAACTGGTATCTCACCAATATCCTTCATATTTAAAGCGGTCATATTATAGGTTATGCGTATTCACCCTATCGTTTCATGTAGGCAAGCCAACTTCTATGAAGCCAAAGCGATGGGCACGTCAATTATTTGAATATAACCAAGAGGTAGATGATTTTATGATCATTGGTCTTACTGGCGGCATTGGTAGCGGAAAAACCAGTATTGCCAACTTATTCCAGCAACATTTTAATATCGACTTAGTTGACGCGGATGTGGTCGCTCGCCAAGTGGTAGAACCAAATACGATTGGTTTGAAAGCCATCACGGAACATTTTGGCACACAAATCTTAACCTCTGATGGAAAGCTCGATCGCGCTCAACTGCGGGAATCTATTTTTTCTGATCCAACGCAAAAGCAATGGATCAATGCGTTACTGCACCCTTTGATCCGCGCCGAAATTAACCACCAACTGACTCAAACCACCTCACCTTATGTGATACTGGTGGTGCCATTATTAGTTGAGGGGGATTGGAAAACATTGGTCGACCGTATTTTAGTGATTGATGCCAGCCCTGAAACCCAAATAAGCCGAACCTGCACGCGTGATAAAGTACCTGCCAGTCAAGTACGCGCCATCTTAAATTCACAAGCTTCCAGACAGGAGCGGTTAAGTTTTGCCGATGATGTAATTAATAATGACTCACCTCTCACACAAGAGATTCAGCAGGCGCTATTATTAGAGGTCACCCAATTACATCAAAAGTATATGAGCCTGTGTTAATCAATTATTTGTGTTTTTGTAATCAAAGGTCAACCGCCCCTAGCGTGACTCATAAATATCTGTGACAATAACGACTTAACATCACTCATAATTATATGTTGAAAATATTATGCTGAAATTCGAACACCCTTTAACAGAAAAAGTACGAATTTATCTGCGAGTAGAATTCCTACTCAAGCAGCTGCATAATTCTGCCAATTTTGAAACGTCGCAATCTTACTTAATATTTTTCCGCTCTTTATTTGATCTGATGGAAATTTTTGAACAAATTCAAATGAAGTCGGAAATAGGTAAAGATCTCGATAAACAAAAGCTCGCCTATAAACACTGGATAGGGGTTCCTGGTGTCGATCAAAATAAGCTCAATACTATTTTAACCGATATTGATACCTGCTTTAAGAAAGTGATGTCTTCAGAGCGCTTTGGTGTCTCTTTAAAAGAAAACCGTTTTTTAAATTCCATTCGCCAACGATTTAATCTCCCAGGTGGAACCTGCAGTTTTGATTTACCTGCTCTGCATTATTGGGTTCACCTTCCATTAGAAAAACGTTTAACCGATGCCAAAGCTTGGACTGATACGTTAGAACCAGTAAGAATGGCGCTGAATTTACTGCTTCGATTGATAAGAGAAACCGCTCAGCTGAAGCCGAAGATAGCCCGTAATGGTTTCTTTCAAAGTGAAGCCGAAGATGCCAATATATTGCGCTTACATCTGCCCGTTGAAATTGGCGTATACCCAATGATTTCAGGACATAAAAACCGTTTCGCGATTAAATTTATCAGTTTCGAAACCGGCAATGCTTATAGCCAAGACATCGAGTTTGATCTCGCCATCTGTTAAGACTACACTTCTGCTCATCTTTTTATGACGCATGTTTTAGGTGCATCACAATACAGAGCGAATATTATGACTAATCCAGCCCCAAAAAAAGCAACCATCGTTAAATGCCCGACCTGCCAAACAGATGTTGTTTGGGGGGAAACCAGCGCCTACCGCCCTTTTTGCAGCAAGCAATGCCAAATGATTGATTTTGGTGAATGGGCAGATGAAGAAAAATCAATTCCCGGCGCGCCCGATATGTCTGATTCTGATGGTTGGTCTGAGATGTAATCAACCATAAAAAAGCGATCCTAGGATCGCTTTTTAGCACTTAATTTCTTTTAAGCAGTCAATTTACAGTTGCGCCTCAATCTAACTTTTAGCTTGACTTCAACCTTGGGCAGAGTCTGGTTCTATTTGCGCATTATCAACAATGTGATTATCGCCAATATCTTTTGGCAACACTAAGTTTAATACTATCGCGACAATACCGCATAAACTCACACCTTGCAGGCTAAACTCACCGACACCAAATGCCATACCGCCAATACCAAAGATCAAGGTTACCGCCACAATCACCAAGTTACGTGATTTATGTAAATCCACTTGATTTTTGATCAACGTATTCAAACCAACAACCGCGATTGAACCAAATAAAAGGATCATAATTCCGCCCATAACCGGAACCGGTATGGTTTGTAAAATCGCGCCTAATTTACCGACAAAAGCCAAGACTAAAGCCGTTACCGCTGCCCATGTCATGATCACTGGATTAAACGCTTTGGTTAACATGACTGCGCCAGTCACTTCAGAATAAGTGGTATTAGGTGGAGCGCCAAACATAGCCGCCGCCATAGTTGCAAATCCATCGCCCATCATGGTGCGATGCAAACCTGGCTTTTTAAGATAATCTTTTCCAGTCACATTTGAGATAGCCAGAATATCACCCACGTGTTCGACCGCAGGCGCGATAGCAACCGGGATCATAAATAATACCGCATTAATATTAAACTCAGGGAACGTAAAATTCGGCAGAGCTAACCAAGCCGCTTGATGAACTGGGGTGAAATCCACCACACCAAAAAACAAACTCGCTACATAGCCAGAAAAAATGCCACCGATGATTGGCACTAGTTTAAAAAAGCCTTTGCCAAAAACACTCAGAATAATTGTCACAATAAGAGAAATGGCAGAAATCCATAATGCGGCATCATGGGCAACAATTTGTACGCCGCCATCACCACTTTTCCCTAAAGCCATATTAACCGCAGCAGGTGCAAGTCCTAAACCTATTACCATGATCACAGGGCCGACAACAACAGGTGGTAATAATCGATGAATAAATCCTACACCGCGCACTTTAATCACCACGCCAAGTGCAACGTACACCGCGCCAGCCATCATAAGACCGCCCAACATACTTGGTACACCCCAAGCTTGAATGCCATACATAATAGGTGCAATAAAAGCGAAAGAAGAGGCTAGGAAAATGGGAACGCTTCGCTTAGTCAGTACCTGAAAAATCAAGGTCCCAATACCAGCACCAAATAAAGCAACACTAGGATCAAGCCCCGTCAATAATGGCACTAATACCAGTGCGCCAAATGCAACAAATAGCATTTGTGCACCTTGTAAAATCTGAAACATAAGCTATCCCTTCTGATATATAAAAAACAAACGGGCGGATTCTAACACCAAAAAGCTTTCAAGCATTACTCTAAATACAGATTATCAATAAAAATGCAGGCATCTGTCGCCATTGTCATCAATGGTAACGATTACGTAAAAAATAATAAATCTTAGCCTGCATCATTGAACAGACAAAAAAATAGCGACATCTTGGTCGCTATTTTTCTAATTTATAAATTTGGGATACGTAATTTCAACGAAATACTGGCTAACCAGCCCATTCATATAATGCTGGGATCTGCACGTTCTGCCCATCAAAACGCACCACAAGACTGCCCGGTAATATTTTCTCAAGCTTAACCACTTTATCCACTATCCACTCGCCTTCATGCACATTGCTCCCATTCACTTTTATCCAGCGACTGGTTAATTTCGACGAGTACATATGAGTTTCAAAATTCATTTTAGGTAACCGGCCTTGATATGTTTTTTCATGTCCGACTAAGTTTACCATCGGTGCATCAAAGCTTGGGTTCCTCTGAGCCTCGGGTTTAGGTAGGACCACCTTTGAGCGTGGCTGCGGATCCAGTTGTAATTCCGTTTGCATTGCTTGCTTAAAACGAGCAGCAATATCAGGAGACACATCCGACATATCAATATTATCAACATTCCAAACCTGATCTTTTGCCGATGAGGCATTAATTTGTGTGGTTTTAAGCACGCGACCTTGGGGTTCAGTTTTAACCGTCTGGGTTTTAACCGCTTGGGCTTTCACTGACGACGTTTTAGCCTGAATTTTGTCTACTTCTTTCGACGAAAGCTTAGGTTGTGGCAACGCGTGTAACTCTTTCATTTTAGGGAAAGGCAACAGATGCGCTTGTCGTTCTGGCTTATGATTAATGCTTTCTGAAGAAGATATGACGGCGATTTTTTCTTCTACTGGTTTTGATGATTGAAGTAACGGATACATCTTCATAAATAACAATACCAATAAAAAAGGCAATATAAATAAAGACGCGACCAACCACTTATGAGGCGTTTTTTCGATGGTTAAATAACGATAATTGCCCTCAGATTTCGGAGAAAATTGAGACTGATAGGCTTGCTCAGATCGTTGAAGAGCTTTCATTACTTGCGACATCAGCTCTCACTCCCATCCAAATGCTGAGATTCATCTTCAACTGCACCAACCAACTTAGGCGCATCAAGGTTGGTATAACTATCTAAGAGCATTAAGGTTTCTTTACCCGCGATACCATCCACATTAATTCCTTGCCACATTTGAAAAGCTTCTACTTTGCTTTTCATATCTTGATTAAAAACAGTGGTCTCTAATAGTGTTTCCCCCAAAGCTTCAGATAATGCTTGGTTTAACTGGGTAACATACTCACCACTATCATTGATTTTTAAAATTTGGTCCGCCATCTTGCTATACCATAACAACTGATATTCGCCGTTCCAGTGTTGTTTTAGCCATTCGTTCGGTACTTCAATTCGCTTATCCGCTAATAACAATTGAGAGCTGGATTCATTAACTCGGTACAAAATAGCAAAATAGGTTCGATAATTAGCCTGTAACGTCAGCATCGTGGGGCGATTAATGACCGCCAATTGGTTCAAATTCCCTGTTCCTTGATAGCAATACAAATCAGCTCTTGGAGCCTGATGACAATTCGCTTCTTTTGCTTCGACTTGATAACCCCATAAGGCAAATAGAGTCTGCATAGCATTAATAGGATTATGGCTTTGTTTGATGTATGGCGAGATAAGAGATTCAGCAGACTTATCCACCTGCGTTTGTACTCGGTTTTGATGTGCTGTTTTTCTCATGGGAACGCTAACATCTTGAGGCAATTCCGATGACGCCGGCTTCTCTTGAACGGCCAGACTTTGAGATAACTGATTATCAGATTTAGAACCTAACCATTGAGGTGCATAAAACCACATAAGAACAGCCAAAGCGAATCCACCGATTAAGCTGATCCCATAAGCAATCCAAGGTTTACCAACGTTCATATTTACGGAGTTATTGAGGCCTGACACATGAGAATTGATGGCCGAATTAGTTGGCACTGGCCGTTGAAAAATCATAACATCTGCACAAGCTTTTTCAGCAATAACACCAGAAACCATAGGCTCACCGCCATAGTAGGCATACAGCAAACATTTGTCGCACACTAAGTTAATTAAACGTGGCACACCATGGGTTTGCTTAGCGATGTGTTTGATGGCTTTAGCGGTAAACATGTCATAACTGCCGCCCGCCACTTGAATACGAAATTGAATGTATTGCGCCACTTCTTGCGAGGTTAATGGCAAGAGATGATAACGGCCTGTAATACGCTGCGCGAGTTGACGTAACTCTTCGGTTTGCAGCTTATATTGCAACTCAGGCTGCCCAATTAATAACACTTTGAGCAACTTTTGACTTTCAGTTTCGAGATTGGTCAATAAGCGTAATTGTTCAAGTACCGTGGCCGATAAATGCTGCGCTTCATCAATGAATAATAAGGTTTGCAACCCTTGCCCATGGTTATTAAGCAGGTAGCAATAAATGGATTGGGTTAACTGTTTTAATGATGCTGATTCTTGGTATTCAATCGAAAATTCATCACAAATGGCTTCTAATAAATCCGATCCAGTATACGTTGGATTTAATAATAAGCCGGTTTTAACATTATCTTCTAATACCGCAAGCAGCGCTTTTGATACGGTGGTTTTCCCCGTCCCCACTTCTCCGGTTAGTAATGCAAAACCGCCACCACCGCCCAATCCCGCTTGTAGATGATTCATTGCTTCCCGATGACGCGCACTCAAGAAGAGGTAACGTGAACTTGGCACGATGGTAAACGGCAGTTCTGATAGGCCAAAAAAGTCCTTGTACATGCATTACTCTCAAATCGTCAGCAGATCCAGTATCTAATGCGGTATAAATTACACTAATACGATCGTTATTTATAGATACAGTCATGGCAGCGCCTAGCTTTCTTGCTAGAATCGACCACTCTTTATTATTCACTCTTGTTGAAAGGTCTAAATGTGGAAATATTCTTAGTGGGTGGCGCGGTTCGAGATAAGCTGCTTGGCATTGAAAGCCATGATCAAGATTGGGTGGTGGTTGGTAGTTCACCACAACAAATGATCGATCAAGGATTTCGCGCTGTAGGTCTGGATTTTCCTGTTTTCTTACATCCCAAAACTCAGCAAGAATATGCGCTAGCCCGCACCGAACGAAAGTCAGGTCAAGGCTATACCGGATTTGAATGCTTCTATGCACCAGATGTGACTTTAGAAGAAGATCTGGCTCGCCGTGATCTCACCATTAATGCGATGGCTGAAGATCAGCAAGGCAACCTGCATGATCCTTACCATGGTCAAATCGATCTTAATAATAAGATCTTACGTCATGTTTCTCCTGCTTTTAGCGAGGATCCATTGCGTGTATTACGCGTGGCACGCTTTGCCGCTAAATTGGCACCGCAAGGATTTACGATTGCACCTGAAACACTAGAGTTAATGAAAACGGTTACCGACAGCGGAGAATTAGCTCATTTAACATCTGAGCGAGTTTGGCAAGAATGGCATAAATCCTTAACCACTTCAGCGCCACAGATCTTCTTACAAACATTAAAAGACTGCGGCGCACTTAAAGTCATATTACCAGAAATAGACGCACTATTTGGTGTGCCTCAACCAGAAAAGTGGCATCCGGAAATCGATACTGGCATCCACACTTTAATGGTCGCCGAACAAGCTGCGAAATTAAGCTTAGAAGTGAGTGTTCGCTTCGCGGCTCAAGTCCATGACTTAGGCAAAGGCGTCACACCAGAATCAGAATGGCCAAGTCATAAAATGCATTGCCATACTGGGATTAAATTAATTAAAGCATTATGCAACCGAATCAAAGTGCCGAATCAAAGCCGAGATTTAGCCCTACTGGTTTGCCAGCATCACTCAAATATTCATCGCGCGGCTGAACTAAAGGCATCGACGGCGCTCAAACTACTCAATCAATTAGATGCATGGCGTAAACCTGAACGTTTTGAACAAATATTATTATGCTGTCAAGCCGATCACCAAGGACGAAAAGGCTTAGAATTTCAACCCTATCCGCAATCCCATCGCTTACGCCGCTATTATCTCGCAGCTCACGCGATTGATGTAAGTGATATTATTCAGCAGGGTTTTCAAGGTAAGGCCATCCGAAATGAACTGGAGCAGCAACGCATAATCAGTATTGAACAAGTGAAGCAAGTACTATCCCAAGAACAATAGTCACCTTAGGTAAAACGTGTATAAACAACCAACGATAAAAACCACGATCCATTGCTACATCAAAGTCTTGTAAAGAATAGGGTTATAGGATTGATTATTTCTCCATAGCAAGGCAAAGTGCGCATAATTTTTTTAATTTTAACATTTTATTACTGCCGATTTTCTTTGATGAAAGAATGGCAATACAAGGACAATAATTTAGCATGACCATTTTTGATTCTATTATTTTAGGCATTGTTGAAGGTATAACCGAGTTTTTACCTATTTCTTCAACTGGGCATATGATCGTCATTGGAGATTGGTTAGGTATCGCCAATACCAGTAATAACAATGCCTTTGAAGTGATCATTCAAGTTGCGGCTATTTTAGCGGTTATTGCCAACTATAAAGAAAAATTTCATCCGAAGTATTTCTCATTATGGGTAAAGGTAGCGGTGGCTTTTTTGCCAATAGGGATTATTGGTTTCTTAATGAGCGACATTGTCAAAGCACTGTTTAGTGTCAGCATCGTTGGCATTATGTTTATTATTGGCGGCATCATATTTATTTGGGTGGAACGTTTCTATAAAGATGAACACTGTCCAACCGTAGATGTCAATGATGTATCAATGAAGCAGGCATTATGGATTGGTTTTGCGCAGATTTTTGCATTAATTCCGGGAACAAGCCGCGCCGGTTCAACCATTATTGGCGCTATGTTGGTAGGTTTAAATCGTAAAACGTGTGCTGAGTTTTCATTTTTACTCGGCTTACCTGTTTTAGCGGCAGCCTCTGGTTATGATTTATTAAAGCATTATCAAGACTTCACTAGCGCTGATTACATCAACTTAGCCGTTGGTTTTGTTACCGCATTTATTGTGGCTTATTTTGTGATCAAATTGTTCATTCGTTTCTTAGCTAACTTCACTTTTGTGGGTTTTGGTATTTACCGTATTCTATTTGGTTTACTTCTGCTAGTACCGCCAATGTTTGGGTTCAGTTGGGCATAAAGCACATCATAGCTTTCCATTAATAAACCTGAAGAATTAGCACTTACCTCAAATAGAGGGTTCATTCGAGCTCTCTATTCTCACTTACCAAACGCCCCGCTACTTCATAACCTAAATTCAAACTCTACTCGTTTTAAGCTGCCTTTATGCTCAAATTGCTCCCACACTTGCTCAACGCTTCTTCCATCATTAGGAATGATAAGCTGCGGGTTTAATTCACATAATGGTTGGAGTACAAATTCATAATCGAAGATATCGCAGCGAGGAACCAATGGCGTACTCTCTGAAACAACCTCACCAAACAAAAGAATATCCAAATCGAGTGTCCGATCTTGCAGTTTCTGAGCATGAGTCGTGCGTCCCCATTTGAATTCAATCTGTTTTAAACTCTGTTGTAATTCAAGCAAGGACAAAGACGTATCAATCTCTATGACTGTATTGTAAAAAGCGTGGCTATCAAATCCGACAGGATCGCATTCATAAACGCTCGAACAACGTAAGTAATGACTCACATTCCTTAGCTCTTGGTATGCAGCTTGAATATGTTGATGTCGCTCGATATTACTGCCAATACCGATGTAAGCCAAAGTCACAAACGGCCGCGCTCAATGATCACCCCTACGCCTTTTGCTTGTGGTACTGCGCCTGGTTTAGTTAAATGAACCTTAACCCAAGGCACCGAAAAGCGCTGCATAATTAATTGCACCACTTCTTCTGCGACACGCTCGACTAATAAAAATCGTCCACTTTCAATATGGTTCAATACCGCTTGGCTAACCTTAGCGTAATCCAGTGCATCTTCGACATTATCACTTTCTCCTGGCTTTCGATTATCATGAGCCATTTCAATAGTAAGCACTAACTTCTGCTTAATCTCTTGTTCCCAATCATAAGCACCAATGGTAGTAATTACTTCTAATTGGTCGATAAATACTTTATCTAAAGCCATGTTGATTCCTTTTGGTTAGTTTTTACTTATGAGAGTAACTGATCGGATACCCAAGCAGCATAAAAACACGTAAGATGCAGAAATATACTATAAAACCATCTTACATCACACTACCTCCAAGGAAGATAATGAGCATCGTGGTACTGGTAATGATCATTCTCGCTTATTTACTCGGCTCCATTTCGAGTGCGGTATTGATCTGCCGTGTTTGTCATCTTCCAGATCCTCGCACTCAAGGCTCAAAAAATCCTGGTGCAACTAATGTGTTAAGAGTGGGCGGTAAGTGGGCTGCAATCGCGGTATTATTATGTGATATACTCAAAGGAATGTTGCCAGTTTGGGCAAGCTATTTCCTTAACATTCAACCGCTAATGCTCGGTTTTATTGGTTTAGCGGCATGCCTTGGGCACATCTACCCATTATTCTTTCATTTCAAGGGTGGTAAAGGGGTAGCAACGGCATTAGGTACGATGGCGCCAATTGGATTGGATTTAACGGGCATGGTAATGGCGACTTGGATCGTTACTTTCTTCTTTAGTCGTTATTCCTCTCTTGCTGCTGTCGTAACATCACTGCTAGCACCTTTTTATACTTGGATGGTTAAACCCCAATATACTATTCCTGTGGCTATGCTCTCATGCCTAATAATCTTTAGGCATTATCAAAATATTAAGCGCTTGATTGATGGCAGCGAACCGAAAGTGAGATCGAAAAGCTAACGTCAATATTTCCATAAAAACAAATAAAACGGCAGCCTTTATTATTGGCTGCCGTTTTGTTTATCGCATATTAATTGTTCAATATAATGTTATTCAAAGCATTATTCAGAGAGCGGTTTTAGCTCATCAATTGGCCAGCGAGGTCGTGCTTCTACAGATAAATCTACCCTATCACCATTGCCTAATTCACCACGAGATAAGCGCTGCATACCAGCATAAGCAATCATTGCGCCATTGTCGGTACAAAACTCCGTTCGCGGGTAATACACTGCCCCACCTACTTTTTTAGCTAACGCTTCCAATGAGATTCGTAACTGTTTGTTAGCACTCACTCCGCCAGCAATGACGATTCGTTTCAATCCTGTTTGCTCCAATGCGCGACGACACTTAATCACCAATGTGTCACACACTGCCTCTTGAAAAGCATAAGCAATATCGGCGCGTGTTTGTGGGTCATCGTCGTTATCTCTAATAGTATTCGCAGCAAAGGTTTTAAGGCCAGAAAAACTAAAGTCCAAGCCCGGTCGGTCGGTCATTGGACGAGGGAATTTAAACCGCCCCTTAGTCCCTTTTTCCGCTAATTTAGATAATAATGGGCCACCTGGGTAATCTAAGCCCATTAATTTGGCCGTTTTATCAAATGCTTCCCCGGCTGCATCATCAATAGATTCACCTAAAATTTTATACTCACCTATTGCCTGAACGTCGACCATCATGGTGTGACCACCAGAAACCAGTAAAGCAACAAATGGAAACTCAGGTGGATTATCTTCTAGCATCGGCGCTAATAAATGCCCTTCCATATGATGCACAGGCACTGCAGGAACGTTCCATGCGTAAGCAAGGCTGCGTCCAATCGTTGCTCCCACCAATAACGCTCCCACTAAGCCAGGGCCGGCTGTGTAGGCGACGCCATCAATATCTTTAGCCTTTAATCCCGCTTCAAGTAATGCAGCCTTAATTAATGGAATGGTTTTTTTTACATGATCACGTGAAGCCAATTCAGGTACAACGCCACCATAGTCAGCATGCAACTTCACTTGGCTGTATAATTTATGAGCCAACAAACCATTTTTTTCATCAAAAATAGCAATGCCCGTTTCATCACATGATGTTTCAATACCTAAAATACGCATAAATTTCTCACGACCAATGATGTCGATTAGTTGATTTTTATTAAATTATGGGTAATCTTACCGCCTCGGAAAAAAATTAACCAGATCTTACCTTGATAATGCTTTACAAATAGGTCTTGATCGGATTAAAATTCCGCACCATTTTTGATCTAGCTGATTAATATCTATTCTAGTTTTTAGGGTCGATTTAAAAAATCAGCATTAATGAATAACCCCTGAGGTGAAAGGCATATGCCAGTAGTTAAAGTACGTGATAACGAACCGTTTGACGTAGCATTACGTCGTTTCAAACGCTCTTGTGAAAAAGCAGGTGTTCTTTCTGAAGTGCGTCGTCGTGAGCATTACGAAAAACCAACAACTGTTCGCAAACGCGCTAAAGCATCGGCTCAAAAACGTCATGCTAAAAAATTAGCTCGCGAAAACGCACGTCGCGTTCGCTTGTACTAATAACTTACTCCAATTAAGGACTGAGTTATGGCTCTGATTGAACAACTCAAAGAAGAGCAAAAATTAGCGATGAAAGCCAAGGACAAATTGCGCCTTGGCACTATTCGTTTAGCTCTATCAGCCATTAAGCAACGTGAAGTCGATGAGCGAATTACGCTTACCGATGAAGATATTATTGCTGTAATGACTAAGATGGTTAAACAACGTCGCGATTCTGTTACGCAATATGAAGCAGCAAATCGTCAAGATCTTGCTGATGCTGAAAAAGCTGAAATTATTGTACTTGAGGATTTTATGCCTCAACCGTTAAGTGAAGAAGAAGTCATCGCACTTGTTGATAGTGCTATTATTGAATCTGGTGCTGCGGGCATGCAAGACATGGGTAACGTAATGGGGGTTTTAAAACCTCAACTTCAAGGTCGTGCAGATATGGGTAAAGTCAGTGGTTTAGTTCGCTCTAAACTTGCCTAGTATCTTATCTAGGTAGCTTAACTTCCCCCAAACTTAAGTTTTAATGAGCCGTGCATTCTTCAAGAATCGCACGGCTTGTTTGTATTTTAAGGATTCAAACTTCTCTATGGCTGGTAGAATTCCACGAAGCTTTATTGATGATGTTATATCTCGCACCGATATTATCGATGTTATCGATCCGCGCGTAAAACTCAAAAAGCAAGGGAAGAACTACACCGCCTGCTGCCCTTTTCATAACGAAAAATCTCCGTCTTTTAACGTTAGCCAAGACAAACAGTTTTACCATTGTTTCGGTTGTGGTGTTAGCGGTAATGCGATCAGTTTTTTAATGGAATATGAACGTCTTGAGTTTGTAGAAGCGATTGAAGAACTTGCGAGTAAACTTAGCTTAGAAGTACCACGCGAAACCGCAACTGGCCAAGAATTTAAAGCTGACACCCCAAAAGTTAACGCCGAACAAAAACGTAATCTATATGATCTATTGGGTAGCATTAGTCAATATTACCGCTCCCAACTGAAACTTTCGACCAATAAGCCTGCGATTGAGTATTTAAAGAACCGTGGTCTGTCGGGTGAAATCGTACAAAAATTTGGCATAGGTTATGTCCCTGACGAATGGGATAACGTGCGTAAAAACTTTGGTCAACAAAATCATATCCAAGACATGCTAGTAGAAGGTGGCATGTTGGTTGAAAATGAAAAAGGCAACCGTTACGATCGTTTTCGTGGTCGAGTTATGTTTCCTATTCGGGATCGTCGTGGCCGAGTTATCGGTTTTGGTGGCCGAGTTTTAGGGGATGAAAAACCAAAATACCTAAACTCACCAGAAACCCCAGTATTCCATAAAGGCAAAGAGCTTTACGGTTTATATGACGCATTGCAAAGCCATAAAGATCCTGCTCAAATTCTCGTCGTTGAAGGCTACATGGATGTGGTGGCATTAGCTCAATATGGTGTTGATTACGCAGTAGCGGCTCTTGGAACGTCGACCACTGGCGATCATATGCAACTGCTGTATCGTCAAACCGGTACTGTAGTCTGTTGTTATGATGGCGACCGCGCTGGACGAGAAGCCGCTTGGCGGGCGATGGAAAACGCCTTACCGTATTTAAATGACGGGCGACAACTGAAATTTATGTTTTTACCCGATGGCGAAGATCCTGATACGTATATTCGTCAACATGGTAAAGAAGCTTTTGAACAGCAAGTATTTCATGCGACCTCATTGTCTGAATTTTTATTTAGCACCTTAATGCAGCAAGTGGATACCAGCAGTAATGAAGGTAAGACTAAGCTCACGGCTTTAGTTGCTCCTTTGATAGAAAAAGTCCCAGGTGGCACATTACGACTATACTTGAGAGATTTGCTCGGTAAGAAGCTTGGCTTACTTGATGAAAGACAACTCCAGCAGTTGATCTCTAAAAATACACAGCAAAACAATGCACCTCAGCCACATGAAAAAATTCAAATAACGCCAATGCGAGTGGTTATTGCTCTGCTTTTACAAAAACCGAGCTATGCTGAATTAGTGCCTGATTTAACCAGCATCAGTCATATAGACTTACCTGGATTAAGTTTATTACTAAACGTACTTGATATTTGTCGAGAAAATCCCCATATCAAGTCCGGTCAGTTGATGGAAAACTGGCGAGAAACAAAAATAGAAGCATTATTATCAAGACTCTTAAGTTGGGACATCCCCCTCAATGATGATAATGAACGAGACGTTTTTTTAGATACATTGGATAACATATTTACTCAATGTATTAATAAACAAATTGAAACTTTGCAAACGAGAGAAAGAAGCTCCGGCTTATCAGTCGAAGAGAAACGGGAGTTGCAAGACTTAATTCTTCAACGTCCTTAGTTATCACTCGGACCATCAACCAATGAAACCTTGGTGGTCAGCAATGAATAAATTTGTTATTATTGGCGGTTTGCATTTCGCATACTAATACTCTTCACTCAGACCTCAAGTTGGATATCGTCGATGGATCAAAATCCGCAGTCACAGCTAAAGTTACTTGTCGCAAAAGGTAAGGAACAGGGCTATCTGACCTACGCCGAAGTAAATGACCACCTACCTGAAGAAATCGTAGATTCAGAGCAGGTAGAAGACATCATTCAAATGATTAACGACATGGGCATCCAAGTCGTTGAAACCGCACCTGATGCGGACGATCTAATGTTGAATGAAGCCGTAGCAGATGAAGACGCTGCCGAAGCCGCAGCTGCCGCACTTTCAAGTGTTGAAAGTGAAATTGGCCGAACCACTGATCCTGTGCGCATGTATATGCGTGAGATGGGCACGGTTGAACTATTAACTCGTGAAGGTGAAATTGACATTGCAAAACGCATTGAAGATGGCATCAATCAAGTGCAGTGCTCAGTTGCAGAATACCCAGGCACAATTTCTTATATTCTTGAACAATTTGATAAAGTTCAAGCTGAAGAGCTTCGTTTAACCGATATCATTTCCGGCTTTGTTGATCCTGATGATGATGGTAATGCAGCGCCAACAGCAACCCATATTGGTTCAGAGCTTACCGTTAGTAATGACGACAGCGATGACGATGATGATGATGAGGACGATGATTCAGATGAGGACGAAGAAGAGGAAGACACAGGTATTGATCCTGAGCTTGCTCTAGAGCGTTTTACTGCGTTACGAAATACTTATCAAAATCTACAACTATCGATCAATGAACATGGTCGTGGAAGTAAAAAAATTGCGAGCAGCAAACAAGAATTTTTAGACGTATTCCGTCAGTTCCGTTTAATCCCAAAACAGTTTGATTACCTTGTTAATGGTTTGAAAAACTCGATGGATCGCGTTCGAACTCAAGAACGATTGATTATTCGTACCGTGGTTGAATACGGAAAAATGCCAAAGAAAGCTTTCGTTAATGCCTTTACTGGCAGTGAATCTGCTGACACATGGCTCGATGACATTCTTGCTTCAGGTAAACCATACGCAGAAAAGATCAAACAAAGCGAAGAAGATCTTCGTCGTTGTATCTACAAGCTAAAAACCATTGAAGAAGAAACATCGCTTAATGTCCAAAACATTAAAGATATTAGCCGTCGCATGTCTATTGGTGAAGCCAAAGCTCGTCGCGCTAAGAAAGAAATGGTTGAAGCTAACTTACGTCTAGTTATTTCTATCGCGAAGAAATACACCAACCGTGGTTTGCAATTCTTGGATCTCATCCAAGAAGGTAATATTGGCCTAATGAAAGCGGTAGATAAATTCGAATATCGTCGTGGTTATAAGTTCTCTACTTATGCAACATGGTGGATTCGTCAAGCTATCACTCGTTCAATTGCTGACCAAGCACGTACTATTCGTATTCCAGTACACATGATCGAAACAATTAACAAATTGAATCGTATCTCTCGCCAAATGCTTCAAGAAATGGGTCGTGAACCTATTCCAGAAGAACTGGCTGAGCGCATGCAAATGCCTGAAGATAAGATCCGTAAAGTGCTAAAAATTGCCAAAGAGCCGATCTCCATGGAAACACCAATTGGTGATGATGAAGATTCGCATTTAGGTGACTTTATTGAAGATACCACGCTTGAACTACCTTTAGATTCAGCTACGGCGACTAGTCTGAAATTCGCCACTAAAGATGTTCTTGCTGGCCTAACGCCTCGCGAAGCAAAAGTACTTCGTATGCGTTTTGGTATCGATATGAATACTGACCACACTTTGGAAGAAGTAGGTAAGCAATTTGACGTAACGCGCGAACGTATTCGTCAGATTGAAGCAAAAGCTTTACGTAAACTTCGTCATCCAAGCCGCTCAGAAACATTGCGTAGCTTCCTCGACGAATAAAAAATCTAGTTTCAAGCTAGAAAATAAAACCGAAAAGGTGGGCATTGCTCACCTTTTTTGTATCTAGCATAAAATATTGGTTTAAGTGGGCAGAAACTAAACAGAATTGGTATATGTAGCCTCTAGACACCCTTGCTTCATTCCCCTATAATCGTCCCTCAATTTGGCCCCTTAGCTCAGTTGGTTAGAGCGCGCGACTCATAATCGTTAGGTCCCCAGTTCAAGTCTGGGAGGGGCCACCATATTTAGAAAGGCGTAGCAGATTAATTCTTGCTACGCTTTTTTGCTATTTATCAGAGTGGTATGCTCACTACAATATAACAACCTACAGTTAAAACCCCATCGAGTATGATTCACTTATAAGCTAAGATTAAACATGAGAGAAACCTTCGCTTTTAGAAATTATTCGCTATAGAGGAAATATAATGAAATTAATCTCCGCTCTTGCTTGTACTGTTTTATTCTTATCTGGATGCAGCAGCCAACCGAAACCAGATTACGATCTTAATTATTCTTTCGATCAACTGCATTCATTTAGTATCCAGGCCCCAAAGCAAAGCTCTGACACCCTCACAACCGAACGTATTCAGAAGGCAATAGTTGATAACCTTACTGCTCGCGAGTATCAACAATCAGAGCCTGCAGATTTTATTGTCACGTTTACTAGCGGAAAAGCACAAAAGACAAAACGCAAACCCTCTATCGGATTAGGTATTGGTGGCGGTTTAGGGGCGATTGGCATCGGCACGGGGATTAGCCTACCGATTGGTGATAACAAGAAGCTAGAGAACATTCAAATCGATATTCACGATACAGCGAGTAATAAAGTGGTCTGGAGTGGCAACCGTAATTTTGAATTTACCGATGGTGGAGAAAAAAAGGCGCAAACAACAAAAGAAACGGTAGATGAGATTTTAAGCCAATTTCCACCTGAGAAATAATCCCTAAATAAAAATTAAGCTCGATAAATAAATAAGCCACTTTGTCACAATTTAAGAGATTAGCTTAAACGGACAAAGTGGCTTTTATATTCTTATAATCGTATTTTTACGCTTGTTTTTTGATCAAAGCTTCACGATATAAAACAATGTCATCAATGGTGAGTACAGGCATATTGTGCAATTTACCAAAGGCGACGATCTCTGGCGCTCGCGCCATTGTGCCATCAGGGTTAGTTACCTCACATAACACACCCGCTGGGTTCAAACCGGCCAATTGCATTAGGTCTGTTGTGCCTTCTGTATGACCACGACGACTCAATACACCACCTTTACGCGCACGCAATGGGAATACATGTCCAGGTCGTGCAAGATCACTTGGTTTTGCATCTGCAAAAATAGCGGTTTTGATTGTCGTCACGCGATCGGCTGCCGATACGCCCGTAGTCACACCTTGCTTGGCTTCAATCGATACGGTAAATGCAGTTTGATTTTGGCTGTTATTATTAATCACCATTGGTGGCAATTCTAATTGCTCTGCTTGCTCATCGGACAAACATAAGCACACGATGCCACTGCCTTCACGGATCATTAACGCCATTTGTGTATCGGTTAATGTTTCTGCGGAATAAATCATATCGCCTTCATTTTCGCGATCTTCATCATCAAGCACAAGTACACCCTGACCTTGTTGTAAGGCAGTAAGCGCAGCTTCGACACGTTCAATTGGATTACCGTATTCGGTAAGTAACGATGGTTGGTTCTGATTCATGGTAAAGCTCCTGTAGGTACCAGAATCAGGGCAATTTTTCAGAAGGGGTTAAACGTTGCTACGTCAAGAATATAACGATCGTTCAACGTCAAACACACTCAGTAAAAATACTAAGTGTTATTTATCCTCTCCCATCCAGACTATCACTGTCGGCTCTGGTATCTCACCAGATCTGCTGACCCTGATCCTAAAATCAAGCGCTCGCGGGCTCATAAAGTCACTATAACGACGATCTCAATGATTTTAAGATCATATTGCTTTATATACCGCCGGTGGGGAATTGCGCCCCGCCCTGAGAATAATTAATAAAATTGTTAACACAATAAATAGTGCGGCTCCATAGTATTACAGAGCAAAAATAAAATCCATTCTAACCAGCGCTATCTATCGAGATACAAACCATAGGTAATAAAAAAACCTCAATCCAAATGAATGAACTGAGGCTTTAGCTTTAGTCGCCGATCAATAGATTATGTTTTATAAAATATTAATTGGAAAATAATTATTATGCAGCCGCTTTAATTGACTCAACGGTTGCTTTTACTTTTTTCTCACCAATTGGCAATACTGTACGACCAAATTCATGGTTAATCACGGTCGCCATAGCAAGGTAAACGGCACTTGAACCGCAGAATAGACCCACAACGCCAGCAATATGACCAATCGTCGCATTACCAGTAAAATCGCCAGCTGCAAGCAAAAAGAACAATACAGTCAAGCTACCAAATACAGTTTGTTTTGCTACAGGATAGCGAGCTAAAGTGGCAATAAACATAAAGCCAGTAAATATACCCCAGACAGTTAAATAAGAGGCAAGGAAGTATGCAGAAGTCGCCTCACCTAACCCCATGCTTGGCATTAAAATTAAGCCGACAAGCGATAACCAAAACATACCGTAAGACGTAAAGGCGGTGGTACCAAATGTATTACCGTTTTTGTATTCCATGATGCCAGCGATAACTTGTGCAATACCGCCGTAAAAAATACCCATAGCAAGAATAACCGTGCTTAATGGGAATAAACCTACATTGTGTAGATTTAATAAAATAGTAGTCATACCAAAAGCCATTAGGCCTAATGGTGCAGGGTTTGCTGGAGTTGTAGAATTTGGCGTCGACATAATATTACCTGGTTAAAATATGAACTGGATAAGAAAAGCGGCGTATTATTGTCGATCAACATTCATTTGTACATTATTTTTATGACTTAAATCACAAGAATAAGGTTCAACTCAATTTTGATTCATTTTTATTCTCAACCTGTTTACTGTCCACCTTCATAACATCCACTTTAGCGCTGTCCGTTTTAGTACTATCTGAAGCAGAATCAGGCGATGGGATTTTTTTTAAAACAATGACAGGACGAGTTAAAAATAAATTATTTGGATATAGTATTGTATTTCCATCGATATTTTTTAATTGTACGCTCATAAATGCCATCTCGGTGATTTCACCTTCAATGTAATTAGCACCATCAACTACCCGCACCCAGCGCCCAACTCGACAATCATTTTGGCCAAACAGAATAAGGAAGCTGGTTAAATTACTCAGCAACGACCAACCTGCAAATAAGGCGACGCCAAGTAAAGCAAACATGGATGATCCAACCACCAGTAAACCATGAAAATCAAATCCCCACGATAACAGCAAAATCGCAATAATAATGATAGAGGTAATAGAATTAAGTAATAGTGTCGCCCGTTGTTTACGATGAGCATTAATGCCAGTTCTCATACTACCTAAAAATATCTTCGCTGGAATCCGGCGTAAAACAGGGTAAACCATCAAAACGATAACCGTAATTATCCACTGCGAGTAGTCTTGAATAAGTACTAGCCATTCTTGATTAAAATTTACATTCATATTACCCCCTATTTTGATTCAAGTTCTAATGCATGTTTTTGATAACGATTTGCTAAAATTGCACAATAAAAAATCTGCAATGGATGATAAATCATAATAGGCAGAAGTATCATTCCCAATCGAGGATCCGCGCCAAAAATCACTTTTGCCATCGGGATCCCCGCGGCTAACGTTTTTTTACTACCACAAAATACTGCCGCTACCTCATCCGCATGATCAAAACCAAAAAATTTAGCTCCCCAGCGCATCAAGTGAATAATAGAAAACAGCACCACCATACAAATGGCAAGAGACATAATCAGATAATCAATAGAGAAGTTATGCCAAATCCCATCAGATACGGAATCACTAAAGGCATTATAAATAATGAGTAATATGACGTATTTATCCGCCTTACCCACGACCTTTTTATGTTTTTCAATCCAAGAGAATAATAAAGGACGCAAAACTTGTCCTAATACCATCGGAAGTAATAAAAGCTTCGATATCGAAAGTACCGAATCCATCATGTTTAATTGGGCGCCTTGTAAACCCATAAAAAACTGGATAAGGAAAGGGGTAATAAAAACGCCAAGAATACTCGACAATGAGGCATTAAATATCGCCCCCGGCATGTTACCTCGTCCAATTGCTGTCATCGCCACAGAAGATGAAATGGTGCTAGGCAACACAAATAAGAAACAAAAACCAAACGCAAGTGCCGTTGGCATGATCGATTGCATGCCGTGTCCAAAGATCACCCATAATAGCGGATACACAACGAAAGTTGCCGCTTGAATGAAAAGGTGTAGCCTCCAATTACTCACTCCATCTTTTAGTGCTTTTGGCGATAACGCGATACCATGTAAAAAGAAAACCAAAGCAATACCCATTCCGGTGACATCATCAAGATGCAAGATGCCCCCCGAGCGTCCGAACTCAGGAATCAACACAGCCAAGATCATGGCAATCACCATGGCAACCAAAAACCATTCTTTTTTTATTACACTCAAAATATTAATCACCCTCACAAAACCAACGAATAAAAATCACTTTAATTTTTAAATACCTACTATTTGCTTAATTTAATATAAAATTAAGCAAATGACTTAAGATTAAGTAAGATAATTAACATGAAAACAGAATCATTTCTTCGTTTTTACTATCTACTTGCATACAATGCCAAATGACAGCTTTGATGATATTCAAAATCTCAAAGAAATTAGCTTAATTA
>NZ_VHKO01000004.1 GCF_015223435.1 Vibrio hibernica
CAAAATAACACCATCCAGATGTTGTGACATCAAAATTTTAATTACGCAACAAAGCCGTGGCAAGTCCTACTTATCTACAATCTGTGAATAAACTTGAAGAACCAAAAGATCTTGGGAAGATGAAAGTTATTGTTGTTGAACCTTTTACTACATGGGATCTTTATTGCAATTCTCAGTTATCAGAGGGTATCAATTACAAACCTGTTTCTCGTCGTATCTTAATCAATGATCTAAATGTTGCTAAGCAGTTTTCTATTAATGGCCTTGGAATCACATTAATCCCTCTAACAGAAGTCAAAGATGAGCTTAAATCAGGAAAATTGATCAGAGTTCTACCTAATTGGCATGGAGAAGATCGTGATGTTTATGCTATTTGGTACAGACGACAACTCCTCAGTACAAGGGCCTCAAGGCTCATAGATTACTTAAAAGACAATATCATCTTTTAAAACGTATCAAAAATTAATCGTTAAACAAAACTTTCTGAAAGCTTCAGCCACTCTTCAGTATTCATGTTGCGCCGCTCAAGAATCGTATTATGACAAGGCAGAATTTACACATTTCGACATTTCAAAAAGTGCTGTGAAAATTCAACAAACCCATCAGCTGCAACGCTTTGTGTGATATACGCTGGCTTATACTCTAACTGATCCAAATAAGGCTCAATATTGGCGACACCAACCGTGGTTTCAAGCCACTCAAACATAGACTCATCATTTAATGAATCGCCAATATATAGAGCTTGTTGGGTATGTTGATAATCCTCTTTATGTTTTAAAAAAAGTTCACTACTCACTTTTTTACTGTGATCGCCTAACCAGACATTAATATGGATAGAACTTAGTGTTGCTTTGGCCGGCTGACCATCAATGGATAATGAACGAATTTCAGTTAATAACTCATCAATAATATGCTCATCCAGTCTTGGGCGATTTTGTGCGATATCAATAGCGACATCACAAAAACGAAATGGCTGATCTTGAGCAAAACATACATCAGGATAACGCTCAACAATGAGGGTTAAATGCGCTAACAGTACACGTTGTTGTTCCTGCATTTGTTGCTGCTCTATCGAATAATAAGTTTCAAACCCCTTATTCGATTTTTTCATCCAAAATGCACCATTTTCCCCAATGACAGCAGAAAGAGGCCATAGCTTGACCATTTGGTCACACCAACCAGCACAGGCTCCTGTCACTGCAACAACTTTAATCCCAGCTTGCTGTAAATCACTTAAAGCTTGTAACGTTGCAGGAGGCAGCTTTCCATCCAATGTCAGCGTGTCATCAACATCGGTTAAGATATATTTAATCTTATTGATTTCTTGGCTCGTCAGCGCTTTTAATGGTTTTATATTTTCCATATTAACCAACTAACTTTGTATTCAATGACGTAACATTAAAAGGCTCAATACGCCTTTCTGTTTCTGAATCAAAAAAATGACAATTTTCCAGTTTCACATTAACGCCAAACGTATCCCCCATTTGAACTCGCTCATGGCCATCAACTCTCATCACTAAGAATTTCTCAGGTGCATCCATAACTTGACAATACAATAATAAATCCGCGCCAAGTGCTTCAATAATATCAACTTGCACATGAAACCAAGGTGTTTCTTCATCAACAAATAAATGCTCAGGACGTAAACCAAATTTAATCTGTTCAAAATTGACATTATTACCTTGCAGGGTTTTACGCTCACATCCTGCCAACATTAAATTACCACTTTCAATTGCACCATCAACAATATTCATCGCAGGTGAACCCATAAAAGTAGCCACGAAAGTCGATTCAGGACGATCGTAGATCTCTAAAGGGGTTGCCACTTGTTCGATATCACCTTTATTTAACACAACTAATTTGTCCGCTAATGTCATCGCTTCTACTTGATCGTGTGTGACATAAATTGACGTGGTTTTCATCGACTTTTGTAAACGCTTAATTTCGAGACGCATTTGAACTCTCAACTTGGCATCTAGGTTCGACAATGGCTCATCAAATAAAAACACTTTAG
This sequence comes from Vibrio hibernica, assembly GCF_015223435.1. Classification (GTDB taxonomy): domain Bacteria; phylum Pseudomonadota; class Gammaproteobacteria; order Enterobacterales; family Vibrionaceae; genus Vibrio; species Vibrio hibernica. The sequence continues at coordinate 2,015 of NZ_VHKO01000004.1, forward strand.
GCTGGCGCACAATCGCACGCCCCATCGCGACTCGTTGTCTTTGTCCACCCGAGAGTTCTTTAGGTTTACGATCAAGCAGATGAGATAGCTCTAACATTTCAGACGTTTTAGTTACTAATTCTTTAATTTGATCTTTTGGCATTTTTAGGTTTTTCAGACCATAAGCCATATTGTTATATACCGTCATGTGAGGATATAGAGCATAATTTTGGAACACCATTGCAATATCTCTTTCACTCGGCTCCAATAAATTCACCACATTATCGTCAATACATAACTCACCAGACGAGATTTCTTCAAGGCCCGCAATCATACGAAGTAACGTAGATTTACCACAGCCACTAGGGCCAACCAAGACCACGAACTCACCATCTTTAATAGACAGGTTAATATCCTCAATTGCTTGAAAACCATTTGGATAACATTTTTTGATATTAGAAAGCGTTAACGTTGACATTTATTTCTCCGAATCCACAAGGCCTTTAACAAAAGCTTTTTGCATACTAACAACGACAATAACCGGGGGTAACATTGCGAGTAATGTAATCGCCATAATTTTATTCCATTCAATTGCCCCATCAGCAACTGTCACCATTTGTTTAATTGCAACGACAATAGTGGTGTAACTGCTGTCGGTTGTAATAAGCAATGGCCATAAATATTGATTCCAACCATAGATAAAAGTAATCACAAATAAAGCGGCAATATTGGTTCTCGATAAAGGTAATAGAATATCGAAAAAGAATTTAACTGGGCCGGCACCATCAACCCTAGCGGCTTCAACAAGCTCTACTGGTATCGTCATAAAAAACTGACGAAACAAAAAGGTCGCGGTGGCACTTGCAATCAAAGGAATAGTTAAACCGACATAAGAGTTCAACATATTCAGATCTGCAACAATCTTAAAAGTCGGCATGATCCTCACTTCAACTGGCAACATTAAAGTGAAGAAAATCAGCCAAAAGCCCAACATTCTTCCTGGGAAGCGAAAGAATACGACGGCATAAGCTGAAATGATCGAAATGGATAATTTACCTATGGTAATGACCAAAGCCATGATCAAAGAGTTCGTGAGCATGTCGATTAAACTGACTTTCCCCACTTGGTCTTCAAATAATAATTCTTTAAACACTGAAAATCCAAGGTCACCAAACCATAATGACGTCTCAGTAGAGAGTGTTTGGTTAGAATGTGTCGTGGCAACCAAAGCAAGCCAAACAGGAAGTGCTAAGACAATCACACCTAAGATCAAAATCCCATGGCAAAACAAATTAAATAACGGGCGTTTTTCAACCATTAGTAAGCTACCTTTTTTTCAACAAACTTAAATTGGATGATGGTGAGCACACCCACTAACACCATTAAAATAACGGATTGAGCGGCAGAGGAGCCAAGATCTAATCCGACATAGCCATCTTTATACACTTTATAAACTAAGGTTGATGTGCTTTGACCTGGTCCGCCTTCGGTCATGGCATCGATCACCGCAAAGGTATCGAAAAATGCATAAGAAAAATTCACAACTAATAAGAAAAAACTTGTAGGTGAAATTAAAGGAAAACTGATCGTAAAAAAGCGCTTAATGGGACCGCTACCATCAATAGCAGCGGCTTCGTGCAATGATTTAGGCACCGACTGTAAAGCGGCTAAGAAGAACAAAAAGTTATAGCTAACCTGCTTCCAGGTCGCTGTGATGATAACCATCCACATAGCATCAGAGCTGTGAAGTTTTGGATTCCAATCAAAACCGAGCAATTGTAAACCATCGGCCACCATGCCAATACTTGGATCAAATAGAAACAGCCATAAATAACCGGCGACAACTGGAGCCACCGCATAAGGCCAAATAAGAAGTGTTCGATACGCTAATGCACCACGCACAATATGCTCAGCCATTGCAGCTAGAATCAAAGCGCTCACCAAAGCTAAAATCGCTACAGCAAGACTAAATTGCATGGTAGTAAAAAACGATTCGCTATAAAGAGTATCACCAAATAAGCGAGTGAAATTCTCTAAGCCCACAAACTCCATACTCAAACCAAAGGCATCTTCAAGCATGGTCGATTGATAGATCGCTTGACCCGCTGGCCAAATAAAAAAGACTAAAGTGATAATAAGTTGTGGCGCCATTAAAGCCATTGGCAACCATCGATTTTTGAATGTAACAGATGACATAAGCCTTCCTAAGTTACCCTTCAGTGCTAGAAAATATCACGGAAAATTCGCAATATTGTTTGAACACTAGCCCGTCGGGTAAGCACTTAATCTACAACAAAATAAGGAAGGCGAACCTTCCTTACATTAGATCAATAACTATTTTTGACTACGCTCAAAGCGTCTTAACTGGTCGTTACCACGACGAACGGCATTATCAAGTGCTTGCTGTGCTGTTTGCTTACCAGACCATACTTTCTCAAGCTCTTCATTGATGATCGAACGACCTTGTAGGTAATTACCAAAACGAATACCTTTTGAATTCGCTGTTGGCGTTGCCGTTGTCATTTGAATGATCGCAGTATCCGTGCCTGGATTTTTCTCATAGTAGCCTTGAGACTTACTCAATTCATACGCTTCAGAAGTGATCGGTAAATACCCAGTGAACTGATGCCAATCTGCTTGAACTTCAGGACTTGATAGATAACTAAAGAATTCAGCTACCCCTTTATATTCTTCCTCTGTATGCCCTTTAAGCACCCATAAAGAACCACCACCAATAATACTATTGAGTGGTTGTTTAACTAGGTCGCTGTCATAAGGAAGTTGTGATACACCAAAAGGAATCCCTTTCATATTGGCTTTAACACCAGAAAGGCTGGCTGATGATCCCATCGTCATGGCACATTCTTGATTATAAAATAAAGGTAAACTATCGGATTGGCGGCCACCGTATTTGAATATGCCTTCTTTAGACCATTTGGCCATGCGTTCGATATGTTTTACAAAAGGTGCAGTATTAAATGTAAATTCAGTATCAAAACCACCAAAGCCATTATTTTTCGTTGCCATTGGAATATTATTTCTGGCACCAAAGTTTTCGATTTGCGTCCAAGATTGCCAAGTCGTTGTAAAGCCACATTTTAATCCTGACGCTAATAACTTCTTAGAGACCACTTCCATCTCATCCCAAGTTTTTGGTGGCTCAGTCACACCCGCTTTTTTAAATAAGGCTTTGTTGTAATACAGAACAGGCGTTGAGCTATTAAATGGCATTGAAATCATACGCCCTTGCTCATCGGTATAATATGCCGTGACACTAGAGAGATAATCTGAGGAATTAAATTTTTGTTTCGTATCGTCCATCAATTGATAAACAGGATAAATCGCTTTCTTCGCCCCCATCATGGTCGCCGTACCGACTTCAAATACTTGAACAATGGCAGGTTGTTGATTGGAACGAAATGCAGCTATAGCCCCAGTCATCGTTTCTGAATAAGAACCTTTAAACACCGGCTTAATTTCATACTCATCTTGCTTAGCATTAAACTTTGCCGCAATTTCATCAATCTTAGTATTATTCGCCCCGCCCATAGCGTGCCACCACTCAATTTCAGTTTTTGCTAGAGCTTGCCCACTTAGTAATAACGACGCGGTAATCAGCCCCGCTAAAGATAACTTCTTCATCTATGCATCCCTCACTTGTATGGATAGTTAAACAACTCGTATGAACATTAAGTGAGAGTTATGACAAAAATATTTCGTTCAAATGAACCTTACAATCCACTTTCTATTTTCATTTGATGACACAAGACTGTCATAGTCATTTGAGAATATGAACAAATCACATAATTAAAAGGGACAATATATGCAGCTTACAGCACATCGTGGCGTATCTAGACTTGCACCAGAAAATACCATTGCGGCCTTCCAATTAGCCGTTGATTTTAAGGTTCCTTGGATCGAATTAGACGTACAGCTTTCAAGTGACCATACTCCAATAGTGATTCATGACTTTACCGTCAATCGTTGCACTAACGGTAGAGGTAAGGTCAAAAACTTAAGTTCAAATGAACTTAAAAAGTTAGATGCAGGAATTTGGTTTGGTGATCAATTTGAAAACGAAACGATTCCAACTTTAGAGCAAGTCTTAAACTTAGTTAAAGCGAATAACACATCACTTAATATTGAATTAAAAGTTGAAAATGACGCTGATGCGGCGCTTTTATGCGCACAAGTTGCAACCTTGATTGAAGTAAATCAAATTGATCAAGACTTATTGCTGTTTTCAAGCTTCAGTACATTAGCCTTACTTGAAATGAAGCAACGCTTGCCTACCATCCGACGTGGACAACTTTGGCGTGACCTACCTAAAGATGCTTTAAGTGTGCTTAATCAGATTGATGCTTATAGCGTACATTGTGATTATCGTTTTATAGACAAACAAAACATCGAATTTCTACATCACGAAAACTACCGTGTATTTTGTTACACCGTTAATTTCAGTGAACTTGCACAGCCCATGATCGCAGGCGGAATAGACAATATCATCACTGACTGCCCACATGATCTCAACATTCAAAAATAAACACCTTCAAATGAGAGTCTGCAGTTATGGATGTAAAGTTAACGGAACGACAACATCAAATCGTGTCATTATTGAAACAACAAAATTACTGCTCTATCGAAAAACTTTCTCGTCAGTTTTCGATCACCACACAAACCGTACGTCGAGATATAAAGGAATTATGCGACTTAGGAGTAGCCCGACGACATCATGGTGGTGTCGGGCTTCCTGTTTCATTAGAAAATTCTAGCTTTCTCAATCGACAGGTTTCTTATGCAGAAGCCAAGCAAAAATTGGCCTCCCGTGTAGTCAATGATATACCCAATGGCGCGACAATTTTCCTTGGTATAGGTACCACTATGTCAGTGATCGCTGAACATTTAAAACATCATAAAGAGTTACGGATCATCACGAATAACTTTGAAGCCGCTGCTATTTTATCTCAACATAAGCACCTTGAAACATGGATAACTGGAGGGAGATTAAGAACGAATGACCGGGATATTTTAGGGCAATGTTCAAATGAGTTTTTTAATCAGTTTTCTGCCGACATTGGCATACTAAGCTGTGCGGGAATAGGATCATTAAAAGCACCTCAATCATTATCAAGCTCCCCTCCCGAAAATCTAACGCAAGGGTGGTGTTTAGAGCACGAGCCTCAAGAAGCACATGCCAGTCGGGCAATTATAAATAATAGTAAACAAACCTGGTTAGTCGCCCATGCTCAAAAATGGAACATTGTTGCCAATACCAAGGTAGAAATGCTACAAAACTTCGACCGAGTGTTTAAAGAATAATGCCAATATTAAAAAGAGCATATATAAAACAAAAAGAATGAACTTAGGTCATATATGAAACTAAAGCTCATCGCTATCCTGCTGGAAAACGGGCTTCTGTCATTCCACCTAATAAATTGAATTGGCAATTTAACCCGAAAAAACTCAATCGTTATTGGTCAGGAGATATTACTTATATTCGGAGTGGGCAAGGCTGGCTATATCTAGCCGTTATCTTAGGCTGATGCTCTCGGTGAGTCATTAGCTGGGCTTTTTCTGATAAACCGAATAGTGAGCTAACGGCCAGAGTTCTACGTCTTGCGGTTCAAAAGCGGAAAATTAAAGGTAATGTCATTTTTCATTCAGATCAAGGTTACCAATATACTAGTGATTCTTTCCAAGAGTCACTAAAAGAAAATGGTATTAAAGGAAGTATGAGCCGTGCTGGAAATTGTTTAGATAATGCGGTTACAGAACGTTTTTTAGAAGTTTAAAATCTGAACGAGTTAATTATCGACGTTATGACACTCGGCACCAAGCCATAAGTGACATTATTGATTATATCGAGCCGTTCTATAACCAAAAAAGAAAACATTTAAGATTGGAAAATATATCGCCAGTGCAATATGAGCATAAATTACAAAAAACCGCCTAAAACAGTCTCCAATTTTAGTTGCCCCTTACAACTACCATCTTTACGATATGTGCACTCTATTTCAGAGTCTTCACTCATACCTTTTCCAATAGACTTAAATCTTTCAAGAGTTTCATCTAACTTTGGAGAAAGTTCGTTAACCTTTCGCATTCCAAGACGAATACTTTCGATGATCGTAGACTTACCGCTACCACGAGAACCGATGATCGCATTATAGAAAGGACTGAACTCTAACTCTGCTGGCTGACCATCTTCAGATCTACAAATTCTAGTTTTTAGTTTTAGCTTTCTAAGTTGCAAACTTGGCTCTGAAGGAGGTAATGAATCAAGCAGAACACAGTTCTCATGATCGAGTAGTGCACTTTTTAATCCATCAAAGTTTAACTCTGACATTTTTAACCAACAAGTGCGTAAGCCTGCATTGTCTGGGTGATGGGCATCAGAGCCTCTCAGTTTAGGCAAACCTTCAATCAAACGCTTGTGGGTACCATCCGTGATATCGGAGAGATCAAAACGAATTTCTACACCACCTGGTTTTGCTTCGAAAGCATCTGTAAGTTCAGTTTGGTTAGTCACACTTAACACACCTTTAGCTGCATCAATATGCGCCAGGACACAAACCGCATTGGCATACTGTTTGATTGAGCTAACTATACTTGCAACTCCATTTCGAAGTACCAATTAATGATTAAGCTCTCTAGGAACAGGAGCATTTCCATTGCACTGTCCAATCAAACGCTCAATATCGGCGCCTGTACTTAGTTCATCAAAGATGGCTAAAACATGCACATTCCCTGTAGCCGTTAACTCTACACCAGGAAACAGTGTGAGTGGCCTAAAATCGTCTAAGTCTCCATGACCAGCTTCGACTTTCATCTGCGACAGTTCTGTTTTTAAGCTGTCAATTCGTGAGCCAGTGTTATGGTCACTGATGACTACAGCATCTACTCCCTACCTCATGTAAGTAAACAACCAATCTCGATCGGAAAGCGCAGGATCTTGATAATCATTTGAAGCAGGAGTGTGATTATGGAAATCGAATTTATACCACTTGGAACCTACAGACATTAAATGCCCCCAAAAGTTTATAAAACAGAGTGTTACAGTAGGCACTAGTGTACCTCCTAGGCTTTCACTAGACTATGTCCATGTTTGCATTACAAAGAAATATTTGAGTATATAAGCAGGGATTGGGGGATGGACTATTGATGCTGAATTGAGGTAGACCATGTCAAATCATGCTCGTTTGTTTTGAGCTTCATTGCCATTGTTTGTACAAAATAACTTTGCCAGTCATAAGATCATCTAATAATAGCTAAAGAACAATGAAACACGTTTTGGGGCAACGTTAAGTCAATTATGAACAACTGACTTAACGGTGGACAGCGCCGAGCCTGTTATTCTTTACGGGCTCTAATTTAAATATGCTTAAATAGGCATTATTTTATGTATGAACTTAGCAAATGGAACAACGTTACCATCAATCGATGCTTGTTCTAATCCATCAAGGTAGGCTGTGCGTTCAGTAACAGGAACTACCACCCAATTATAACCACCTAGCAAAAACATAAAATTCATCAAAAATCGACTTGTCCTGCCATTTCCATCAGGGAAGGGATGAATGTAACCCAAAAAGAAATGCCCAAGCACGGCTTTAACTGCAAAATTAGGTTCATTAACAATGAGATCTTTTAAGGTTTCCATACAGTCCATAAGCTGCTCGCTCTGTGGCGGCATATGCCTCGATGTTCTGATCATGATTGGGCCCTTACGATAGCCAGCTAAATCTTGATCTTTAATGATGCCAGCACTAACACAGGGCTTAAATAACGATGTATATATCTGCGTGATACTGACATCAAGCAAATAGGTAAGATCCAAATTAGTGGCACCTTCATCATGTGCTTCTTTAATCAACCCACGTAGCGCTTGAAACGCTTCATAGTAGCCTCTTGCAGCCAGTGCGTCCTTTTGTTGCTTGTCCGTTTCAATTTGTTTGACATCCCACTTTCCGCTAGCAACACGATTTATCAGGTCTTCGGTAACAACATACCCTTCAATTGAAAGCGAGTGATAAGCATCAGAAACGTATACCTTATCCACAGAATCAAGTAAATCATCAAGTGAGCGTTGGAAAAAATCAAAAACAACACGATCTCTAAATATTGTTTCCACATCACCACGGAGCTTTTGCCAAAGTAATTTTACACGTACTGCTGCCGCTGATTCTTGGCGTTTATTACCAAGCTTAACTATTGGTACTTCAAATGGATTCTCACCTTTAAGCGGACCTAGACCAACCGCATCAATCATACTTGTTAGATTTCGAGAATCAGCTTTACGCCCCATTTCTAGGTAGGCTCCTATCAAGCGATTAGCCGATTGAACATTCTTAGTAAGAAGTAAACTACTTGCCACAGCATTAACATCAGATTGACCGAGTGCAATTTGTACGGCTAGCGGATTTGAACGATATATACTTGGTGCTAGACCTGCGAGTGCAAACTCTAACTTTAAAACCTGCACGCCATTGAGTTCCATTATTTCTGTAGGCTTTTCTGAGGTTTTAATTACCATCAAACTCATGCCATTCGGTAAAAGAATGTTTCTTGTCTTTCCTTGACTAGTAAATACAACCAATTGTCTTGGCAAAGAGTTATTTGCAGTGTGGATATCTATAGAAGCCTCGGGGTTTAGCCAGTAGTCATCATCGTATGACTCATGTAAATATTGTCCAATGAACTGCCAAATTGATTGATACCATAGAGCGAATTCTCCTGTTTTCACCACAGAGACATCTGCATCGAAGAGGTACCATCCACGAATAATTGGTTTAAGATAACCCTCGCTGACCAAAAGCGTTCGCGATGTTGGTTTAAGGTTCCGGCTATTGACGATATTTCCAGATCTTATCGTCGCCGCTTCTCTAAGTGCATCCACTAATTTTTCATTACCAGTCTTTGCCATGCCTGACCACTTCTTATAAATAGTTTCATTCGATATATAAAAACTTGTTTTTACGTAATTAAATTACTTGTTTTTACATATTTATACAAGTTATTTTTATGAATCAGTATCCTCTGAAATATTTAAAGCATCCTCTATTTCTACACCTAAATATCGAATGGTATTATCTAACTTAACGTGGCCAAGTAGTAACTGTACTGCTCGTATATTTTTGGTCTTAGCATAGATTAACGTAGCCTTGGTTCTTCTCATAGAATGAGTTCCATAACGGTATTCGTCATACCCTAATTCTCTTGCCCATCGCCGAATAATATTAGCGTAATAGCTGTAGCTCATCGGATAACCACTTTTCCTAGGACTAGGAAACAGATAATCACTTAGAGTAAGTAGCCTTTGATTTATCCAGTGAGACAATGATTGAGCGGTTCGAGAGGTAATTTCAAATTGAACATCGCGGTCAGTTTTACTCTGCCTGTAAATGACGCGTGTATGGATAACGCCACCACTGCTAATATCTCTCACTTTCATTCTAAGTAAATCACAAGAGCGTAACTTACAATCTATCGCTAGATTTAACAAAGCGAGCTCTTTAATATTTTTTTCAATTTCTAATCTTGTCCTAATTCTCCAGATATCTTCCAGTTTGAATGGTTTTTTCTGTCCTGTTGAGTGGCCTGTTTGCGTCAACATAACGCACCTCCTTAGTAACAACAAGATTGCCCTTACTAAGTTTAGTCGGTGAAAAAAATTTAATTATTAGAATAAATGCATATCTGGATTTCCCAGTAAAAAGACAATTTAGATTTCGTTTCACTGATACAGAGATGGCAACCTTTCACATGAGAAAATATATGGAAAAAGTGATCCACCGATATGTTTATAGGTTTATTCACTAAATGGCTTTGGGGGCAAAACCTAGCCAAGCTATTTACAGTGCCACCTCTCCCGACTCATTTTTCCTTTGTGGAATGCGGTTATTTCCGAATGCCAGCATGGATGCTGGCTTAGACTTCTTCCGCACATAGATGTGCCGTTGAAGCCGTTCGGAAAAATAACCACATGGAACAAAGAAACAGAAAAATGTTGGAGGCGGCCTTTTTGCCACCTTTTTTGGCTGTTGAAAAAAGGTTGGTCGCCGAAGGATTTGTGATGAAATATCAATTAGCGGTGAATGCAAATAAACAGAAAAAGTTCAGTTGTCCCCCAACCAAGATCCCCCATCTTCTTCGCTTAGGCTCATGTGAGGGATGACGGTTTCTATAAGTTATGAGAAACGACTTTAAATAATAAATGGGCATGCTCGTGACAGAAGTGATTGACCTGAGACGAGCGTGAACAGGAGGGTGTTAGCGACTTTGCTAAATTTACAAAAGATAACTTGGTTCAAATATCGAACACTCCTCCATGAAAATAAGTACATCCGTCCACAGTCAAACTGACTATGGCCGCTTTCTAGTTATTCATCATCGTCCAAGTAATCATCATTATTTGGATTATGAGCATCCGCCCAATCATCCATATCGGCATCGTTATTTGGATTATTGATATCTGACCAGATATCAAGCTCATCTTGAGACATTTCACTTGTATCTGTCATATTATTTATTCCCTTGCTGATTAGGGTTTATCTGCTTACCACGATTACCCTGATTCTGATCGTACTGACGGTTGGTTCCCTTAGTGCCTTTATTTGCGTTTGAGGTATTTGACGCATTGTCAGCAGGTGTTATTTTTTTAACCATATTCTGATTTCCTTAATTAAAACTAGACTTATGAATTTGCTTGATAGTTCGCTCAAATCCTTGCCTGGTTGTTATCGCTTTAGGGTGCAGTCCATCAGAGTTATCCTGCCAAACAAATCGAAGCCTTCTTCCTAATCTGAACCTAATAAAGATCGGGGACCTGCGAATCTTCGTCCCTCCTAGACTAAGATAAGAAACCCCCGATTTAAGTGACCTTTCAATTTCGAAAGCACGCTTAATCTGGCACTGTGGAATATAAGATTGGAATGTATCAATAAGTTGTTTTGTCGATGTCATTCTTGCTCTCCTTGATGAACTAAGAACAGAATGATTGAGTGCACTGCACTCGCAACAGCTAATTAAATAAATCGTCCAATAAATTATCGAACTCGCTCGCTTCGAGGTATTGCTGGGTTATTAGTGACTGATACTTGGATAGAACAGGATGTTCAGTTTGCAGTGAAGATGCTGCTTCATAAGCCTTTTCAAGATCGCCATTTAAGTAAAATAGCATCATGGTTTCACCATCACTCAATACAGCACTTTGAGCTAGCAGAGCTTGCATAACACTGGTGATATTACCAATCGATAATTGTGGAAGTTCATAGAATGGATTTGGGAGACGATTTTCTGACAACGAAACACTCGATTTCATTATGTTAATAAACTGCTCCAGCGCTTCAGATTGGATACTTACACCAATAATGGATTGTCGACCTGCTAAAATAACGTTTAAAAATTCGGCAGCTTCCATCCGCTTACCACTACCGGTAAAGATAGCCTTAACACGTTTGCTATCGGCAAAAAAACCTTGCAGCAACACTGCATTGTGAAACTTATTTAGGCTTTCGCGTGATATGAGCAAATGGTTTTTATCTGAACCAATCCCCATCGGCTCTTTGTTGACGATAAGAAAACTTTTACTTCGTACCAGCGGGTAAACAAGATCTTTAAATGATTTGTGCTCAGACAGTTCAACAGAAAACAACGTTCTTATCGCGTCAGGAGGTGACAATCCATCATATTTCACAAGACAACCTTAACAAGGTTGTTTCAGATGGTGGAATTTCCTCAAGAGCGTATTTCGCAATAAATTCCGCTCGCTTAAACCAATCAGATCGACAGGAATATTCACTTTCTGCGTACTGCTCTATGACACCTAAACAGTAACCAGCCCTTAAGCTTTCGGATAACGAAGTAGTTTGGGCAGCTAACAGATGCTTTTCATTTTTGGATACGTATATGTTAATTAACTCAGCACAACTATCTGTCAATGAAAGAGATTTAGCTGAAGTGATTACTGGCACTAGCAAAAGACCAAGAGCAATAATAAAGATATTTTTACGTAGCATTCTAGATATCCAATGTTGTTTTTGGGGATTGCTCCTGCGAAGTAGCATTGCTCTTGTCACTACTGTCATCTCCATTTAGAGCTTGAGAATCAATAACCTTTGTCCTTTTCTTCTTGCTGGGTACTGCTATGTATAGGCTTAAAAGAATACAAGCAAACGCAAACATCTGGCCATAGTTCTCACCATGAAGCATTGCCCAGTTTAGATATTCAGTCCCCTCTAGCAAATCAGAGAAAGCTACGATACTGGCGCCCAACCAGACGAATAGAACAAATCTGCCATACCAGATTAAAGGTATGGATAGAATATTCCACCAACGCTCACTAGTTTGACGTGTGTAGAAGATATATCGCCTTAAAAGAACTAGAGCTAAGACGGCGAACACAGCCTCGATATTTGATATGTCGGACAGGCCCTCTTGGTGTTCGAAAATATTGATAAGCTCCAACCATAAGGATGTCAGAGCCATTCCCACTAGAGTTATGAACAAACATATGTTGAGTAGTGTTGCCACTACTCTCCCTATTGCCCAATCCAATTCAAATAGCAGATGGAGAGAGCCCACCGATTTTTCAGGCTCATTGATTCCTACTTGCTGTTGCTGTTCTACGTTTGATCTATCCATGATTCAGAGAAAAAGAAGTAAATTTAATATTCCACCAGTTTAACAAGCTCATCCGATAAATGTAACGGCTTTTCTTTTACTTTCAGAAGGTTTTGACCGTTTTCAGGCAAGAACACACTGTAGAGGCTAACTGAAATTGGCTATTTTGTTGGCGGAATTATTTGACTATGTTTCGACTATAGTGACATTACTTTAATTAAGCCAAATAATGTTTTGTTGAATTTCCTAAAAATCGATTGCAACTCGTTTTTGGGGCAATAACGAGCTAGCCATAATAAATGTTCAGCATTTATCTCAATATTCTAGGATCAAAGCTCCTGTTAAAAACCCCCAACAGACAGTAGTCTAGGATTTGACTCACAGCCCATGTTATACGCCAATATATTAATTCACATATCCAGAAAAACTTACCAAGTTTTAATGAATTATTTTCAGTAAAGCCCATACATTAAAAGATATATTTGAATGATTTTGGGCATCAATGGGGCATAAGAGGGAGCGAAATAACCTAATTCCCTCCATATTCGTAGTCTTTATTCATTAATGTATGACACAAAAAAGCGCACCCGAAAGTGCGCTTCTTCAATGACTAATTACTTAGTCCAATCTAAGATAACTTTCCCTGAAAGCCCGCCACGCATAGTGTCGAAGCCCTCTTGGAAATCATCAACGCTGAAATGATGCGTGATAATTGGGGTAAGATCTAAGCCTGATTGAATGAGGCTTGCCATTTTATACCAAGTTTCGAACATTTCACGACCGTAAATGCCTTTAATCACTAAGCCTTTGAAAATCACTTTGGTCCAATCAATTGCCATGTCGGATGGCGGAATACCGAGTAGTGCAACTCGACCGCCGTGGTTCATACCTTCTAACATTGCGTTAAATGCAGAAGGTACGCCAGACATCTCAAGACCGACATCAAAACCTTCTGTCATGCCGAGTTCGCTCATTACATCTTCAAGCTTTTCATTTGCTACGTTAACCGCGCGAGTTACGCCCATTTTACGTGCAAGATCTAAGCGGTATTCATTCACATCGGTAATGACAACGTGGCGTGCACCAACGTGTTTAGCCACGGCTGCGGCCATAATACCAATTGGGCCAGCGCCTGTGATTAAAACATCTTCACCAACAAGGTCAAACGATAATGCCGTGTGAACCGCATTACCAAATGGGTCAAATATTGATGCTAAGTCGTCAGAGATCCCATCAGGAATTTTGAATGCATTAAACGCAGGGATCACCAAGTATTCAGAGAATGCACCTGTGCGGTTTACACCAACGCCAGTAGTATTACGACATAAATGCGTGCGACCACCACGACAGTTTCGGCAATGCCCACAAGTGATATGACCCTCACCAGAAACGCGATCGCCAATGGTAAAGCCTTTCACTTCTTGGCCAATACCGACCACTTCGCCGACGTATTCATGACCCACAACCATTGGGTACGGAATGGTATTTTGTGACCATTCATCCCAATTGTAGATATGCACATCAGTACCACAGATTGCGGTTTTACGAATCTTAATTAGGATGTCGTTATGCCCCATTTCAGGCATATCGACTTCATTCATCCAAATGCCTTCTTCTGGCTTTAGTTTTGATAACGCTTTAATTTTACCCATATTCTTAATGTCACCAACAGATTGAATAGTCATTTAGATGATCTCCATTTCTTTACCAACAGCGATAAATGCATCAATCGCGCGATCCAATTGCTCACGACTATGAGCTGCTGACATTTGAGTACGAATACGAGCCTGACCTTTTGGTACAACAGGGAATGAGAAACCGACAACGTAAATTCCTTTTTCAAGCGCCCGCTCAGCAAACTCAGCAGCCACTTTTGCATCACCCAACATAATAGGAATGATCGCGTGATCAGCGCCAGCCATCGTAAATCCAGCTTGTGTCATACGAGTGCGGAAATGCGTCGCGTTATCCCAAAGTTTTGCGCGTAAATCACCGCTTTCAGCCAGTAAATCAATCACTCGAATAGACGCAGAAACGATTGCTGGAGCCACTGAATTTGAGAACAAGTAAGGACGAGAACGCTGACGTAACCAGTCGATCACTTCTTTTTTACCCGCAGTGTAGCCACCTGAAGCACCGCCCATTGCTTTACCTAATGTGCCAGTGATCAAGTCGATACGGCCCATTACGTTATTGTATTCGTGTGTGCCACGGCCATTTTCACCCATGAAACCTACCGCATGAGAATCATCAACCATCACAAGCGCGTTATATTTATCCGCTAAATCACAGATGGCAGTTAAGTTTGCGACTACGCCATCCATTGAGAATACGCCATCAGTCACGATGAGTTTATGACGAGCACCGGCTTCATTAGCGGCAATCAACTGCTCTTCAAGTTCAGCCATATTGTTGTTGCTGTAACGGAAACGTTTTGCTTTACATAAGCGCACACCATCAATGATTGAAGCGTGGTTTAATGCATCAGAAATAATCGCATCTTCTGCGCCAAGAATGGTTTCAAATAAACCCGTATTGGCATCAAAACATGACGTATAAAGAATGGTATCTTCCATGCCTAAAAACTCAGAAAGTTTACGCTCTAACTCTTTATGTGAATCTTGTGTACCACAAATAAAACGAACCGACGCCATACCAAAACCATGCTCGTCCATCCCCTGTTTCGCCGCTTCAATAAGTGCAGGGTGATTGGCTAAGCCAAGATAGTTGTTAGCACAAAAATTCAGAACTTCTTCGCCTGTTGAGATGGATACTGCGGCCGCTTGAGCAGAAGTAATGATACGTTCAGATTTATATAGTCCTTCAGATTTAACTTCTTCTATCTGTTGGTTAATTTGATCGTAGAATGCAGAAGACATGGAATTTCCTTTTATAAATTCAACATTACAAGAAAAGTAAGTGTGCCAATATAATTTGGCGATAAACTTATTCTAGTTCATGTGAATAAAGACTATTATCCCTCCACATGGAAAAACATTAGTGATTCAAATTCACTAATCGAATTTACGGCTTCATGCAGCGATAACGAATAGGAAAATCACCATGCTCAATTCTCAACTTATTTCCCTTCTTCCTGACCTAGCGACGTTCATTTTGGTCGTCAATAAAGGTAGCTTTACTGCCGCCGCCAAAGAATTAGGCGTTACCCCTTCGGCGTTAAGTAAACTCATTACTCGGTTAGAGGCATCGTTATCAGTTAAATTATTTGAGCGAACAACTCGCACCTTACAAATCACCCAATCCGGGCAAAAAATTTATCAGCAATCTGTCGCGATGGTCAATGCCGCCCAACAAGCGGTTGATATTTCAAATGCAGAGCACTCTGAACCGGTGGGCACGATTACTGTTGCCGCGCCCAAGGCCTTTTTAAGCATTGTGTTACAACCTATCGTTACGCCATTTCTACAACGCTATCCCAATATAGAACTCAAACTTAAAGTTTCCGATGGGGATATTAGTATGCTTGAACAAGGCATTGATATTATGTTTCGCTTAACCGATGCGCCTTATGAAAATTTAATTTCACGCGAATTAGGCAAAGTGAATTTGTCATTATGCGCCAGCCCTGAATACCTTGCGTTAAAAGGATTACCCACTCACCCGACAGATTTGATGCATCATGATTGTCTCTATCTTGGCGAAACCAAAACCGATCATATTTGGAATTTTTTTCGTGAAAATGAAACCCATACGATCCCAGTGTCAGGGCGTTACGCCGTAAACCATTCTCAAATGCGCTTAAATGGCGTCAAAGATGGATTAGGCATTGGTATTTTTCCCGACTTCGTTATCAAAGAAGCGGTTAAAAATGGGGAAGTCATTGAAGTTTTACAAGATTGGACGATTAAAGGAAACTATCACGGAGTCATCGCGATGCAATACGCACCAAGCAAATACATGCCGGCGCGTTTGCGAGTATTCATTGATTATGCAATACAACATCTTCCTATTTAAGGATAAAAATGACGTTGTTGCGCTCGATCTCTATAGATTTTTAATCACCTATAAACTCTCGATCATCTATAACGTACAAAACTCTGCAATTGGATCATGACCACGAAGCGCTAAGAAATCTAGAAACTGACGAGGTGTATGAGTGATCACTTTATGACTTGGCATATCCACCTCATCGAGCAAAGGCGACACTTTTTCAAAATTACCAATATCCATGCAAAAATGAGCATCAGAGCCAGTGGTAATGAACCCACCAATTTTTTTCACGACTCGCGCAATCTCAGCGCAACGTTGTTCGCTTCCGGCTCGACTGCCGCCTTTTAGAGATGAATTATTGAGTTCAATGGCAACATTATATTCTTTAGCGCACTGAGCCACCTTTTCAAAATCAAAATCATAGTTCGGGTTACCGAGATGACCTAAGGCGTCGATTTTGCCGCTTTTAATAACATTAAGTAGCGCTTGAGTGTGGGATTCTTTATCCAGTGAGCGAAATACGGCTTCATGAAAACTGGCAATGATCCAATCAAGGTGCTCATACGAGCTTGGGTGTAAATCCACCTCACCTTCTGTATTCATAATGTTGGTTTCAACGCCTCGAATAATCGCAATACCATCAATAAAACGCGGTAACACACGCTGATTATTAAAAAACCAATAATGCGGTGAACCCGGCATTGCAGAAGAATGATCGGTGGTGCAAAACATCGCTAAACCACGCTCCTTTGCCACTTTTACATTTTCAATGAGAGTGCTGTAAGCATGCCCGCTAGCATAAGTATGAGTATGGGTATCCACTTTAATTTGCATATCAATCACCTTTCATTTTTTAATGTTATAACCATATCATTTATTGTAGGGAAGCACAGAATAAACGAATCCTAATGGTGCTAAATAACTCACCAAGATTTAACATAAATAAACTGCATTTATCATCAAGATAACCGACACTAACTGTATCGATATTAAACAAGGACTTGTTATGTCTGCACTTTTTAAACGAAGCACACTAACTATCGCTCTGCTTGGGCTTTCTCAACTCACCTTTGCTCCAACAAGCTTTGCCAAAGCAGCTGATATTGCGCCTACGTCTGCCTTACAATCGAAATACCACGAAGATGCACAAATCATTCAATACACATTTGAAACCCAGCTTTATACCTTAAATGCCACTACTGCTGGCCATTATGGTTTGCGCTTATTTCGTCAAACGCTAGACCCTAAATACTCTGCCGCAGTTTGGTCTGATTTGGCTCGCGTCACCAGCACCTTAAGCTATATAGCCGATAATATTAATACGCCAGAGCAAGCCCAAAATTACGGACTAGAACAGCTAAAATATTATAAAAATAAAGACGGTGAACGTGCTCAGTTACGCTATAAAATAACCAAGAAACATCCAGAGTATATGCTGATTGGGAATGATTTATTAAGCACCATGGCGAGAGCGAATGAATATGGCTTAAAGCATAAAGATGATGACAAACTCCGAAAATTATTACAAGAGTTCGACTTTACCCCGATGGCCACCGATCACGATATGATCCGAGCTTGGGCAGCGCAACAAGCCAACCAGGTTTATTGGTTACGTCAGCTAGGTGAACAAGATTTAGTTAGTGAATTCATTCAAGCCTTTAAGAGTACCTATCCAGATAGCCAAGACTCGCAACTCTCTGATCAACAATATGCCAATAAAATTTATGGCATGACGCACATTATTTTTGCTGCCTCTGAATATTATCAAAAGCAAATCAACCCTAAAGATAAAGAGTTTGATTGGATTTACACTTACTTCAGCAACAACATTGATACCATTATCCAAAGAACTAAACATGACGTGATTGCAGAAGTTGGCATTAGCTTTTTATTAGCCAATCAACGGCATGATCCTGTGGTGGTAAAAGCACAAAAAGACATTGCCAATGCGATAAATTTAGAACATGGCATGATCCCATCAACAGATGGCGACTTTGAAGTAGGCAAAGGAGAACATCGTAACGTATTGGCCGTAATGCTTTTAAATTGGCAAGGCGTAAATCAAGCACCGACGATTAAAAGCCAACCCGATGTATTTAAGAATCTACCCTATGGATTAATAAAAAAATAGAACCTAAAAAAACTCAATGGGTCACTTATCCATTGAGTTTGATATTCATAAATATAGATCGATGTAACCTGAATTCTGGATATTGAATTTAAAGCCAAGCATTGAGCACAAAAAAACATCCCATGCTGATCACTGTTGTTGCGATAACATTCTTCGTTTTCCAAGCAACCGTAGCCGCTATAATGGCAGCAATTAGGTAGGGATTAGATAAAGATAACGCTAATTTATCATCATGTACAAATACGATTGGAGCCCAAATTGCGGTTAATACTGCAGGACTAGAATAACTCAATAAACGCTGCGCTTTGGCATTTAATTTGACAGGAAGTCTTGGTTCTAAAAATAAATAACGACTGAGAAAAACTACCACAGTCATCGCCAAGATAGACAATAAAATCATTGGCCTTCCTTCTTTTTATCCGCCGATAAATGGGAAGAGTTCACATCCATCAAATAACCACTTACCATTGCCAATAAACTGGCAATAATTAAGCTACCTTCGACCTTCCAATAACTTAGTAAAACAGACGAAACCAAAGCGACTACAACAGACACCAGAATAGGCACATTCTTAATAGTAGGAATAACAATTGCGATGAAAGTCGCTGCGACCGCAAACTCTAATCCCCATTGATTTAAGTTCGGTATTTGCTTACCAGCAACAATGCCAAATAAACTCGCAAGATTCCAAAAAAGATAGAAGCTTAACCCTGCACCCAAGGCATACCAAGGATTAAATTCTTCTTTTTTTAGATGACCACATACTGCAAACAGCTCGTCTGTTAATAAAAAGCCAAGTGCCAAACGCCAACGGGTAGAAAGAGGGCTGATTTTTTCGCGCATCGAAACACCGTATAAAAAATGACGTGACGTAATGAAGAAGGTTGTCAGTAGCATCGTCCAAATGCCTACGTTGGCATCAAACATTCCCGTTGCGACTAGCTGTGCAGCGCCAGCAAATAAAATGGCTGACAAAGCTTGAGCTTCAAATGGCGTTAATCCAATATCAACCGCATAAGAACCCGCGAGTAAACCCCACGGTAATACTGCCAAACTGAGTGGCAATATGGCAAGAGTTCCTCGCCATAACTGAGAACGCCGAGAATATTGGGGCATGACGATATCCATAATGTCGTGATCCTGAGTAATTTCAATTAGGGTTAAGTGTTTTCACTCGGTTCAACAAGTTCATCAAAGCGTGGATTACCTCTTAACAGCTCAAAATCAGGCTCTTCTGATGCTAACTCTCGTAATGAGTTGCTTGAATCTATCGCCAAAATCAAATCATTAATCGCCTGCTCTTCAGCCCCTAAACGCGAATAAGCACACGC
The DNA here is from genome assembly GCF_015223435.1 of Vibrio hibernica. Lineage (GTDB taxonomy): Bacteria > Pseudomonadota > Gammaproteobacteria > Enterobacterales > Vibrionaceae > Vibrio > Vibrio hibernica. Next base: position 22,025 of record NZ_VHKO01000004.1, read on the forward strand.
TCGTTGATATAATGCATGACCATTACTATCATCCACTTCCAGTACGCGGTTACAGATACTTAATGCCCAGTGGTATTCATTAATTTCCATTGCCGCATCAGCTTTATGCGTAAGCGCTTCAAGATCTCCGGGACGAATTTTCAAAATTTCATCATAAGTTTCAATCTGTTGTTCTGGCGTTTGAGCACTTTGAGCTCGTAACCATAAATTATGAACTTCATTTATGATTTCGATTTCTCGGTTATTTTCCGTAATGATTCTTGATTTACGTTTTAGATCTCGCTCCAAAATGCTGAACTTTTTCTCATAAGACATGGTGATTTCGTTTAACCGTTTATCCGCCATTTCTTTCGTATTATGTTTAATTTCTTTCAGTGATTGCCAACCCACTAATGCGACTAAAGAAGCAACACCTGCAATAATATAGAAGAAATAAGTTACCGTAATATTAGAGTAATTCAATGATTTATCGGCAACTGATAATTCTCTGTCGGTAATTTGAATAACTAAACGACGCTCTAGATCTTGTTGATCGGTGCGCAACGATTTCAGTTCATCGAGTACATAGCGCTCCATCAATGGTTTTTCCATCATTGAGGTTTCAGAATATTTTTTAGGTTCATTCGCCACCGCTTGAAAGGTGATAAATAGAGAGAATAAAACAAACAGACAACGTGTGATCATATTAACTTCCCTTTAATCATACATTGATGATTATTCATAATTTTTCTAGTCGTCAAACCTTAACATACCCAGACAAAAATCACATCGTATCAAAGGGGTTTGTATCTATATCCGTCCTTCTTTTTTAAGCATAAATAAAATAAAAAGGATTATCTTTTAATCGATAATCCTTCCATTTTACTAAGTGGGCATAACGTTGAATATATTTACCTATCGCTTCCCGACTTAATGCCCTGCGACAATTTTAAAATAATAAATCATGGCTAATGCAATTAAATACACCGACCAATGATCTTCCTTTATACGCCCTGTCGCCAACTTTAAGAAGGCATACACAACCAAAGCCGCTGCAATACCATTGCCTGAGTTAAAACTAAAAATAGTCATGGCAATACAAACAAATGCAGGCAAATACTCCGTCAAGTCATCGTAATTAACTTTGCGCATCGACGTCATCATTGAAAAACCGATATAAACCAATACTGGCGCAGTCGCCACCGATGGGATCATGGTGGCAATAGGCGCTAAAAATAAGGTTAATGCAAATAATGCGGCGGTAACTATTCCGGTAAAGCCAGTTTGACCACCCGCCTCAACCCCAGCTGAGCTTTCAAGGTAGGTTGTTAATACAGGGCATGAAAATAACGCACCAAAGGTGGTTGCGGTAGAATCAACATGGAAATTCTTCTCTATACCCGGTAAGTTGCCTTTTTCATCAAGATAGCCCGCTTGTGCACCCACCCCCAATAAAGTCCCTAGAGTAGAAAAGAAATCTGGAATAAAAAACGCGAGTAAGAAAGGAATATATTTAACATCTAACGCCCCTAAAACATCAAGCTTGAATGCCATGTCATTAATACTTTGCGGCATCGCTACCAATGAGCTCGGCCATTTTGCTACACCAAATGCCAAACTAATTAAAGTGGTAATCAGGATGGCTAAGATGATCCCACCTTTTATCTTCCTTGCCGTGAAAAAAAGCACAAGAAAAAAGCCAGTAAACGCGAGTAATGCCGGCGTAGAAGTAAGATCGCCAAAATTGAGCACATTTTTATGCGCGTTTGCCACCACGATGCCAGCTTGTTTTAAACCAAGTAAAGCAATAAACAAACCTATCCCAACACCAACAGACACTTTTATACTATGTGGGATCACTCGAACGATGAAATCCCTAACTCCCAGAAATGACACCAGCATAAATAGCACGCCACTGATAAAGACAATGCCAGACGCAATAGGCAAAGGCACACCGCCGCCCACTAAAGTAAATGAGAAAATCGCGACACTGCCTAGCCCCGGACCTAAAACAAAAGGACGATTGGTGTACACTGCCATCGCAATAGTGGTGATCACCGTCATCAACACAGTAACCGTCATCGCTTCGGCAAAGAGTAATCCAGCTTTGCTCAGCATTCCAGGTACAACGGCAACAATATACGCCATCGTGGCAAATGTCGTGAATCCAGCAATCGTTTCTGTTTTAAAATCCGTTTTATTTTTATCAAATTCAAAATATTCTTTAATCTTTTGCATGACTTATTCCTTGTCTTTAACCGAAAGGTTCGCAGTTACGGATCGATAAACGATTTGTTGTGATGCTGGTATTAATGGCGTGAAGTTCAATTGTTGATAGAGCTTGTCAAACTCCTGACTCCATTGCTTAACTAAACTTGTTATTGTTTCTGGCGGTAACCAACTGGCATGTAAGCTATTAACCATAAAAGTCTTCAGGCTTAATACATCAAACCCAAATTCCTCCACCATAATGCGATAACAATTGGTCGTATCCGTGTTATGCATGTGCCAATCATCCGTACAGGGAATAATATTCAAACCAGCCAATGCCATCTCTTTTATTGGATGATTGTTGCTCCAATCTTGTGGGTTTGGCCACTGATTCAAAAAATAAGTATTAGAAGGGACGACAGTGAATGGTATTTGTTGCTGGGCATATTTATGCATTAATTCAGGGTTATCAATAATACTGTAACCGTGATCAATTCGGTCAACACCAATCAATTCAATCCCCGTTTCAACATTACGCCAATGCAAACCAAATTCAGAACAATGAGCGGTGAGTTTATAACCATGGGATTGAGCTAAGCGGTACGCTTTCCAAAAATGTTCGACTGGCGCGTTATGTTCTTTATAGTCAATGCCGATACCAAGCACATAAGGGTGAGAATGCTCGATCATGGCTTCAACCATTGCAACTGCTTCTTCTGGGGATTTTTCTCTATTAATCGATGGGATCAAACGAACCACAATGTCCCATTGTAACTTTGCCTGATCAATGGCCATCACTAAAGCTTGATTCACATCCGAATAGTTTAATTCGGTATCCGATGGATTCCAGAAGGTTTCAATATATTTCACCCCGCACTGATGAGCATCTTCAGCCACTTCAAGCAAAACACGAGCATAATCTTCAGGCTGGCGCATTAATGTGTATAGAAGTGTCAGTGCGGCAATACCACCTTTGGTTGAACCTGTTTCTTGCTGATAAGCCCGATAATAGCTTTTTGCATCAAGCTCAGATAATGCCACATCATAACGATCAGCAAGATCCATCATCGTTTGCATGCGAACACCACCAAGTAGATGGTAATGAATATCTGCTTTTGGCATTTTATTAATGAATTGAATTAGGGAAAGTGCGGTCATCACTGAAACCAAGTGGTAAGGAAACGTGACTTAAGTGTGTCTCGTTTCATCTCTTCGGTGAAGTGCCTTTATTGATATGCCTATGCCAAAACAGCATAGGATTTAGGTTCTAAACTAAAATCAGACTACCGCGGTAATGTCCATCCGGCTTCTACTTGTTTATGCAAAGCTTGCCAGAATGATTCACCCACTTGAGATAACGCCGCTTGATGTCGATATAACCGCATTTGATAGGGCACACTCCAACGCTGTCTATCAAGAGCAATCAATTGTCCGTTTGCCAATTCAGCTGCAATCAAACAATCGGGTAACCATGCTACACCTTTGCCTCTTATCGCCATATCTTTATGCAATTGACACATCGAAGATTCAAAACAAGGTTGGCTTGCAAAACCCAATTCAGATCCGATATGACTTTCAATTAAACGTGCAGTATAGCTTTCTGCGGAATACCGTAGATAAGGAATCGCAACCTTAGTATCTGGTGTATATATGACCTCGCCTTGCTCATTCACACCAGACACCAAAATGAACTCACCTTTACCAATACAAATGTTCTGAAATGGTGGTTGCAATAACGATAAAATATCAAACGCGAATAAAACGTCACACTGGCCTTCAACCAAAGATTCAGTCGCAAAGTCTACTCTTAATACATCGACGCTATAAGCCAGTTCTTTCGGTAGGAAACCTTGTTCCATAAGATTCATCAATGTTGGTGAAGCCAAAGAATGTGGGGTAGAGATACGCAATGGGTTGAATACTGGCTGATTGATGCCTTGAAGCTGATTGATACCATGATCCAATTGTTGGATAAGATGACGAGCGGTAATACGAAATTGCTTACCTGCTGGCGTTAAACTTATAGGATGGGTCTCCCTATCGACCAGCTTTTGTCCCACCGCTTCTTCTAATGATTTGATATGTCGCCCAAACGCAGGCTGAGTGATGTGTCGCAGCTCGGCAGCCCGTGAAAAATTTTTTAAGTCACTTAACGCAATAAAATCTTGCAACCATTTGGTGTCTAAATCCATTTATATACCCATCAAATCGTTATCAGCAACATGAGACTAAAAAACGCCCTACCCAATGCGCCTTCTAACAAGATGCGTAAGGATAAAGCGTTTTTCTTATTAACTCTAATACAAAAAATTTCACGCAAATTTTATTTCGTCACAACCCACAATGCATGGATCATCGCCGGAAAGAAGAAGATAAAACATAGTACAATATTAATGAGTAAATCTTTACCTACACCACACTTTAAAAACACAGCAACAGGCGGTAACAGTACCGCTAAAATAATCGCGATTAATTTATTGTCCATGGGTTTCTCCACATATTATTTATGACAGCATTGCCACATCCAACCTAACTCTACAGCACTCAACCAAATGAATTTCAAATTTCAGTTAAATCTTACCGTTAAATCTTACCGTTAAATGAAACATGAACAAATCAACGCCATCATTTTGGTTCCACAATATTCCAGCTGTGAGTCATTTCAAGACCTGCGCCCAACATTAAGCAAACTGAACAATATTTTTCTAAGGAATCTGCGGTCACTTGTGCCACCACCGTTTCATCCAAATCTTGACCAGTTACATCAAAATGAATATTAACGTGGGTAAAAATTCGGGGGGCAGTTTCCCGACGCTCGGCCGTTAATTTAGTCACACAGCCCGATACTTTTTGCTGCGCACTTTTCAATCCATCAATAACATCAACAGAACTACAGCCACCTGCGGCCATCAATACCATCTCCATTGGACTTGGGCCTGTTGCTCCGCCACTTCCATCCATAACAACAGCATGCCCAGATTGTGATTCACCCACAAACTGAAAACCATCAACCCATTTTACTTGTGCTTGCATAATTACCTCAAAAATCTTTAGATGACAACATTCGTCTTACTGAAATTCCAATAACTTGGAACATATTATTTTGCCTATATTTACTACGAATAAATCGGCTCAGCTAGCATTAGCGTAACCTCACAATAGTTTGCCCAATAGGCGCGAGAGAAATAAGCGCTAATTTAATATGCTGAATACCAAATGGAATACCAATAATAGTGACAAAACACGCTACCGCAGCCGTTAGGTGACCAATCGCAAGCCAAATTCCCGCAAACAAAAACCACACCACATTACCAATCATGCCGAGAACACCAGTACCAATATCGTCTCTAAAACTCAATTCATTGCGCTTAATCGCTTCTTTGCCAAAAGGGAAAAAAGTAAAAGTACCAATCACAAAGCAAGATTTTGCCCATGGAATACAAATCAAACTGATGATACATAGCACACCGGCCAGCCACCACGCTAACCCCATAAAAACGCCACCAAGTAAAAACCAAATAATATTACCAATCGTGCGCATAATGCCTCTCTATTAGTCGTACATCTCTTTACTATAGTGCCACTCTTTTATATATAGCAGCTTCAAGTAAGACGGGTATAAAGGATAATAAACGAAAGGCGAGCTGTATAGATCGCCTTTCCAAAAGAATCAAATTCTTACATTATTAACCAGTCAATACGTTATCTTCTGGGTATTTAAGTAAGGTTGGTTGCGGTTTGGCCAACATATAAGCCAACGTTAATGGTCCGATACGACCAATGATCATCACCGCCACCATAATATATTTACCCGGCTCAGATAATTCAGCGGTTAATCCTGCGGTTAAGCCGACCGTTGCAAAAGCGGAAATAGTTTCGAACATTACCCTATCAAAACTGCTTTTTTCCGTCAGCATTAATAAGAACATTGCTAACGTTAAAAGAAGGCCACTGACCACAATGATGGCTAAAGAACGTGTGACTCTCGGCCAACTGACAGTACGCCGGAACATCACCACATGTTGCTTTTGTCTTAAAAATGCCCATGTTGCCACTACCGCAACCACGAAGGTAGATACTTTAATACCACCACCGGTAGAAGTCGATCCCGCACCAATTAGCATTAAAACAATCATGATTAATAACGCTGGCTGGCCAAATTGACTAATATCAACACTATTAAACCCTGCGGTTCGAGCCGTTGCTGATTGGAAAAAAGCCGCCAACCATTTTCCCTTACCCGTTAGGCTTCCCATAGTATGCACACTGTTATGTTCAAGTAGCCAAAACATAATCGTGCCAAACAATAATAAAGCAGGTGTGGCGACTAACATTATTTTAGTATGAAGGTTTAAGCCTCTAAAGCCACGCTGCCAATTCGCACTCACATCCGCAATAACGGTGAAACCTAATCCACCGAAGATAAATAATAAGGCTAGCGGAATAACAACCCCAGGATCGGAAACATAACCCATTAAGCTGTCAGAAAATAACGAAAACCCGGCATTATTAAAAGCCGAAATCGCGTGAAAAAGAGAATAATACAACCCCTTTCCCCAACCCAATTCGGGCACCCAAGTAAACGCTAAAACGGCCATACCAATCATTTCTGCGATCACAGCAAATATAATGATTTTTTTTACCAATTTACGCAGGTTTATTCCTTTACCTTGTCCTAATGCTTCTTTCGCCACCGATTGCTGTTTTAGGCTCATACGAACGCCAAAGATATACAACAAAATTGCCGATAACGTCATTTGACCTAAACCACCAATTTGCATCAGTAACAACAATAAAACCTGTCCCGCAATGGTGAAATGCTGCCCAGTATCGACCACCCCTAAACCCGTTACACTAATGGCAGATGTGGCTGTAAATAATGCATCCGTAAAAGACAGACCCGACACAGAGAAAATTGGAAGCGTTAAAAGCACCGCAGATGGGATTAAAATAGACATAAAGCTGCCTAAAATAATCTTAGGTTCCGACCATCCTTTTTTCTCACCATCTTGCTTAATAGCAAAAATAGAACTCTGTCTATCAAGAATACTCATGGTTAGTCGCTTATATTGATTTTAATCGATGGGCCATCGAGGCATGTGGCCCCACAATAAAGAGAATATCACTTAGCTCTAATGTTGTGTCGTATGTAGGGGAATCTAAAATTTCAGAGCCTCTTTTTATCGCTAACACTTTCATTTCGGGGTCTTTACATACAGAAATGTCACCCAATTTTTTACCCATATTTTTAAGCGCAACCACAATTTCTGAAATAGCCAAACCACTACCAATATCATGAAAATCAAACACTCGGCGATCCAACATTTTGCGTGCTACACGGATCCCCATATCACGCTCTGGTAAAATGACATGATCGGCACCAATTTTTTGCAAGATTTTGGCATGAAACTTATCGTTCGCTTTAACCCATACGTTTTTAGCACCCGATTCTTTCACCACTAACGTTGTTAAAATACTAGAATTAACATCAGACCCAATAGCCACCATCACCATATCGTATTCATCTAATTTTAATTCTCGCGCCGTTTCTTCATTAGCACAATTTGCCACAATCGCATTAGCCGCAATATTAGAGACAGCCTTTACTCGATCTTCATCAACATCAACAGCCAATACTTCCGCACCTGAATCGCATAGCTCCTGACATACTGCGCTCCCAAAACGTCCTAAACCAATTACGGCAAATTGTTTACTTGCTAGTTTCATATTCGATATAGCCTTCTTAATGTTATGTCAAGCACCGCTATACACAAATTACCTATTATCTTGAGAAAGGTAATATGGATATGTCAGATTCCATTGATGCCATAATTTCTATGTGTTTGTACTATAGATGATAAACCAAAGTATCTATGCTTTTTATACTCTTAATCACTATGCTAACTCTTTTTAGATTTTCATCGAGATTTTTATTTTAAGCCAATATAACGGAAGAATGAGATCAAAAACGCCAGCCCACAATAATCTAAAATTATTATAATAGCTGGCGTTTTAATGTTGACTTGACTTTGTATCGTCTGAGTTAACGCTACCTTAACTGGCGAGAAATGGTGACATTACGCTCTAGCGCTTGGATGTCATCACGCTCAAATAACATTTGCAGTGTTGAGGTCAGTTTTCGACGCCAATTCGGGTATTCATCCATGGTTCCGGGAATATTCACCGGCGTATCCATTTCAAGCCAATCTTCCAATTGCAAACTCAATAATGCACTCGAACCACTTGCCATATGGATTTGCATCGCTTCACTCAACTCACGATTGATCATCACATTGCCACCTTCATCTCGTATCACATTAGGCAGACGATCATAGGCAAGTAATGTGTCAATAATGTGGCTACGACGGGTTTTTCGATCATCAAATAACACTTGCAGTTGCTCGGCATCAGGATACAAGCCAATCTCTTGGCCAAGCGTTAAATCCGCACTATTCCAAAAGCCGCGTAACGTTGGCATATCATGGGTACACAAAGCCGTCATCGATTGCTGTTTGTATTGATCTGGCGCGATGTATTGACCACTTTCATCGGTTTCAAAGAAGAATACTTTGTAAGAGTGAATACCTGCATCATTCAGCTTTCCAACAATTTCTTCTGGCACAGTTCCCAAATCTTCACCAATCACAGTGCATTGGTTACGATGACTTTCAAGCGCCAAGATCGACATTAAATCATCGACTGGATAATACATATACGCCCCATCTTTGGCGGTTTTGCCTTTCGGGATCCACCACAAACGCAGCAACCCTAAAACATGATCAATTCGTAACGCGCCACAATGACGCATGTTGGCTTGCAACAAATCAATAAACGGTTGGTAAGCTTTAGCTTTTAATGTGTGCGGATTTAATGGCGGTAAACCCCAGTTTTGACCAAGCGGACCAAAGATATCTGGCGGCGCACCAATACTGACATCTTGGCAAAGTGCGCCATGATCTGCCCACGTTTCGGCGCCAGAATCACACACACCAACCGCTAAATCACGATACAAACCCATCACCATTTTTTTATCAATCGCGATATTTTGAACTTGATTTAACTGCTCATCTGCCAACCATTGTAAGTACATAAACAACTGAACTTGTTCTTGGTTATCTTTAATGAAAGTTTGAACAGCAGCATTATCAAAATGCTGATAGGTAGAGTCAAAAACTGGCCAACCCCAAACAGAATCATCTTGTGCTTTTAGCTCACCATGCAAGGCATCAAAAGCCGCTTGATGTATTAAACTCTCGCCGCCTTTATCAACAAACGAAAAGAAAGCTTGAGCACGAAGTGTATTTTCGGATAATTCTTGATCCACAAAAGTGCGATATAACTCAGGTAGCACCGCCATTTTCAATGCAGACACTTCGGTATAATCAACCCATTTTTTGTCTCGATTCACTTGTAGGCGCTGCTGAAAATCGACATTAGACACCAACGCTTGCGCCGCTTCACTAGTAGCAAACTCTGGTACAGCTTCCACATCAATGTACATCACATTTAACCAACGACGAGACGATGGGCTATACGGACTTGCGCCCTCAGGATTAGCAGGAAACAATGAGTGAATAGGATTCAAGCCAACAAAGTCACCACCTCCATCGGCAATCTTTGCAACTAAGTATTTAAGATCGGTAAAATCGCCAATGCCCCAATTGGTTTCTGAAGTCACAGAATAAAGCTGAATGCTTGGGCCCCATAAACGTTTATCGTCGACCAATTCAGGCTGTTTAAAACACGCTTGTGGTGTGATGATTAACGACATTTCAAACGGCTTATTACGACGCTTACGCACCAAGGAAAGCTGGTGATACCCTAACGGTAAATTACTCGATAAAGAAAAGATCAAATAGCCAAGTTGTTGGCGTTTATCTTCCACCACTTGAGATTCTAAATAGCCTTCAAAAGTTTGTCCTTGTTCCGTGATGATTTGCCATGAAAACTCGCTCACACGCGCCGATGCAGCAATATACAATTTAATATGCACATCTTTACCTTGATGCACCACTTGTACACTGGGAAGAACATCGACTTTATTTCGTTGCTCGGCTTGCTCCAATAGCAGCTGTTCATCCTGCGTGTCATAACCTAAGGCTTGCAATAAATCTTCAATCGTTTTATCGCTCACATAGGCTTCCTCTCCCCACGCGCTAATATAACGATCCACAATGCCTTCTTGTTTTGCCACTTGCTTTAATACCATTTGAGACGGTCTGTTTGAGTTTTGCATTGAATGCTCCATCGGCAACGTCGAATCACCCATAATCTGGATCCGACGTCAGTAATATCGTTAGGATAAGTTTGCCGAGGAATCGAGGGGTTTACATCCTCCTTTAAAAAGAGCAAAAGGGAGGAGGATTGGGGCGTAGCTGCACTAATCACTGAACAAAGTGAGATCTAGAGCAAAAAATACAATCGAAATCAGAACAAGGTCACATAAGAATAGGTTCCGCATGCTAGTTTAGTATGAAACTGACCATACAGATTCATCAAAAAAAGCATAGAATCTTGATCTGTATTACAAATTTATACTGACAATAGCATGCTAACCTAAGCCCCATATTCGTAACACCACTGAAAAATGCAGCTAGCACAGAATAGCGCACTAAAAACAACCACTTTTGCTGCACACCAAAGAGAATGAATACTGCCATGTGGATACCATCCAAACTTAACCGCCCTGCTCGTTTACATAATGCCATTTTACGCTCGCGGTTATTAGAATCGCTCACTCATGCGCCTTATTACAAACTGGTATTATTTCGCTCACCAGCGGGCTACGGTAAAACCACGATGGCAGCACAATGGTTAAATAATCATCAAAACTTGGGTTGGTTTAATATCGATGACAGTGATAATGACATTTTCCGCTTTGCCAATTATTTTCTACAAGCCTTTAATAAAGCCACCGACCAGTCTTGTCCTAACACTCAAGCGATTGCAGAACGCCGCCAGTTTGCCAATTTAACCAGTTTATTTAGCGAGCTGTTCGCCGAGTTCGGTTTTAACGAAACCCAAACTTATGTTGTGCTGGATGATTATCACTTAATAACTAACGATGAAATCCACGAAGGCATGCGATTTTTACTCAAACACATGCCAGACAACATTACGCTCGTCGTGACCAGTCGCACCCATCCACCACTCAATATTGCCAATTTACGCGTGCGTGATTTACTGATTGAAGTCGACCATTCCTTACTCGCGTTTGATCAAGAAGAAACCACTCGCTTCTTTCAAAAGCGTATTGCTGACAATCAATATGAGTCTCAAGTATTAGAATCATTGCGCTCACAAGTGGAAGGTTGGGCCTCTGCCCTGCAACTGATTGCCTTACATGCCCAACAATTTCCGGGGGCATTAGAAAGCTCGGCGGTCTCCATCGCCAATTTCAACCAAGATCATATTTGGGATTATTTGGCCGAAGAAGTCTTTGATCAACTCACGCCCGATCTGCAAACCTTTTTATTGCAATGCTCGGTGCTCGATATTTTTAACGCTGAACTCGTCGCTGAATTAACTGGGCGAACCGATTCATTAGCCATGCTTGATTCATTAAATCGCTTCGGTTTATTTATTCAACCTTTAGAAGGCGCTGATAACTGGTATCGATTCCATCATCTTTTTGCCGAGTTTTTACGTCATCGGCGCTACTCGCAAATTCCAGAACAACGTAATCAACTGCACACAAATGCCGCAAAAGCATGGTTAAAACAAAATCGTCCGCAAAGCGCCTTAATGCACGCCCAAAAAGTGTCTAATGATCAACTATTGAGTGAGATTCTAATTCAATATGGCTGGCAAATGTTTAATCACGGTGAGCTTAGTGTGCTTGAAAAAGCCATTGAAACATTAAGTGATGACATCTTATTCACGTCACCTCGATTATGTTTACTACGGGCATGGCTGGCACAAAGTCAGCATCGATATAACCAAGTATCGGCTTTGATTTTAGAAGCAGAAGAAAAGCTCTCAGCAAGAAACATCGAACTTACCGATGCTCAAATTGGTGAATTTAAAGCCCTCGGCGCGCAAGTCGCCATTAACCAAAACAACCCGGATTTTGCTCTAGAAACCGCACAGTTTGCACTACAACAGTTACCGCAAATGAGTTCTCGTAGCCGTATCGTCGCGACCTCTGTCATTGGTGAGGTTTACCACTGTATTGGTCAATTAGATAAAGCGTTTGAGACGATGCAAAAGACCGAAATCATGGCGCGAGAAGCCAAAGTCTATCCTCAAACCTTATGGGCCATTTTACAGCAAAGTGAGATTCAACTGGCGCGTGGTTTTGGGCAAGCCGCTTTTGAGCTTTTATCTAAAGCAGAATTACTGATCAAAGAACAGCAATTACACCAACTTCCATTGCATGAATTTATGCTGCGTATCAAAGCTCAAATATTGTGGTGCTGGAACCGCTTAGAAGAAGCCGAACAATGCGCTCATGCTAGTTTAGCCGTACTTGCCCCTTACGATATCGCCAAGTCTTTACAGTGCTATTCCATGCTTGCGCGTATTGCGATTTCTCACGGTGAGCTCGACAAAGCTGCACGGTATTTAGAGACCTGCAACCAACTAAAAACCAGTAATCAATATCACGTTGATTGGCGAGCCAACGCCGACTTTAGTCACCTTTTATATTGGGAAGCCGTTCGTGATAACAATGCCATTCAGCACTGGCTTGCCAACAGTGAAGAACCTACCGTCGCAGAAAATCATTTCCAGCAATTACAATGGCGTAATATCGCAAGAGCGTGTATGGCAACCGGCGATCTCACCCGAGCTAGCGGTATTTTAACCAAATTGCAAGACTCGGCAAAAACACATAAATTGGTCGCCGATCGCAATAGAAACTTGGTGCTTGAAGCCGTGCTCGCCACACTTAACAATGATAAAACCAAAGCCTTAGAATACATTAGCGATGCGTTAACTCTCACCAACAGCACTGGTATGATTGGTAACTTTTTATGCAATCGTGATTATATCTTGTCCATTTTAAAAACGCTGATTCAAAACAAGCAACTGGCTGAGTTAGAGCAACACCGAGCGCAAAGTTTGATCCAACTAATGTCGAGTAAAGAGCAAAGTCGTTCTGTGCATTTCGATGAAGCTTTTGTCGAAAAACTACTCAACCATCCAGAAGTACCCGAACTTATTCGCACCAGCCCGTTAACTCAACGAGAATGGCAAGTACTTGGATTAATCTATGTTGGTTTTAGTAATGACCAAATTGCCAATGAATTTAAGGTTGCGCCCACTACCATCAAAACCCACATTCGCAATCTGTATCAAAAAATGGGGCTAGATAATCGACAACATGCCATTCGTACCGCTGAACATTTGATTCATTTAATGGGATTTAGCGCCGAATAATGTACGCATTCACGAGAGATAAATCACAACTTACCAACCCATAAAATGATATTAGTAGGATGAATATTATTTTTTGAATTCAAGTATTAGTAGCCCAAAGATTAAGGATGATCCCATGGCCACGTTTCTCACGCGTAATAAGCACAAGCCCTCTTCATTTATTGCTCTGTCTCGAATCGAGCGTGTCATATTCGTATTAGTCACTGCCGCACTTATCTTTGGTGCGATTTACTTTGTGCAAAACCGCACTCATCAGCGCGACTACATCAACACCTTAAATCAATACCAATACGATTTTAATCAAGCCTGTCAACTCGCCTTAAATTCAGGAATGGATCGCGACAATAATTACTGCCAAGTCGCCGAAGGAAATAACCAAAAATTGATGCTGGCATTAAAAGATCAAGAAATTACGCTTGCTGAATGGGTGGATTTAAAACTTATTTATGATAAGAAGTTTGTGAATTTTCAGGCTCAAATTGAAAAATATAATTTGCACACGGAGATACAATGAACATTGGACTGTATATTTATGACGAGGCTGAGGTTTTAGATTTTTCAGGGCCTTTCGAAGTGTTCAGTACCGCAAAGCGTTTGGGTGCACAAGAATGGAATGTATTTTTGATTGCAGAAAATCTTGCGCCTGTTTCTGCGCGAGGGGGTTATAACGTTCTGCCTCATTATTCCTTTAAAAATCATCCAACGATTGATCTGTTAATTGTGGTGGGTGGTGTGCATAGCGAAGAAATGCATAAACCCAATGTACTTAGCTGGATAAAATCGATCGATAAAACCGCAACACATGTGGCATCGGTATGTACTGGTGCATTTTTACTCGCCAATGCTGGGCTGCTTGATGGCTTATCTGTAACTACCCATTGGGAAGATATTCCTGATCTGAGAAGGAATTTTCCGAGTTTAACCATTGTGGATAATAAGCGTTGGGTAAACGAGGGCAAATACACCACGTCGGGTGGAATATCGGCAGGGATCGACATGAGTTTGAATTTGGTGGCACAATTAAAAAGCCAAGCACTGGCGGATATGGTGTCGCATCAGATGGAATATCGCTGGCAAAAATAACTGACGTCCAGATTCAAAAAAGTTCAAATAGGACAAATACCAATACGCCACCTTCTTGTAATAAAAGGTGGCGTATTTTATTGATCATGACGCTTATGAAGCTTCTGCCATTGGGTAATCATGGTAGCCAAGTTGTTCAGAAACTCGCTTGCACGCATGTTGCAGTAAACCAACATAGTAAGACATTCTACTTTCATCAAAACGAATGGTTGGTAATGAAATCGATAGGCCAGCAATCACATGACCAAAACGATCATACACGGGTGCGCCAATGCAACGTAAACCTGGTTCTTGCTCTTCATTATCTTCTGCATAGCCTTGTTTTTTTACACGCTGTAACTCCGCCAATAATTGATCAACATTATCATGGGTTTTTTGAGTATGCTTAACAAACTTGACGTCTTTTAGTGTTTTTCGTACGAATGTTTCATCACGTTCAGCCAGTAAAACTTTACCAATAGCGGTACTATAAAGTGGGTTACGGCGACCAATACGTGATTGCATCCGTAGGTTATAACCAGAATCGATTTTGTGGGTATAAATGATTTGATCAACATCTAATGCCCCTAAGTGAAGTGCTTCATTGGTTTGTTCAGAAATATAGTTCATTTCTTTATCAGCCAAAGAAATTAAATCAACATACTCTAGCGACTTAGCACCTACCTCAAATAACTTCAAAGTAAGCGAATATTTATCGGCTTCACCTTCTTGGTCAACATAGCCCAACATTTTCATCGTTTGCAGAAAACGATAAGTGGTACTTTTTGACATCAGTAAGCGCTGGGATAGTTCGGTAATACCGATATTTTTTTGCTCACCAAGTGCTTGAAGAATACCAAACACTTTCATGACTGATGACACGGCATCGGGTTGTTTCGATTTTTCCATTTGGGGTTGACCTTGAATTTGATTAGACCTTAAAAAACCAGTCACCATTGTTAATGCTTCACTATTCTATCCCTTTTATCAATTTTTTTGAAATGCATGATTTAAAAAAATGAAACAAAAATCACTTTACTATATAAATCACGATTTATGTTATTTTTTATGAAACGGCTTTTTAATTTTAATTGAAAAGGTATTTCATTATTGCTATTGTTATCTCGTTTGCTGAGGATACACCTCAATATCAATAAACTTACTGGCTGAAAAGCTGAATTTAAGGACGCGTTATGATTCTGAACTCTTTTGATCTACAAGGTAAAGTGGCTATCGTTACTGGTTGTGACACCGGTCTTGGTCAAGGCATGGCTTTAGGTTTAGCGGAAGCGGGCTGTAGCATTGTTGGTGTTAACCGCACAGCCCCAGAAGAAACAATTGAAAAAATGAAAGCTTCTGGGAAGAAATTCTTAGACGTTCGCGCTAACTTACTAAAACAAGACGAAATACCAGACATCATAAATGCTGCTGTTGCTGAGTTCGGTAAAATCGATATCCTAGTCAACAATGCCGGTATCATTCGTCGCGAAGATGCGATTGAATTCTCAGAGCAAAACTGGGATGACGTAATGAACATCAACTCAAAAACAGTATTCTTCATGTCTCAAGCGGTTGCTAAGCAATTTATCTCTCAAGGTAATGGCGGCAAAATTATCAACATCGCTTCTATGCTTTCTTTCCAAGGCGGGGTTCGCGTGCCTTCTTACACGGCATCCAAAAGTGCGGTTATGGGTATTACTCGCGCCATGGCAAACGAGTGGGCAAAATATGGCATTAACGTAAACGCAATTGCCCCTGGCTACATGGCAACCAATAACACGGCAGCTTTACTGGCTGATGCAGAGCGTAGTAAAGCAATTCTTGAGCGTATTCCTGCTGACCGTTGGGGTACGCCTGCTGATGTTGCTGGCCCTTGTGTGTTCCTAGCCTCGGATGCCGCAAGCTACATTAACGGCTACACTATTGCCGTTGATGGTGGTTGGTTAGCTCGTTAATTTCGACTCTCGCACTCTAAAGTCAAGGATAATTAAGCATGTTTGTTTATAACAAAGATATTAAATTAGAAGACCTAGGTGACGGCGTTTCACGCAAAATCATGGCTTATAGTGACAATATTATGTCGGTTGAAGTTTACTTCGAAGACGGCGCTATTGGCCCACTGCACAATCATCCGCACGAGCAGTTAACTTACGTGCTATCGGGTGAATTTGAATTCACTATTGGTGATGAAACCAAGATTGTAAAAGCAGGCGACGTGCTCTACAAAAAACCCAATATCATGCACGGCTGTACTTGCTTAAAAGCGGGCGTATTACTCGATACCTTTACTCCAATGCGTAAAGATTTCGTAAGCTAAAGAGCAGAATATAACCCACCACTGTGAGTACTTTATCGTCACAGTGGCCACCCTAAGAAATTTTAACTTATATAGACTCGTCCTACTGGAGGATATAATGAAAATCGCACTTATGATGGAAAACAGCCAAGCTGGCAAAAACGCCACTATCTTAAATGAATTAACCAGTGTTGTTGAGCCACTCGGTCACTCTGTTGCAAACGTCGGCATGAGCGATGAAAATGATCATCACCTAACTTACATTCACCTTGGTATCCAAGCGAGCTTGCTTCTTAACTCTCAAGCGGTTGATTTCGTAGTGGCAGGTTGCGGTACTGGCCAAGGCGCAATGATGTCACTTAACCTACACCCAGGTGTATCTTGTGGTTACTGTCTAGACCCATCCGATGCTTTCCTTTTCAACCAAATCAACAACGGTAATGCGCTTGCACTTGCTTTTGCCAAAGGTTTTGGTTGGGCGGCAGAGCTGAATGCTCGTTATATCTTCGAAAAAGCATTCTCAGGCCCACGCGGTGAAGGTTATCCTGTTGAGCGTAAAGCGCCACAAGTTCAAAATGCGGGTATTCTTGGTCAAGTAAAAGCGGCAGTAAACAAAGAAAACTACCTTGATACGCTACGCGCTATCGACCCTGAACTTGTAAAAACAGCCGTAACTGGCGAGCGTTTCCAACAATGTTTCTTCGACAACTGACAAAATGATGAAATCAAAGCGTTTATTCGTGAAGTGTTAGCTTAATTCCCCCATTTGATTAAGCATCCACTAATAGCACTAACTTTTGCCGGCCTCCGTGGTCGGCTTTTTTCCAGTTTAATTCTCCAGTGAACACACCGACATTTTCTTTACACACTAGTCATTATCGAAATAAAACTACAGCATTGATCGCCTTCTATTATATTTCACGTAAAAAAGTGATCTAGTCCAAACGGTTATGAAACATAGTTTCAATTTAATTGATATTTCACTGCCGATTGATAATAATAATGACATCTGATCAAGGAGAATTTTCATGCAAGTAAATCGTATTGCCATCATTGGCGAGTGTATGGTTGAACTACAAAAAACAGGTGATGCGACTTACAAGCAAAGCTTTGGTGGTGATACATTAAATACTGCTCTTTATCTATCTCGCCTGACTCATCAGCATCAACTCACGACTTCTTATGTCACAGGTTTAGGTAAAGATTCTTTTAGTGCAGCAATGTTAGAAGCGTGGCAACAAGAAAGTATTAATACTGATTTAGTACATATTTCAGATAAAAAATTACCGGGTTTATATTCGATTTCAACCACACCCGATGGTGAGCGTACTTTCCAATATTGGCGTAACGATTCTGCTGCGCGTTACTGGTTACTTGAAAAAGACACCAACGCCGTGATTGATTCCTTAAGCCAAAACCAACTGATTTATTTAAGCGGTGTGAGCCTTGCGATTTTGCCAGCAGATGCGCTGGATAAACTATTTATGGTTTTAACTACCTGTAAAGAACAAGGCTGTAAAATCGCGTTTGATAATAACTACCGCCCAGCATTATGGGAAAGTAAAGAGCAAGCCCAACAAGCGTATAAAACTATGTTGCAATTAACCGATATTGCTTTCTTAACTTACGATGATGAACAAATGCTGTACGGCGATACCGATGAACAACAAGCGATAGATCGTACTCAAGCATTCGGCGTGAGCGAGATTGTGATCAAGCGTGGCGCTGAAGCGTGTTTTGTGATCACCACAGATGAGCGCATTGAAGTCGCGCCGAAACCTGTTTTCGGTATTGTCGATACAACAGCCGCAGGTGATTCGTTCAGTGCTGGCTATCTTGCTAAACGACTACTTGGTGGCACATTAGAAGAATCCGCAAAAATGGGACACACATTAGCAGGAACCGTGATTTGTTTTCCGGGCGCTATTATCCCAAGCGACAAAATGCCAGCCCTTAATTAAATTGTATTTTATTAACATCATTCTCAAGGACTCAAAATGAAAACGTTAAATCAACGTCTAAGCGAAATCAAAGTGGTACCGGTTATTGCTATCCATGATGCCAATAAAGCCGCAAAACTGGCTCAAGTATTAGTTGAAAACGGCCTACCTTGCGCTGAAGTCACCTTTCGTACACCAGCCGCGGCGCAAGCCATTCGTAACATGCGTAAAGCCTACCCAGATATGTTAATTGGTTCAGGTACAGTATTAACCCCGAAGCAAGTGGATGAATCTATTGAAGCGGGTGTGGATTTCGTAGTCAGCCCTGGTTTGAACCCAACCACAGTAAAATATTGCCAACAACGTGGCGTGCCAATCATCCCTGGCGTGAACAACCCAAGTCTCGTTGAGCAAGCGATGGAATTGGGCCTAGATACATTAAAATTCTTCCCTGCAGAACCTTCTGGCGGCGTAAACATGCTAAAGGCATTAACGGCGGTTTACCCAGTCAACTTTATGCCAACTGGCGGCGTTAACCCAAAAAATGTGAATGACTACCTTGCCATTCCTGCCGTATTTGCTTGCGGTGGCACTTGGATGATCCCGAACGATCTTATTGATAATGAAAAGTGGGATGAGTTAGCTGTATTAGTTGCTGGTGTTGCCCAAGTTATTGCTTAATTAATATTAGTCACAAGCTTGCCTACAGCAGTAATAAAACAAAAAAATCGAGCCTTTAAGTGGCTCGATTTTTTGTTTTTAATCCTTACAGTGCAGATCTAAAAGCATCCACTAAAATAGTGCTATTCACTACTTGCTGCGGTAAAGCTGACAAGTATACTTTTATGCAAGAAGTGAAATAGATAATGTTATTTCAAATAAGTTTGAATAAATTCATCTAGTGGGACTGGCTTACCGTAGAAATAACCTTGAAGATGGTCCACACCATTTTCTTTTAAATAATCAACCTGAACCTGATTTTCAACCCCTTCAGCAGTCAAGCTCAGATTCAACCTTCTGGCTAAATCTATAATATTATCCACCAATGGTGCGGAAACGGCATCACTACCAATTAAGTCAATAAAACTTTTATCAACTTTAATATAGTCAAAATTTAAATTATTAATGGCGGATAAGCTGGCATTGCCGGTTCCAAAATCATCAACCGCCATTCTAACTCCCATGTCGTGCAAGCTATCAAATACCTCTCTTGCCTCGCCATAGTTCTCAATGATGCCTCTTTCCGTTAACTCTAAAACTAAAAATGAACTCTGACTAATAGGGCTTGCTAAAAACTCTCTGCAACTATCAATTAAAGACTGCTGGTTCGATTTTTCAAAATGCTGCGCACAAATATTAATAGCAATATGAAACCCTTTTGGCAGAGCATGTGGCATTTTTTCAAAAGCATGAATAGTATTAGTGAACAGTTGGCGAGTCATCGGAATAATCAACCCCGAACGTTCAGCCAATGGAATAAATGCATCAGGGCTTACCACACCTAAGGATTTATGATTCCAACGGATCAATATTTCTAAACCTGCAAGCTCACCATTAGCATTCATAATTGGCTGCCCATAAGGAACAAAATGATCCTTATTAATCGCTTTCTTCATGATTAGGACACTAGAATTTTTCTCTACATTTAGAAAAACAGAGCGGCTAATAACAATAGAAAGCATCACCAATAGCAGAATTATCCACCCATAGCGCTGATAAAGTTCAGTAACGTAAGTATTAAAAGAAATATAAGTATGAACATTGAAGTTATATTTTGGGGAGTAGGAAATTAAATTGAAACGACTTATGCCATCATGTAAAACCCCTTCTTTACCCACCCATTGATTAAAGGCCTGAATTTGGAAATTTTCATCTGAATCAATGAGAGACAATATATAAAAGAAAGAACGACCATTTAGCGTAATTGAAACTGCATTTTTTCCTTTCGACTTTTTGATCACGCCAATAATTTTTCCTGGTTCGATAACTTTTGATTTCATCAGGATTAATTCATTTTTGCGTGAATCGTTACTCAGCATAGAAAGATGAACCAAACCATTGTAAGTTGAACACACCACTTCCGAATTCACTAATAAACTCACAGTTTGAAATTCAGGATATCGAATGGCTAAATCAACTAGCTTTGATTTGGTATTTTGGCAAGGTTCAGAAGCCAGCGGCATTATTTGATCAATGATAAGCGAACTGGTATCCAATATATTCTCAATCTCAACAACGGCTTTATTTAGGCTTTCTTGCTTTTCACTATTAAAGTTGTTTATACCTTGCACGATAACAATCGTCACTCCGAACAAAAAACAACCAATAGCCGTAATGCAAGTTATCCCCCACTGCCGAAATTTAGTAACCGTTCACCGGGAGTGTATTGACAAGCATTCTGGAGTATGCCTCAGAGCGTTTTAATGCTTATTCTCTGGCATTTAGAAAAGTTTTAATGCCCGTACGTTATAAAAACACATAATTCCTTACTTTTCACCGTTGTCAAGCCCCTCCCGGTGAACGCTTACCCTGCTCTCACTTCCCTTTTTCTGTAATGCGTATTCTTACCGTTCAACACATTCCTAACAATAATTAAACATCAAAACTACAATAAAGTGATATCGAAAATTGCATAGAAATATGAAAGATCGATATTCAATTATAAATAAGACACAAAGGACGTCTATCATGATGAAACTAAAGAAATTATTCACTGGGGCGGTCATTGCGACCACATCACTTCTCTTGGTTAATACTGCTGTTGCGGCAGATTACCCACCTCATACTATTAACATGATTGCCCCTGCTGGCGCGGGTGGTGGTTGGGATTTAACTATTCGTACCGTGGCAAAAACGTTAAAAGATACAGGTATCGTAGATTCAAATATGCCTGTAGTGAATCGTCCCGGCGGCGGCGGCGCGGTAAACTTGGCGTATATGCAAACCCAAAAAGGCAAAGGCGATTTAATCTCTGTTTACTCCCCTCCTATCTTGCTAACTAACCTGACCGGATTAACTCAATACAGCTATAAAGATACAACACCGTTAGCACGCTTGATCACCGATTACGCGGCATTTGTTGTGCCTGAAAATTCAAAATACCATTCTATTAAAGAAGTGATGGATGCGCTTAAAAAAGACCCTAAATCAGTCAAAATTGGTGGCACTTCGGCTGCAGGTTCAATGGACCATATTCAATTTTTATTAGTCGCAAAAGCGGCTGGTGTTGAAAACTTGCGTCAAATTGATTACATCTCATTCCAAGATGGCAGCTTAGTGGCACAAGCGCTAGGTGGCCATGTTGATTTAATTTCAACAGGTTTAGGCGATGTCGCTGGCATATTGGAAAGCGGCAAATTACATGGATTAGCGCAAACAGCCGACAAACGAATTGGCACGGGCTTAATCGCTGAAATTCCAACCGTAAAAGAAGAAGGTATTGACGTAACATTTGAAAACTGGCGTGGTCTATTTGGCCCGAAAGATATGCCAGATTATGCCGTTAAATACTGGCGCGAAGCACTACACAAAATGGTTGCAACACCTGAGTGGAAAGCCGCACTTAAACGTAACGGTTGGGATGATGCTTACCAAGATAGCCAAGACTTCACTACTTTCCTTTCTAATACCAATGAACAATATAAGACACTGATTAAAGAAGTATTTGGTCGCTAAGTCTTTCAAAATAATCTTACCGATAATATAAGGCGTGAGTTTATCCTCCGCCTTAATCCACACAGCGATTGATGAAGGTGTGATATGTCAACAAAACAACCTAACTGGGATGCTCTAACTGGGCTATTTAGTATCGTCTTCGGGCTCACTTACGGCGGCTATGCATACAACATGCCACATCCGATGTTTGGCAACCCACTTGAAGCGATTTTCATGCCACTGGCCATTGCCGCGATTGCGATTTTTATCGGCATTTTATTGATCCTAAAAGGTGGGATAGCGCCATCTATTCTCGCGATAAAAGCCTTATTAAATGAAAGCCAACAGCGAAAAAGTGACCGCCGAAAAATAGCCATTACTTGCGTGATCTCTTTTTTCTATGCATTAACCTTCGAGCATTTAGGCTATGTGATCAGTACGTCCCTATTTATGTTTGCGATGTTGATGGTGACATGCGGCCTTTCTTATTGGAAAAAAGGCGCCATTATTTCTATCATTTTTTCGGGCAGCATTTTCTTTACTTTTAATGACTTGCTTGCCGTCAATCTTCCACCTTTTCCATTTTTTAATTAACGGAGCTAAATCATGATGGATATTTTAGCAAGTTTAATGAATGGCTTTGGTGTTGCCCTTCAGCCTTATTATTTATTTTTGATCACTGTCGGCGGTATTTTAGGCACAGTGATTGGAATGCTACCGGGTTTAGGGCCGGCTACTGGCGTGGCAATTTTATTACCCATGACCTTTGCAATGGGGCCAACCGCTTCACTTATTACTATGACTGGCGTGTATATTGGCGCAATGTTTGGCGGCTCTCGAAGCTCAATTTTAATTAATACCCCTGGAGATGGCGCCGCGCTTGCCGCCACTTTTGATGGTTATCCTATGGCGATGCAAGGTCGAGCAGAATCTGCCCTCGCCATTTCAGCAATTGCTTCACTTATTGGTGGCACAATTGCCGCGATTTTAATGACCTTACTTGCCGAACCGGTTGCTAGTTTTGCGATTAAATTTGGTCCAGCCGAATATTGTTTATTGATGGTCGCCGCCCTTTCCATGACGGTATCCATGTCAAAAGGTAATATGCTAAAAGGCTTTTTATCTATGGCGATTGGCCTGGCAATCTCCACCGTCGGAATAGATTCACAATCGGGTTTACAGCGCTTTACATTTGGTAATTTAGAACTGCAAACGGGGATCGACTTTCTAGTGGTCATCATTGGTATTTATGCCATGGGTGAAGTATTTAAAAGCTTCCGCACACTCAGTGATGGCAGCAAAAAAGTCCAAACTAAATTCAAACGTATTTGGATATCTAAAGAAGATTGGAAACGCTCAAAATGGCCAATTTTACGTAGTGCGCCTGTCGGTTTTATTATCGGTGCTTTACCAGGTGCTGGCGGTACCATGGCCTCCTTAATGTGCTACAACAATGAGAAGCAAATATCTAAAAACAAAGATGAATTTGGACACGGCGCAATTGAAGGTTTAGCCGCACCAGAATCGGCAAACAATGCGGCTTCTATTGGTGCCATGATACCAATGTTATCACTTGGCGTTCCGGGTTCGGGCACAACCGCGGTAATGATGGGTGCATTACTTATGTTAGGTATTCAGCCGGGGCCATTACTATTTGCTCAACATCCTGACACGGCATGGGGCTTAATCGCCAGTATGTTTGTCGCTAACGTTATTCTGGCTATTGTGAATATTCCATTAGCAGGCGTGTTGGTTCGGTTGTTATCTATTCCTGCTAAGGTGTTATATCCAATCGTGCTTGGCTTAGCCTTTGTCGGCTGCTATGCGATCAGTACCTCCGTGGTCGATTTCTATATATTGATTATTTTAGGTATTGCCGGCGTTATTATGGGACGCGCTAACATTCCAACGGCACCGATGATTTTAGCGGCAATTGTAGGCGGGCAAATGGAGCAATCATTCCGACAAGGCTATCGTATTTCTAACCAAGACTTATCGATATTTGCTCACTCGGGCATTGCACAAATATTATTAGCCGTGATTGCATTATCTATAATTTTGCCAATGATTGGGGCTCTACGCGCAAAAATAGCTCAGAGATCAACTTCGGTATAGAACAAATTCTCCTTTGGGATAAGTTCCTAGTAACGTTACCCTTCGCCCAAATAACCAGTTGATATTCACATTCGGTTATTTGGGCTTTTTTCATAATTTTTTGGACAAAGTCCTCCCCCACCTAATATTGTTCCCATTCTTAACATTTTCTTGAAAGCAAGAATCCATCACTGTAATCACTCGGGTTTTAATTTAACATTCATGCTGCACATTAGTTACATCCACACTAAATAACGTCACCTTTTCCTCCATCTGGTCTATTACGTATGATAAAAAGCAGTATTTCCTCTTTATCTAAACTCACCTTTCGCACTAAAGTATTTTTACTGCTTTTTATTTTGTTAATCCTACAAATGTCGGTCATGGTTTGGCATTTTGACAGTACCTTATATGATTCGATCAAACATCAAGTCGGTACTCGCGCTTTAATTCAAGCTAAGGAAATTGCCAGCGATCCTGAGCTAATAAAACAAGTTGAGCAAAAAAACATAGACGACTTGAAACCACATATAGAAAGATTATCAACAATATCCGATGCCAGTTTTATAGTGATTGGCGATGAAAAAGGTATTCGTCTATCACATCCAGTAGAAGAGCGGATCGGACATTCTATGCAAGGTGGTGATAATACTGGCGTGTTAGAGCGTGGCGAATCTTATATCACTCTACGCGAAGGCAGTTTAGGCTACGGCATTCGCGGGAAAACGCCTATTTTTGATGCAGACCACAACATTATTGGCGTCGTTTCAGTCGGTTATTTACTCAATCGATTTGATCAATGGCTCGATGTATATATGACGCCACTATTGGTCGAAATTTTCTGCATTTTTGCGCTAACTCTCATTGCCGCATGGGGGTTTTCTCGCCATGTTCAAACCAAAATGAACGGCATGGAACCAGAAGAAATCGCCCTCGCCTTAAACTTACAAAAATCAATATTAAGCTCTGTTTATGAAGGCATCATTGCGATTGACAACCAAGGCTATTTTCTGACTATCAATAAAACGGCTAAGACATTACTCGGCATAAATAAAGGCTTTAAATATCTAAAAACACGCCAAATTATTGAATATGTTTCGCACACTGAATTCTTTTTTCGCCAACCATTAGATCTCAACTTAAAAGATGAAATTATTCACTTAAATGGATTAAGCTTAATTGCCAGTCGAGTCGCTATTTATAAGCAAGAAGAACATACACCAAAAGAGATCACTGGCTGGGTGGTGAGTTTTCGCGAAAAAAGTGATATCGATTCATTGACCATGGAATTAACCCAAGTTCAGCAGCACACCGATAGCCTGCGTGTTTTACGCCATGAATTTTCCAACCGCTTAGCGACCATATCTGGCTTGATTCAAATGGGGAAATTGGATGAAGTACAGCAATTGATCAATCAAGAAAACACGAGCAAACAAGCATTATTAGATTTCATACACCATAATATTCACCTACCTCAAGTCGCGGGCTTATTATTAGGAAAATCATTACGGGCGAGAGAACTTAATATTGAATTACGGTTTGATCCCACCAGCCAACTACATTCATTAAACTCAACATTAAGTGAAACAGAATTGTGCGCCATCCTTGGCAACCTTATTGATAACGCCTTTGATGCAACACAAAACAACGCCACCAGCAACCGTATCATTGAGCTATTGATTACCGATGCAGGTAAAGATTTAGTGTTAGAAATCACCGATAACGGTATTGGAATTGAACCACATTTAATCGATGAAATATGGAAAAAAGGGGTCACCAGTAAAATAGATGATCATCAAAATCATGGCATTGGATTGTATTTAGTGCACCGTTATGTAACCCATGCGGGTGGTTTTATTAATGTTGACCATGCAGAACCACAAGGCTGTATATTTTCTATATTTATTCCAACAGAACGCATAACCAACAAAAAGAGTGGCTCAAACCACCATAATGAAGGTAAATAAAATGGATTTAATTGATGTATTAATCGTGGAAGATGACGCAAGAATTGCGCAAATGCACAGCCAGATTCTTAGACAAACCAATCGTTTCAATCCTATTGGTATTGCCGAAACCCTTCAAATGGCAAGAACCATGGTAAAAGTGCATAAGCCGAATTTAATTATTTTAGATAACTATTTACCAGATGGAACGGGTATTGATTTATTCCGAGAAATTATAGCCGATAAAATCTCACATAAAATTGATGTGGTACTGATCACGGCATCAGATGAAATTGATACCGTAAAAGCGGCTATGAAATTAGGTTGTTTTGATTACTTATTAAAACCCGTTTCGTATGAGCGTTTACAAGAAACTCTCAATCGTTATTTAACCTTAAATAACGCGATGAAAGCCTACGAAAATCTTGAGCAACGCCAGATCGATGAGCTGTTTAATATTCAACTTCGAGACAAACACCAACAATTACTCCCTAAGGGGATTGAAGGCATCACGCTTGAGAAAAT
This sequence comes from Vibrio hibernica, assembly GCF_015223435.1. Classification (GTDB taxonomy): domain Bacteria; phylum Pseudomonadota; class Gammaproteobacteria; order Enterobacterales; family Vibrionaceae; genus Vibrio; species Vibrio hibernica. Next base: position 49,111 of record NZ_VHKO01000004.1, read on the forward strand.
CAAACGCGTATTCTCACAAAATATTGGCATAAAATTCACCGTGGATCGTTTAGTGCAGGAAACCGGCATCAGCAAAACCACCGCTCGCCGCTATTTAGAATATTGCTCGGCCAATGGATTATTAACCGCTGAAAACGAATATGGCAAAGTCGGACGACCTGAACGAGTGTATGTAAAGTTGGGTTAAATAAAGATATAAAATGACGTTTAAACAATAGTTATCTTAATTAAAGTATTATTAATACATTTGAGTTTAATAGTTAATAAACATTTCTAAAATTTTAATTATTGGTTTGTTAATTGGCCAATTGATACCTAGTTTAAACTCTAATATCTATTGAGAATAAGCCGAAACACCGTACATATTTAGTCATGATCCAGCTCTCCAATTTTCATCATATTGCTAGTATAAATTAGCGGCCGAGGTACAATAAAAAACATTTAATAGCATTAAGTATTAACAATGGATGTTAGTTACCGTCAACTGAAAGCATTTCTTATTCTCGCAGACACAGAAAATTTCACTCAAGCGGCAGAACAGATACATATTACACAGTCTGCTTTAAGCCAAATGATGAAAAAATTAGCACTACAAATGTCTACCGAATTATTTGAAAAAAAATCACGTAAAATTATACTCACAGATAGTGGGGAAGTATTGTATCAAGAGGCTCGACTTATCGTTAACCGGTTAGATAAACTCGTACAAAATAATAAAAATCGTAATCATGGTTATAATAAATCTTTAGTTGTCTCTTCGCTGTATACAATTTGCGCATCATTAGCTCCCAAAACATTTGGTGAACTAAAAATTCGATACCCTGACTTTACCTTTCGGTTAATCGAAGAGCGTATGGATGATATCACACAATCCGTATTGGAACATCGAGCTGATATTGGTATCAATATCGATCCCCACCATCCAGATTTAAAATTTGAATTATTATATCGAGATCATTTACGCTTAGCTTGCCGACACGATCATCCACTTTCTAAACAAAAAGAAGTTTCATGGGAACAAGCACATAAATATGCCACCATTGGCGTTAGTCCTGGCAACAGTTTACGAAATTTGGCTAATGAAGCTTTTGAGCGTATAGGCTTAAGCTATAACCCTGAACTCAGCGCTGCTCATACATCTACACTCATAGGAATGATACAAAATGGCTTAGGCACCAGTATTTTGTCATCAACAATAGAAAAACTAACTCATGCCGAAGATGTTATCTTCATTCCAATAGTCAAGCCAATTCAATACCGTCACATTGGAATTATCACAAGAAAAGAAACTCAACAACCTTTAATTGATGAGTTCAGATTAATATTAAAAAAGCATGTTAATTCGTGGAATAAATAATATTCACATTGGCCCAACGGGTAAACCTGTTATCATATAAATTAAGAAGATCCCCCCCCAAACAGTAAAGAGCAAGAATGAATAAGGAACCATAATAGATAAAAAAACACCAAACTTAATATTAGGATTATATTTGGCAATCAGTGCTAATACCATAGGAATATAAGGGTTTGTTGGTGAAATAATATTTGTCGTAGAGTCTGCAATACGGTACGCCATTTGGGTATATTCAGGTGAAATGCCAAGTAACATAAATAAAGGTATGAATACTGGTGCCATAATTGCCCACTGAGCGGAACCACTGAATACAATTAAATTCATCACCCCTGCTAGTACCATGAACATCGCAATCATTATTGTTTTCGGCAATTCAATCCCAGACAACCAATCAGCACCATTTACTGCAATAAAAACGGCCAAATTAGACCAATTAAACCAGGCAATAAACTGAGAAATAACAAAAACTAAAACTATATATCCACCAATACCTTGTAATGATTTAGACATAAGCTCTGGTATATCACTTGCTTGTTTAAGTACACCCGATTTATAGCCATAAACTACCGCATTTAAGATAAAGAATGCCATAATAATAGGAATGATACCTTTCAAAAAAGGTGAGGGGACTAAGCCACCATCTGAATTCCTTAAAGGAGAATCATCCGACCAAAGCATCAAACTTAAACTAGAAACAAACAACAAGGATGCCCAGCCAGCCCACTTCAATGCAACTAACTCAATAGTAGTCACTTGATACTGTTCCAATAATGGTTCAAATTCAGTATCTAGCAATATTTTTTTATCAAAACGTGGCTCAATATACTTATCAGTAAATATCGTACCAATAATAATTAAAATAGGAACTGAAATAAGCATGAAATACCAATTTGCCGCTGGGCTGACTTCTATTGGACTAATAATTGAAGCCGCTTCCGTCGTTATTCCTGACAATAATACATCCGTTCCTGCAATAAAAATATTCGCTGTAAAACCAGCGGCTACGGCTACAAAACCTGCAGCAATACCTACAACAGGATTTCTATTTGTCGCTGCAAAGATAATTCCAGCTAAAGGAGGAACAAGAATAAAAGCCGCATCTGAAGCAAGGTTACCTATAATCCCTGTGAAGAATATAGACGCAGTAACAAGCTTGCGAGATGCATTTAATAATGATCGCTTAATTGCAGCGCTGGCAAGGCCAACTTCTTGCACCAGACCAATAGCAATCATCATGCATAAAACCAGACCTAATGGTTTAAAAGAAACAAAGTTAGATACCGCAGATTGCAATATATAAACCAACCCATCACCACTGACTAAGTTTTTAACATAAACCATTTCACCACTAGAAGGGTGAATAACACTTCCTCCGCTAAATGAAACCCACCATGAGACAAACATTACCCCAAGACAGAGAATAACAAACATATAAAATGGATGTGGAATTTTATTTCCAAAGTTCTCAATACGATCTAAAATTGAAATATTTCTCTTATTATTTATTTTTAATAACTCAGACATATACACTCCTTTGTAATATAGTATCCAATGATTTTATTAATTATTAATTATTAATTATTAATAATTGGATAAAATATGCGGCACCTATTGGTAGTATTTCATCATTGAAATCATATTTAGTATTATGTAAACCTATATGTGAATGGTCGGGTTGTTTCCCATTACCAATAAATCCGTAACAACCAGGTACTTTTTCTAAAAAGTAAGCAAAATCTTCACTCGTTAACATTGCTTCGCATGAACCGTTAACTTGGTTATGACCAACAATATCGGTAGCGGCAGCAATAGCATAGTCAACTTCATCGCTTGTGTTAACTGTTGGCGGATGAGAAATAGGCCCTAACTTAAACTCACCGTTGAGACCATATGCTTTTGCAGTATACTTCACTAACTGCTCAAGTTTAGCCACTAAGCTGTCTCTAGTTACTTTTGATAATGTTCGAAACGTACCGCTCATATAAGCTTTATCAGCAATAACATTAGTCGTATCGCCACAATGTATTTGAGTAACCGACACAACCATAGGATCAAATGGATCATAACATCGACTAACAATCCCTTGTATTGCCTGATAAATATGTGTAGTCGCCAATAATGGATCCTCAGTTAGATGAGGTAATCCAGCATGGCCACTCTTACCATGAATAGTCACAAATAATCGATCAGAACTTGCCATAATCGGGCCTTTCTTAAAAGCAAAATGTCCTGCTTCAATACCAGGCATATTATGTAAAGCATAGCATCCATCAAGAGGGAATCGCTCAAGTATCCCATCAAAAATCATTTTTTCAGCACCGCCTAATCCTTCTTCAGCAGGCTGAAAAATAACAATAGCTGTTCCTTTAAATTGGCGAGAAGAGGCCAAATATTTAGCAGCTAAAAGCAGCATACTGGTGTGCCCATCATGACCACAAGCATGCATTTTTCCTTCATTTTGTGAGCGGTAATTAAATTTATTTTCTTCTGATATAGGCAGCGCATCCATATCGGCACGTAAACCTATCATTTTTCCACTACCTAAAGCGCCCCCTATAACTCCAACGACCCCAGTACCACCAAAGTCAGTATAAACCTGATCAACGCCATAGCTCTTTAAAAGAGAAGCCACTAACTTTTGAGTTGAATGCTCTTCAAAGCCCAATTCAGGATTACTATGTATACGGTGCCGTATTTCAACCATTTCAGGTACCCATGATTTTAGCTTGCTTATCGTGTCCATAAAAACCTCATTATTAATTTGTTATTCATAAATAACATCTAATTAACAAATAATCCTAGTGCAATTGATTATTCTATTATTAATAATACTAATAATAGAATTTTATGACGGCGGTTATTATAGTCCCACCTCTACCACGACGTGACGTAACTCACTAAATCGCATTCTCTAATTAATATTAATAACGAAAATTATCATTTAAAAATATATTCTTTAGTCTTCCCACCTATTTAGAGTGAGACAACCCCTTACCCTTCACACTATTGGCGATATAATCACAAAATAAAGACAATTATGGCAACTTCTATACTATCGTTCCTATATTAACTAATCGACTCACAATGCATGGATAAAATATTCAAATGATTTCTGTTACTTTGGTTGATGACCATATTATGGTTCGGTCTGGGTTTGCGCAGTTATTATCTGTCGAACCTGATATTACGGTGCACAGTGAACACAGTAATGCACGCGAAGCATTTTATACCTTGTCGAGGACAACGGTGGATGTTGCGGTGATTGATATTTCAATGCCCGATGAGAATGGATTGGATTTATTGGAGCAGCTTAAAAAAGCACAGCCGGGGCTAAAAGCCATTATTTTATCGATTTATGATTCAGCATCGTTTGTTAGTAAAGCATTAGAAGCTGGAGCTTGCGGGTACTTGTCAAAACGCTGCGGGCCAGGTGAATTAGTGATGGCAATTCGCACCGTCGCTAAAGGAGATCGCTATTTATGTGCCGATGCGTTAATTAATTTGAGTAATGCTTCCGGCACACCAGCCGCATTACAAGCGCTGACGAAACGAGAAAAGGAAATTTTTTACCATATAATTCAAGGTAAAGAAGCAAAAGAAATTGGTCATTATTTATCTATTAGTCACAAAACAATTCATGTTCATCGAGCCAGTATTTTAAGTAAGCTTGGTTTGTCTAACAACGTCGATCTGATCCGATTCGCCATCACTCATCAACTGCTAATCAATGAAGTGTCGTAAATGATATGCGCTATATTCGATTAACTGTTGACTCCTTGCTAAAAATATCACTTTCTCGTGGATTCTTTTATACTTTTTCTTGTTTATTGTATTCGTTATGTTGGTTCTGTTTATGGAACATAAGTCGCTATTTAACCACCGACTTATTTCTAGCAGGGTTACTACTACCAACAGGCTTGAAACTCATAACTCTCACCTTAGCGCCACGTTCGTTATGGCTTGGAGTCACCATATGTGAAATAGGGATGGTCTTACTATTAGGACACTTATTACACGCGCCAAATCATGAATATTTATTACTATTATTTTTATTGATCGCATATTGGATCGCGATACCATTTCGCATCTTGTGGTCACCGCTACAAACTTATTGGCAAAAATTACTCGCACTTACTGGGCTTACTTTAGTTTACGGATTGTTCTGTGGGCTGGGCATATTGTTGTTAATCAAACCATTGGGCCTTGAATGGCATTACGTAGCTCAAACCACCATAGCAGCCGTTACTGGCGGCCTATTGCTCACACCATTTTTGTATCTGTTATACGATTACTTACAACAACAAATTTGGAGCCCTCTATCTCCAACCTTAATCTACAACGAAGTCACCTTGCGCCCTTCCGCTCTATTATGGTGCTTACTATTCTTCAGTATTGGTTTGAGCGCCGAGCTAGTGTTATTAAAACAACTGCAACCACTGGCATTGCTTATTTTTTTGCTGCCCAATATTTTTATGGCTTATCGATACGGTTGGAGAGGCGGGGTATTAGCCAGCGTGATGAACAGTATTCTGTTGGCCACTGCTCGCCAAGTCACTGGATCGTTTAGCTCAGATATCGAACTGCAAGGCTTCGTCGCTACCCAAACTTTAATTGGATTAGGCTTAGGAATCGCGATCAGTCGACAACATTTATTATCTAAACAGTTAACCCAAACCAACCAAAAGCTAGAATATGAATTAGCCAAAAAACAAAATCTTACTCGGCAACTGGTACAGGTTGAAGAACAAATCAGAAAATCTGTCGCCCGCGAGTTACATGATGAAATTGGTCAGAATATTACCGCCATTCAAATACAGTCTATGCTCGCTAAACGACTGACAAAAGATGAACAACAAAATCATATTTCTGAAACCATCAACGTTCTCGCAATGCGCATCCACTCCTCTACTAGGCAGTTATTAACTCAGCTGCGCCCGCACACACTCGATGAACTTGGATTAGAAAACGCCATCCGGCAACTAGCAAATGAAATGAAATTTATAGAACGGCACGTAGATTTCCATTTGAACTTTGGCATTTTTGCCGATCGATTGGATGAGATCACTACCGTCACGCTGTATCGTATTATTCAAGAATTACTCAATAATACCTATAAACATTCCGAGGCGACATCGGTGCAATTAAGTATTGTACCAGGAGATACTTTCAGCGTGGATCTACGCGATAACGGCGTGGGTCTACCAGATAACTGGCGCACCAAAGGACAAGGGCTATTAGGTATCGAAGAGCGGGTTAGTGCGCTAGGCGGTGATTTTGTCATTGAATCAACACTCATTCATGGCCAATCAGGCACTCGAGTAACTGTTAACTTGCCCACAAAACCACATAATAAAGCGACAAACTAGGAAAAATTCTTACTCTTTTATAACTTTGTCTCATTCATTTTGTAGATCGCTTAGCTACTCTTAATAAGCATTAGGGAGACATGAAATATGATGTTCTTTTCAACATCAGCCAAGGTAGTTACGCCGATCCAAGATAGTGCACAAATAAATAATACATATCACTACTGGCGAATGCATTTAATGTTCTCGATGTATGTGGGTTATGGGGTGTTTTACTTTACCCGTAAAAGTCTTAATTTTGCAATGCCCGCTATGCTCAATGACTTAGGCTTACAATATTCAGATTTTGGTATTCTTGGCACACTATTTTACATCACCTATGGCCTTTCAAAATTTGTCTCAGGAATTGTAAGTGATCAGACTAAACCCAGTTACTTTATGGGACTTGGGCTGATTTTTACTGGCATCATTAACCTACTCTTTGGGCTCAGCTCTTCGCTGACTATGTTTGCAACACTTTGGACATTAAATGCTTTCTTCCAAGGCTGGGGATGGCCGCCATGCGCTAAATTATTGACCGCATGGTACTCACGATCTGAAAGAGGGTTCTGGTGGTCAATCTGGAACACTTGCCACAACGTTAGCGGTGCAATAATCCCGATAAGTATTGGATTTATTACGGTGACTTTAGGTTGGCGATACGGCTTTATTATTCCAGGTTGTATTGCTATTGCCGTGGGATTATTACTGTTTTTTCGTATGCAAGATAGACCAGTGACTCTAGGTTTGCCTCCAGTAGGGGAATGGCGAGACGATGAAATCGAGAAGCAGCACGAGGCTGAAGGGATTGGTCTACGTTTTTCTCAAATTATCCAAACCTATATTCTAAGTAATAAGTATATTTGGTTATTGGGCAGCTCTTACTTATTAGTGTATGTGGTACGAATTGCCATTAATGACTGGGGGAATTTATATTTAACCGAGCGACATGGATACGACTTATTTTCAGCTAACGCGGTGGTGTCTATGTTTGAGATCGGTGGATTCTTTGGCTCAATATTTGGGGGGTGGGGATCGGATAAATTTTTCCGCGGCAATCGCGCTCCGATGAACCTGATTTTCTCTTTAGGTATCTTTATTTCTGTGGCCGCGTTATGGCTGACTCCAGTCAATAACGTTGTGGTGTTATCGGGATGTTTCTTCTCTATTGGTTTTTTTGTTTTTGGACCACAAATGATGATTGGTATGGCAGCAGCTGAGTGTTCGCATAAAGATGCAGCGGGCACCGCCACCGGTTTTGTTGGTTTATTTGGTTACTTAGGTGCAGCACTGGCCAGCTATCCATTATCATTAATTATCGAGCGATTCGGATGGGAAGGGTTTTTTAGCGTCATCACTGTCGCAGCGGCCTCAATAGGCTTATTCATATTACCCTTTCTTCAAGCACAGCAACGAGCAAGATCCGCAACGATAATACGTTAATTTATCGTCATGTTAGCACTGTAATTTTATATATTCCGGTTTATAAGAACCGACCATTGCCGAGCAGAATTTTATCACACTGGGCAATGACAGATTCAACATTACAAATGTATTTCAAGTTTTGCTATTGAGAAATAGCTAGCCGTATCACAGGTACGTGATCCGCACTTAACTACAACACCCTATACATCCGTTAAGTGACGACAATAACAAGAGGAAAGAAATATGAATAATAAATTACAGCGCAGCTTGCTTGCCACATTGATCTTAGGTTCATCATCCATTCTTGCCACTCAAGCCTTTGCTGAAGGTCGGCTCGTGGTATATTGCAGCGCAACCAATGCTATGTGTGAAGCCGAAACTCGCGCATTTTCGAAGCTACACGATGTGAATACTTCTTTTGTCCGTAATGGCTCTGGAAGTACCTTTGCCAAAATAGATGCAGAGAAAAAGAATCCTCGCGCTGATGTTTGGTACGGTGGCACCTTAGATCCTCAATCTCAAGCCGGGGAAATGGGTTTACTGCAAGCCTATAAATCACCACAACTTGAATTCATCATGGATGGGTTCAAAGATCCAGCCAAACGTAAAGGCAACTACTCCTCAGCAGTCTACATGGGTATTTTGGGCTTTGGGGTGAACACTAAGCGTCTAGAAGAAAAAGGGTTACCGATTCCACGATGCTGGGAAGATCTGACTAAACCTGAATATAAAGACGAAATCCAAATCTCCGATCCTCAGAGCTCAGGAACAGCCTACACGGCATTAGCGACCTTTATTCAGTTATGGGATGAAGAAAAAGCCTTTAATTATTTCAAAGCGTTAGATAAAAATGTTTCCCAGTACACTAAGTCAGGTGTCACTCCTTCTCGTAACGCGGCTCGTGGTGAAATAGCGATTGGAATCGGATTCTTACACGATTACTCACTAGAACAATCAAAAGGTGCCCCACTTGAACTCATTTCTCCTTGTGAAGGTACTGGGTATGAAATTGGTGGCGTTAGTATTATCAAAGGTGCACGCAATCTAGATAACGCCAAGTTGTTCGTTGATTGGGTTATGTCTAAAGAAGGCCAAGAACTGGCTTGGAAACAGGGTCAGTCATTCCAGATCCTAACCAACACTCAAGCAGAGCAATCGCCGAATGCGTTGGATCCTAAAAAACTCACTCTAATAAATTATGACATGGACACCTATGGCTCATCTGATGAGCGTAAACGTCTGATCAATAAATGGGTCAATCAGGTGAAAATGGGTAACTAACCCTCGAACACTATCACACTAGTAAGGTAGGCTCGTTCTGCCTTACTTCTGGCTCGCTATTCCAATGTTCTGTTTATACTCAACGTCATTAACGTTATCGCTTTAAATCGAATAGGCGTTGTCTTTGCTGACCGCGAAAGAGACGCTCACGACTTTACATTGTTCCAATAATACATTGTTGCAATCAAATCGTGCTTAATGATCGAATCACTATTTTGGTACTCATACATGAATGAACTCACCGCAGACACCGTTCCACGCCGGCAGCACAACACGCCTCATCGCGATCCGATTTTTTATTGGATAATCGCACTCTTATGTGCCTTTGTCTTACTGCCCTCTTTTGCTCTTGATTATGGCGTTTTTGAATCGACCTCTAAAGAATTTCACGATGCGATGGGGTGGAGTAGTCTAAACATTGCTTGGTTATGGTTTACTCTACCACTCGTATTATTCATTCGCCCGCTTAAACCGCTTAACAAATACGCAAAATCACGACATTATTTTGATATTAGTTACTCAGCTTTTTGCATGTTAGCTGTCTTGATCTCGTCTTGGGGAACTCATCAAGGATTGGGTTATTCCACTATTGCTTTATTTATTGCTTTAGGGGCAATAATAACCTTAGCGTTTGCACGCTTAGAGTTTTTAGGCGGTGATCGCTTTGTGATCGGTGCGCTGCTGTCAATTGTGTTATTAATCGGCATATTTATCATATTTCCGAGCATTGCCATCTTCATTCCTATGTTTAAAGATGACATGGGGAACTTTGTAGCGTGGCAATTCCTCGATATTCTTAGCCATTCACATATTATTCAAATTATCTGGAACTCTATCATTCTCGGAGTATCCGTTGGTATCGGTGCCACCTTCTTTGGATTGGTTTTTGCCATCTACACGACACGTATAGCCATACGTTCAGCATTTATTGCACGTATTTTTTCTATCTTACCAATCGTCACTCCACCTTTTGTGGTCGGCTTAGGGGTCACCTTAATGTTAGGTCGCTCAGGCTATGTCACTGAATTTATGACGGATTGGTTTGGATTAGAACAAACCAACTGGTTATATGGTTTCACCGGAATTTGGATGGCACAAGTACTCGCCTTTGCCCCTATGTCTTTTATGATTTTAGATGGCGCTATGAAATCATTACATCCTTCATTAGAAGAGGCCTCATATACCCTGCGAGCAAACCGCTATCAAACTTTTTTTAAAATCGTATTACCTTTATTAAAACCCGCGCTAGCCAATAGCTTCTTAATAATATTTGTTCAATCGCTCGCCGACTTTAGTAACCCGCTAGTATTAGGTGGTAGCTTTGATGTGCTGGCGACTCAAATATATTTTTATATAGCAGGAGCACAATTAGACTACGCCTCCGCCAGTACTTTAGGCGCCGTATTATTATTGTTCTCTCTCACGATTTTTGTGGTGCAATATTTATGGATAGGTAAGCGGTCATACGTCACTATTTCGGGAAAATCGTATCGAGGTGATGTGCAACCCCTTCCAAGCCTATTGAAACATTCAGTTTCCGGATTATTGTACTTTTGGATGGCGTTTAACATCTTACTGTACGGTAGCATCGTTTTTGGTAGCTTTACTGTTAACTGGGGTGTGGATTACAGCTTAACCTTAAATAACTACACTCGTTTATTTGGGATGGGTATTGGAGAAGGCGCTTGGCCATCGTTGATCTCAACCATAATTTTCGCAGGGATCGCCGCACCACTAACGGCATTGTTCGGCTTATTGATCGCTTACATCGTCGTACGCCAGCAGTTCCATGGTAAAAAAATCATTGAATTCGCCACCATGCTTTGTTTCGCCGTACCTGGCACCGTAGCCGGGGTTTCGTATATTTTAGCGTTTAATGACGCGCCTATTTATCTCACTGGCACTGCCGCCATTGTGGTTATCTCAATGGTGATGCGTAATGTACCCGTCGGCATCAGAGCTGGTATCGCTGGTTTAGGTCAACTGGATAAATCACTCGATGAAGCTTCTATGAGTTTGAAAGCTAATTCGCTTAAAACTATTACCCAAATTTTATTGCCTTTATTGAGACCAGCAATCCTCTCCACATTGATCTACAGTTTTGTTCGCGCCATGACGACCGTCAGCGCCATCATATTTTTAGTTACACCAGAAACTCGAGTTGCGACCTCTTATATATTAAACCGAGTTGAAGATGGAGAATATGGCATCGCGATCGCGTATGGCTCCATTCTCATTGTGGTGATGCTGTCGATTATTTTAATATTTGATTTTTTTGTTGGCGAAGCACGCGTGTCTCGTTCAAAAGCCAATAATCAAGAATAACGTTTGGAGAATACCCATGGAAAATGAAAACTTTGTTGTATTAAAAAATGTCTGCAAACGTTTTGGTGACAAAACCGTGATTGGCGATTTAGACTTAACGATCAAAAAAGGTAGCTTGGTCACTTTACTTGGTCCTTCCGGTTGCGGAAAAACCACAGTATTACGACTTGTTGCAGGGTTAGAAAAACCGACCAGCGGCCAGATCTTTATTGATGGCGAAGATGTCACTAGCGCCTCCATCCAACAACGCGATATTTGTATGGTGTTCCAATCCTACGCCTTATTTCCACACTTATCTTTGCGTGATAATGTTGGATACGGACTAAAAATGATTGGCTTACATAAAAAGGAAATCAATCAGCGAGTAGACGAAGCGTTAAAACTGGTTGACTTAGAAGGATTTGGTGAGCGTTATGTTGACCAAATTTCAGGGGGACAACAACAACGAGTCGCCTTAGCCAGAGCACTGGTATTAAAGCCTAAAGTGCTGTTGTTTGATGAGCCCTTAAGTAATCTAGATGCCAATTTAAGACGCAGCATGCGTGAAACCATCCGTGAATTACAACAACGATTTAATATTACGTCTTTATACGTGACCCACGATCAGACTGAAGCCTTCGCGGTATCGGATACCGTAATTGTAATGAAAGATGGCGACATCATGCAAGAAGGCTCCCCTACCGAATTATACCAACATCCCACCTCCCTATTTATGGCCAGCTTTATGGGAGAATCTAATATATTTAATGGTCATTATGACGGCACAGATTTAATCATTAATGATTACCACATTCCTGCCGATGAAGAAACGGTGCAAGCTTTACCGCCAGGTAATTACCAAATTGGTGTCCGACCAGAGGCAATATTATTGCGTGCCGAAGGTCAAGCTTGTCAGCAGTGCAAAATCATAAATAAAACCTATATGGGCTCAATGTTTGAGCTCACCGTTCAGTGGCATGACAAAGAGCTTTTATTGCAGTTAAACTCATCACAGTTTGATCCCAACTGTACCGATCATGCCTATTTAGTTATCAACCCTGTTGGATTATTTTTATTACCCGAAAGCACTTAACTAAATACGCCAAACTATCAATAATAGGTGACTGTATAGGAAGTAATAGGAAAGCGGAGGCTAAATCTAAAGCCGCCGCTTTTTCATTATAATAAAACAACAAACTATTCAAAAAAGAGATTGAGTAATCCAATTCTGATGATTTAAATTACCACACGTTCACTAAGCCATATTGCTTCACCCGCTCATTCAATCCCAGCTTCTCTTCATCAGAAATAAAGCTCGCCTCAATCGCATTAAAACTAAATGCCATTAATTCTTCTTGTGTGGTTGGTAGAGCCTGCGCAACTGCCATAAAATTATCGATCATATAACCGCCAAAATAAGCGGGATCGTCTGAGTTAATGGTCACACACAAACCTTGGCGTAATAACTCAACAATATTATGATCTTCCATTTTGGCGAAAACTTTAAGTTTAGTGTTCGATAATGGGCAAACGGTCAATGGTGTGCGATCCGCAATCAATTGAGCCACCAATTGTGGGTCTTCCACACAACGGACACCGTGATCAATACGCGACACCCCGAGCAGCTTCATGGCGTTATGAATGTTCTCCGCCGGCCCCTCTTCCCCTGCATGGGCGACCGTTAAAAAGCCATGACTCATGGCGGCTTGAAACACGTCGGTAAATTTTTCTGGTGGATGACCATCCTCTGAAGAATCTAAGCCCACACCGATGATTTTATCTTTAAATGGAAGTGCTTGTTGTAAGGTTTCAAACGCAGAATCTTGATCTAAATGACGCAAGAAACACATAATAATCTGGCTTGAGATCCCAAGTTCTTCTTTACCTTTTTTTAGCGCTTTATCAATACCATTGATGACGGTTTCAAACGCAATACCACGCGCGGTATGAGTTTGTGGATCAAAGAAAATTTCGGTGTGAACAACATTATCTTGTTGGCAACGCAATAAATACGCCCAAGTAAGATCGTAAAAATCTTGCTCATGGATCAATACATTCGCGCCTTGATAATAGATGTCGAGGAAAGACTGTAAATTATTGAATTTATACGCTGCTTGTACTTCTTGTGGGGAAGTAAAAGGAATGGAAATCTGATTGCGCTTGGCGAGTTCAAACATAAGATCAGGTTCAAGCGAGCCTTCAATATGCAAATGCAATTCAACTTTTGGTAGGCCTTGGATAAAGGTTTTCATCTGTTGGTTCATTGTCTATACCCTTTTTTCAAATCAATTGATTAAAGTGAATGCGCAACGATTTTTTCTTTTTGATGTGCTGATTCATAGCCCAAAGTGGGATACGGATAAGTTAAGTGTAGACATACAAAGAGAAAACGATCGCTCGCCTCTCTTCGTAATCAGAATTTATGGTTTCTGGTAGAGACTCCCACGCCAGATTAGTGGGATTATACGAAGTGAATTTAACGCTCATTTTTTCGTAATATAGCGTTAAATTACTGGTGGAAGATTGTGCAAAAATTCCAAGAAAAATACAAGTATCGATCTTGGTATGGTTTTAATTAATCACACTGAAACTCAGCAATTGACTCGATACACATAGCGTCATGGCGCCAATATTCTAAATCGCAATCAATCAATTGCCCATGTTGATTATAATTAATCCGTTCAACTAACGTCGCTGGGCTGCCCGGTGTGGCTCGCAAAGCTTGGGCCATATTACCAAGCAAGGAAGTCGTGCTGACTCGATAACGTATTGTCTGATACTGCTGCCCATAATATTCACGATAAATATCGCTTAATGATTGGGTTAAGTCGTGTTTAAGCAGTTTAGGGAACAACTCTGATTTTATGTAATTAGTGACAAAGACTACTGGCCTATCTTCTAAGTATCGTACCCGATCTACTTGATAAACATCAGAAAAAGGTGGCAATTCTAATAATTTCACCGCCTGTTTGTTTGCTAGCATCGATTTAGTTGAGATCAATTTCGTTTCAGGTTTACGCTGTTGCGCTAAAGCCATATTAGTAAAATGATGTGTTTGAGTTGGATCGTAAATAAGAGGCTCTGGAGATATGAACCAACCACGGCGATCTTCACGGTAAATTTTGCCTTCTGCTTCCAATAGCGATAACGCCTCACGCAACGTCACTCGCGTGGTATCAAAAGATTCCGCTAATTTCCGTTCAGATGGCAGCTTTTGTCTCGCCGCCAACATGCCCGAATCAATTTGCTCAACCAAAGCTTCTTTAATTTTTACATACTGCACGGTATCCCTTATTTATCTTGGATTCAGCGGTTAATACCAACGGTGCTAACAATTAACATAAGGCCACAGTTAACATAGATACAGCTACTACAGCTA
This sequence comes from Vibrio hibernica, assembly GCF_015223435.1. GTDB lineage: Bacteria > Pseudomonadota > Gammaproteobacteria > Enterobacterales > Vibrionaceae > Vibrio > Vibrio hibernica. The sequence goes on from NZ_VHKO01000004.1 coordinate 64,199, forward strand.
AAATAGACTAATAGAGCTACCGCTGACTAACATAAAGCTTCTTGATGATCTCGCATCCATCGGTTGGCTTGTTTCCAACGTTCCGTTGATTGCAGTTCGGCCAAACTAAAGCTTTGTTTTTTCAATAACGACATCGCTTGTGGCACTTCGGTAACGGGTAAATTATCCAAAACTTCAATCGCAGATTGTCGGTTATTACACATCAATACCATGTCACAACCCGATTGCATGGATTTTAGTGAACGCTCAGCGGGTCCGCCCATAATACTGGCGCCTTCCATGTTGAGATCATCTGAAAACACAATTCCTTCAAAACCAAGTTGGTTACGCAATACCTCTTTTAACCAATAGTTTGAGCCACTGGCGGGTTGATCGTCATAATGAGGATACACCACATGCGCCGGCATCATAGCATCAAGAATTCCAGCTTCAATTTGAGCTTTAAAGATCGCCATATCGGTAGCAAAAATATCATCACGATGATCAAATGGCGTTTCATAATGCGAATCAACAATCACGCCACCATGCCCGGGAAAGTGCTTACCTGTGGTCGCCATTCCGACTTGTTTCATCCCTTTCATATACGCCGAGCTGTATTTCAAAATAGTCTCTAAATCTTCCCCAAATGCACGGCTACCAATTGCCTTACATTGAAATGTTTTATCCAATACTGGCGCAAAGCTTAAGTCGATATCGTGGGCAATCAACTCTGCCGCCATTAACCAACCGCCAAGTAACGCGGCTTCCTCGCCATTATTCATTTGGGCATAATCTTTTGCCGCAGGAATGGTCGTAAAGCCTTCACGAAAACGCTGTACTCGCCCACCTTCTTGATCAACACCAATGAGAATAGGACGTTTAGCTGCGGTGCGAATGGCTTTATTAAGGGCAATTAATTGTTCATTATCATGGTAATTCCGGGCAAATAAGATCACGCCGCCCACGGTTGGATGCGCCAGAATTTCTTTTTCTACTGCGTCGAGTTCAAACCCTTCGACATCTAACCACAATGGACCCATGCTTATTCCTTACTGAAAAAATTAACTTTATGTATTCACTGAATGAAAACCAACACATGTGATGTAATCCACTGAATCATTATATAATTTCCATATTTTGACACTATATGCCGTTATACTCAAAGCACAATATTGCTGTAGGAGAACGATTCATGGAAAAGTACATTGGTATTATGTCTGGTACCAGTTTGGATGGTGTGGATACTGCATTAGTCGAAACCGATGGGAAACAAATCAAGTTATTAGCCTATGACTTTTTTACCATGCCAGAGGATCTCAAAGCCGATGTATTAGACGTGTGCATTGGACAACAAACTAATCTAATCAAAATCGGTGAGATTGATCATCGCTTAGGGCATGTGTTTGCCGATGCTGTAAACCAATTGCTCGCTACTAGTCATACTTCAATCAATGAAATCACGGCTATTGGCAGCCATGGTCAAACCGTATTCCATGCACCTGATTCGCGCTACCCCTTCACGATGCAATTAGGTGACGCCAATATTATTGCCGCCAAAACAGGTATCACCACCGTGGCAGATTTTCGCCGCAAAGATATGGCACTTGGCGGCCAAGGTGCGCCTTTGGTTCCGGCATTTCATCAAGCACTGTTTGAGCATTTAGACAATAATATTGTGATCCTAAACATTGGCGGCATTGCTAATCTCTCTATTATTAATGGCGATCAAACATCCGGTTATGATACCGGACCCGGTAATATGCTGATGGATGCTTGGGTGCAAAAGCATTATCAACAAAGTTTTGATAAAGACGCGCAATTAGCCAAAAGTGGCACCATTGATCAAGCTTTGCTGCAAGCTATGTTACAAGAACCTTACTTCCAACACCCTGCCCCTAAAAGCACCGGGCGCGAGCTATTTAATCTGCCGTGGCTAGAGAATATTTTATCGACATCCTCAACGTCTATAGAAGATGTACAAGCAACGTTAGCCGAATTAACTGCAATAACCATTGCCGAACAAGTCAAAAAATTTGAGCAAAATAACACAACGAATGAGCTTTTAGCATGCGGTGGTGGCGCTCAAAACCCATTATTAATGGCTCGTTTAACTGAACTGCTACCAAATTGGCAGGTTGGTAATACTTTAAAATACGGCATTGATGCTGACTATATGGAAGCGATGGCATTTGCATGGCTGGCACATCAAACGATGAATCGACAACCGGGTAATTTACCCGCCGCAACTGGTGCAAGTCGATTAGCCGTTCTCGGTGCCATTTACCCTGCGATTTAGCACATTTCTCTTGCCACACTATCTATCCAAACGATTTACTTAGATAAGCTTATGTAGTCAAAGATCTCACCATCTTTGGCTATTTTTTTGCCTTTTTTCTTCTATTTCAAGTGATGCCAATCACATTTTAATACGCTCTCAGCTATTAAACCAAACTGTCACATTCTCGACATCAATGTTTCACAATCCTCTTTTAGAGTAACCGCAACACCTAAGAAGACATGTAAGTCTCTAATTTAAATCAATAGGATTAAACCATGAAAAAAGCAGTATTGGCTTCCGCTGTTCTTGCAGCGCTCGTTTCAACATCAACGCTCGCCGCAACCGTTTATAAAGATGAAACATCGGAGTTAAAAATTGGTGGCCGTGCAGAAGCTCGCTTCAATGTGTCGGATAATAATGAAGAATACGACGCTACCACGGGTGATCAAACTGATAGTGGATTTGATGATAAAAGCCGTGCGCGTTTAAGCATTTCAGGTAAAACAACAATATCGGAAGGATTAACCGGTTTTGGTAAATACGAAAACGAAGTCAGTTCAGGTAGCAATATTAAAACTCGTTATATATTTGCCGGTATTGGTACTCAAATTGGCGATTTTTCTTACGGTAAACAAGATACCGCTTTAGTGATGATCACCGACTTTACCGACACCATGGCCACTTTTGGTGCAGACGCTGATGATGCATTATCATTTAATGCTGGCGCAGACAAACAAGAAAATAACTTTGCCTATAAAGGTAAATTTGGTGGACTGACCGTTGGCGCTAACTATCTTGCAAGTGAAGAGGTTGATAGCGACCAATACTCTTTAGGTGCAAAGTACTCATTTGATTTTGGTCTGGATTTAGGGGCCGGTTACGCTGGTGGTAAATCGGCTGATAATGATGTATCTCAAGTAGACTTAGGCGCACAATATTCTATTGCTGATTTCACTTTCGGTGCCCTATACCAAATGACAACTGATGACGGTGCAAATGGTGATAACGACGGCTACGAAGTTTCAGCTCAATATAAATTTGAACAATGGACATTCGTTGGCGTGTATAACTATGCTACCGGTAATGACGGCGATGACGATGCGGTAGACAACTTCGCACTTGAAGGCGTGTATAAATTTAATAGCAACTTACGCACTTATATTGGTTACAAGTTTGAACAAATCGACGATCAAGATGATCAACTACAAGCGGGTATCCGTTACGATTTCTAACACCTTGCGAGCATAGCGAAATAGACACTAGCCAGACGAATAGTCTGGCTTTTTTGTAGGCCACTAACGTGAATAATATGTCTTTATTTTCAATCAACACTTTTTATCGTGACCAAAAAAACATTTCACATGACGTACCCCTATAGAATTGTTAAGGTCCGCAACATTACCTATCTACACTATTAATTACTTGTTATATTCAAATAGACTTACACTCTGCAAGCCTATTAACCCAACCTTAGTGATAAAAACTATGACCGATAAAATCATCGTAGGATGGCGAGAAATATTATCCCTCCCAGAGCTGGGCATTGAAACGATCAAAGCCAAAATAGACACCGGGGCTCGCAGCTCTTGTCTGCATACTTTCAAACTGGAGACTTTCGAGCGCGACAGTGAACTTTGGGTTCGTTTTTGGGTCCATCCTCTGCAAAATAATAATGACTTTATCAAAGAGTGCGAAGCCAAGGTTTTAGATCAAAGAATGGTCAAAGATTCAGGCGGTCACGAAGAGCAAAGATTCGTCATCCAGACTATGCTTAAGTTTAATAAAGAAGAATGGCCAATCGAAATGACATTAACGAATAGAGAAAATATGTTATTTCGAATGTTATTAGGCCGAACAGCGATGCAAAACAAGATCATTGTTGATCCTACTGCATCATTTTTAATTTCTTAGTATCAACCCATCCACCAAGGATAAAGATTAATGAAAATCGGGATTTTATCGCGTAACCGCTCACTGTATTCAACTAAGCGCTTAATCGAAGTGTGCCACGCTCGCGGACATGAGGTCAAAGTGATCGATGCATTGCGCTGTTATATGAATATCAATTCTGACCAACCACAGATTCATTTTAAAGGTGAAGAATTAAAAGGTTTTGATGCCATCATTCCTCGTATTGGCGCATCCGTTACCTTTTATGGCACTGCGGTATTACGCCAATTTGAGATGTTAGGTGTTTACCCTGCTAATGAATCTGTTGCGATCACTCGTTCACGCGACAAACTTCGTTCTATGCAGCTCCTTTCACGTAAAGGAATTGGCATGCCTATTACCGGTTTTGCCAGTAAACCAGATGATATTAAAGATCTACTTGAAATGGTCGGCGGCGCACCAGTGGTGATCAAACTGCTTGAAGGTACTCAAGGCATTGGTGTTGTATTGGCTGAAACGCGTAAAGCTGCTGAAAGTGTTATCGAAGCATTCATGGGCTTAAAAGCTAACATCATGGTGCAAGAATACATTAAAGAAGCAGGCGGTGCGGATATCCGCTGTTTTGTTATCGGTGATAAAGTTATTGCGGCAATGAAACGTCAAGCAGGTGAAGGTGAGTTTCGCTCAAACCTACATCGCGGTGGTACTGCATCCTTGGTTCGTATCACACCAGAAGAACGCAAAACGGCTGTTGCTGCGGCAAAAATTATGGGCTTAAACGTTGCAGGCGTAGACCTATTACGTTCTTCACGTGGCCCATTAGTGATGGAAGTCAATTCATCACCAGGTCTTGAAGGCATTGAGGCGGCAACAGGGAAAGATGTTGCAGGGATGATCATTGATTTCATAGAAAAAAATGCATCTGAGAAAGGAACCAAAACTCGTGGACGTGGCTAATAATCCCAAAGCAACTGAAACTGCAACACCAGTCAAAAAAAAGGTGAAACGGAATCCATCTTTTAAATTTATGGACAAGGTGATTAAAGCAGGTGAACGACAAGTCATGGAAATTGAAGCGGCGAAACTGTATACGCACTCGCCGCTTTCAATCCCTGTGGAAATCATACATGGCAAACAGGCAGGTCCTGTCTTATTGCTTGATGCTGCGATTCATGGTGATGAGTTAAATGGTGTTGAAATCGTACGACAAATCATTGAAAAAATAGACGCGAGTAAGCTCAAAGGCACTTTGATTGCCGCGCCTATTGTCAATGTGTTCGGTTTCATTCATAAGTCGCGATATTTACCCGATCGTCGTGATTTAAACCGTTGCTTCCCTGGCTCAGAAAAAGGCGCACTTGCGTCACGTATTGCTCATACCTTCTTTACTGAAGTAGCACAAAAAGCAGATTACATTATAGATCTGCATACCGGAGCAATTAATCGGACTAACTTGCCACAAATTCGTGCTTGTTTAGAAAACCCTGAAACACTCCGCATGGCAAAAGCATTCGGAACCCCCGTCATTATTGACGCAGCTTTACGTGATGGTTCACTGCGGGCTGAAGCTGAAAAATTTGGTATTCCGGTACTCACCTATGAAGCAGGTGAAGCGCTACGGTTTGAGCCTATCGCCATTAATGCTGGTGTATTAGGGGTAATTCGTGTCATGCAAGAGTTGAAAATGCTCCGCGCAACACGTAGAAAATTACCAGAATCTGTTATCGCGAAATCAAGCAGCTGGGTTCGAGCGGAAAGTAATGGCATTTTACGAACTATGGTCACTTTAGGCGATCGAGTAAGTAAAGGGCAGATATTAGCCTACATTAGCTCACCACTAGGCCACGAAGAAATTACGATGGAAGCGCCAAAAGAAGGTATCGTCATTGGTCAACAAACTTTACCTCTCGTCAATGAAGGCGATGCGGTATTCCACGTTGCTTATTTTACAGAAGATAATGATTCTGTCGGTGATAAAGTCGAAAATTATATCGGCGATATTATTGAGCTTGTAGAAGCTAAAGATGAAAACCTAACGACAGGATTTATTGCCGTCCCTAACCAAATGAATAATAGTTAGTGTGACCTAGATTGATCTCAAAAGGCCAGATCATAATGATCTGGCCTTTTTGTTATATCATTTTTATAAATTAACGTTTTTCAATGAGAGCAATAACATCCTGAGTCGAACCCGTTTCTGCCATTCTAGGGAAGATTAAATTTACGCTGTTATTGTGCGTATCTAGATTTAAATCCGTCATGGCATCGGTTGCTAATGTCACGTTATATCCTGCTTCAAAGGCTTGGCGAGCAGTCGATTCCACACCAATACTTGTCGCAACGCCAACGACGACAACTTGCGTTACGCCTTGCGCTTTCAGATGCGCATCTAGATCAGTATTAACAAATGCGCCCCACGTTTTTTTCGTCACTAAATGATCGCTAGATTGAATATTCAAACGAGAATCAAGCTGAGCCCAGTCCGCGGGTAATTCCCCATGAGCACTTGTTTGATCAGTGCGACCCGGCGCACCACCTGCGACATTCACTAAAACCACTGGCAAATCTTTCGCACGAAAAGCATTCAGCAGTTGCACACATTTACCCACTACGGGATCGGAGTCATGGCAGGTTGGTAAAGCCAAAATCCCTTTTTGAATATCAATGACAATCAAGGCAGTTTTCGGATCTAATACAGTAATAGACATAATCTCTCCGTTTAATGATAAAAATATAAACAATGCCAATGATAGACCAATCAATGTGATATTGGTTCAGTTTTCTACCCTTTCACCGCCCTTTCTTCAATCTGATATCCGGCTTTCTGCATTCAAAAATAATTAAAGCAACGTTAGGCCGACAAGCAGATCAGACATAAAAAAACCTCGCAAATACTGATCGTATTAAGCGAGGTTTGTAGAATCTTATTTATAAAAATTGATACGATAAAACTATCGAATGATCATTTGATCACGCTCTGGTCCAACCGATACCATGCTCACCGGAACCCCCATTAAGGCTTCAATGCGCTCAACATAATGCTGCGCTGCCAATGGTAGGCTTTCAAAAGTACGGCAACCTGTAATATCTTCACTCCAACCTTCCATTTGCTCATAAACTGGGCTTAATGCCGCCGTTTGTGGCCAGATTGGGTTTTCACTATGATCGCCATCGTAAGCAACACAGATTTTTAAATCTTGCATACCAGATAAGCAATCGATCTTAGTAAGTGCAATTTCGGTTGCCGCTTGCAGTTCAACGCCATTACGAGTTGCAACTGCATCAAAGTAACCCATGTCACGAGGACGACCAGTCACTGCACCATACTCATTAGCACTTTCACGGAAGTTATCTTGCTCTTCCATTGCTGTTACTAAAGTACCCGTACCAACCGATGAGCTAAATGATTTAGCAACCGCAACTATACGTTCAGGACGAAGCGCCGGTAAACCACTACCAATTCCCGCGTAAGCCGCCGTTACATTTGATGATGTCGTGTAAGGGTATTCGCCATAAACCAAATCACGGCCAGCGCCTAATTGCGCTTCAAATAAAAGATTTGCATCTTGTTTTTGCAACGCTTTTAAAGGCTCTGTCACATTACAAATAAATGGACGCCAAGCCGCCGTCACTTCAAGCAACCATTGCGTCATTTCTTCTGCACTTTGAGAAAAATCACAGCTTGGATATAAGGCTTTTAATTGTGGCATTTTCCAGTCAAGCATGAATTGAATACGTTCTTGAAGCACTTCCGGCTGATTTAACCAACCCACTAAAATGCCTTTTTTCATCACGCGATCGCCATAAGCGGGAGCAATACCTTGACGTGTAGAACCGTAAGCGGCATCGCCTAAACGTAGCTCTTCAAGTGTATCTTCAAGTGCATGCAGTGGAAGACAAAGTGTGGCGCGATCAGAGATGCACATTTTCACTTCAACGCCAGCTGCTTTCACTTCTGCCATTTCTTCACTTAATGCCGCAGGGCTAATGACCATGCCAGGGCCAAGCACCGCAATACAATCTGGATTAAAAATACCACTCGGTAGCTGGTGTAATTTAAAGGTGCCGAAATCATTGACCACAGTGTGACCTGCGTTGTTACCACCTTGAAAACGAATACTGGCAGACGCATCTTCCGCTAAAAAATCTACGATACGGCCTTTGCCTTCATCACCCCAGTTAGCACCAACAACTACAATAGACGGCATAATTTATTCTCCAAATTGATTAAGCGAATATGTTATCCCCCCTATCTAAATAAGAGAAATTAATTATAATTATTGTCTTGATAAGAATTACATATAACATCAATCATCGCGACAATCTGAATTTGGGAGGCAATAGCATGTTAGATATCCACTGGCTTAAAACCTTTGTTACGTTAGCGGAATTAAAACACTTTGGTAAAACGGCCAATGCCCTGCACATGACTCAACCCAATGTCAGCCTGCACATTAAACAGTTAGAAAAAGCCACGCGAGTCAAACTCATTGAACGCAACCCATTTTGCTTAACTCAAGCAGGATTACGATTACTAAAAACAGGACAGAAAACGTTGCAGGAACTGCAAGTTTGTCAATCTGATCTCAATGCGATTAATGATTTAAGCTTAGGGACGTTAACCATTGCCGCTAGCGATATTATTTCTCGTTTACTCCTGATTGAGCCTTTCCAGTTATTTAAAAAAGAATTTCCTGGCATTGATTTCTCGCTTCTCAATACCACTTCATCACAAGCATCAAGCTTAGTAAAAAGCGCCGAAGCCGATCTTGGGTTTGTGATCGCGCAAAAAGAAAGTGAGCCACTGCATTTTACCGAACTGCAAAAAATAAAATGGTGTGCTCTAGGTAACAACTTAAGTTTATGGCAACAAGCTAAAGATGATAAAAATATTACGCTATCCGAGCCTCCAACGTTAATTTTACTCGGTCACGATACTCGAACTCGTGATTTGTTAGACAGCACATTACCTTCTTTAAACTTACCACAATATCGCATTATGGAAGTGGGCAGTGTCGATGCTCAAATTGATTGGGCAGAAGCGGGGTTTGGCGTGGCCATCGTTCCAGAATTTTCACTGCATACAAAGTTAAACTTAACCACCACCGTCACACCATTGCCGCAATTCCCCACCACCAGCTTAGGTTATATCGTGCGCCAGAATCAGGTGTTATCTAAAGCAATCAAACAGTTATTACACTGGGTGAATGATGAGATGATACGCAGGCAACTCACGGTAGAATAAATATTAAATAAAAATGAGACATTTCACCTCATATAATCAACATCTGTTTCAAGATAGTAATCCAGCTTCAAGATAGTAATATTACTTGTTAGAGAGTAGGCTCAAGTACTCTTTCTTTTACTTCTTTCATCTTGTCGACTAAATAAGGATTTAATCATGAGCTTAACTGTTTATGGCGTTCCTCTCTCTCCATTTGTGCGTAAATTACGCTTGTGTTTAGCTGAAAAAGGGATCGATTATCAATTAGAAATAGTGCCACCTTTTAATCAACCATCTTGGTTTTTAGACATTAATCCTTTAGGGCGAATTCCTGCCATAAAAGATGGCAATTTTTCATTGGCTGATTCTAGTGTGATTTGCCAATATATTGAGGATAAACACCCTGAACTAACACCATTACTTGGTCAAAGTCCGGAACAAAAAGCGACAGTACGATGGCTAGAGAAATATGCCGACTATGAATTATCACCGCTCACGACCTTCACTATATTTCAGCACCGAATCATTAATCCAAGTATGAATAAAACGTGTGATGAAAATGTGGTGCAATTAGCAATGAATGAAAAGCTGCCTGCGCACTTTGACTATCTTGAACGAAGCCTTGGAAATGCAGAATTCTTGGTGGGTGGCACTTTAAGTCTTGCGGATTTGTCGTTCACTTGTCAGATAATTAATATGGAATATGCTGGTGAACGATTAGATGAGCAGCGTTGGCCTAACCTTGCTGCTCTTATTTCTCGTATTAAAGCTCGTCCTTCGATGCAGGCATTATTACAAGACGAACAAGCAATGCTCGCATCCCTGAAATAGTGCATCGATATTGTTTAAATATAAGCTTTAACTTGTGTTAAGAGGGTATTCCGTAAATGGAATGAATTAGCCCTCTTTAAAGGTACTCACATAAATAAGCCGTTGGAGTGGTAACTTTAAGATCAAAAGAAGAATCACCAACCACATTAAAAGCTTGGCCTGCTTCATAAGTGATCCACTCTTCGCTACCCGGTAATTTTACCGTTAGTGCGCCCTTTACTACCGTCATTTTTTCTGGTGCCGCTGTGCCAAATGTATATTCACCCGCAGCCATCACACCAACACTGCTATCGCCATCGTCTTGAGTAAAACCTAATGATTTTACCGAACCTTCAAAATATGTATTTTCTTTGATCATTTTTATGTCCCTATTAATAAATGATTGACGCACTCTTTTTATCTGAGCTCTTCATTTAACTCAAGATTTATTTTAATTTTTGATTAATTAACATTTATATAATTAATATCATTCTCTATACATATCATTTATGCTGTAGCAGGTTATCCAAAGTTATGCTCTCGCCTATATTCGCTTACTAAGCCTTAAATTCCACGGATGAATTATGACTGAAATGATGCAGCATTTTGCCTTTTCCATTTCGATTACAGGCCCTATCTGTTTGATGCTATTACTCGGAGTAGCACTACGTAGCTTTAACATGATTAATGATAATTTTATCGAAATCGCTTCTAAGCTGGTTTTTCAAGTCACACTCCCTGCATTATTGTTTCTCAGCATTATCCAATCAAACACCATTACGGCTGAAAACGTTCCTTTGGTGGTATTCGGGATAATCACTACTGTCGTTTTTTTTATTTTCGCCACCATAACAACTCGAATATTAATTAAAGAACCTAAAGATCAAGGCGTCATCATTCAAGGGGCTTTTCGATCGAACATGGCAATTATTGGGCTCGCTTATGTCACTAATGCTTATGGCGAAACCGGTGTTGCGGTTGCCGCTATTTATATTGCCGGTGTCACCATTTTATATAATATCTTAGCGGTGGTCGCCTTAACGCCAAAGGGCCAAAGTTCGAGCATTACATCTTACGTTGGTATGCTAAAAGCCATTATCAAAAACCCACTTATTATCGCGATCACTCTCGCGCTTATCGCCAGTAACTTGAACCTGCCTATACCTAAAATAATCATTCATGCAGGACAACACTTCGCCAATATGACACTGCCTTTAGCATTATTGTGTGCTGGCGCTTCTTTAAATATTCACGAATTGAAACATGATAAAGCCGCCAATATTATTGCCAGCAGTTATCGGTTAATTCTTTGTCCTTTTATGATAACGTTCGCCGCTTACTGGTATGGATTTAAAGGCCTCGATCTGGGCATCGTTTTTTTCATGACCTCCTCTCCCGCCGCCGCCGCCAGTTATGTGATGGCACGAGCAATGGGCGGAAATGCCACCTTAGCCGCCAATATTATTGCTTTAACTACCGTTGGTTCCATATTCACTTGCAGCTTAGGTATTATTTTATTATCAAGCCTACAGCTTATGTAAACTCGCCATCATGCTTGAGATAGAAAGTGTTTGAGATGGAAGAATATTTGAAATAGAAAATCAGCCAAAATTGCTTAGATAAACCATGAAGAGTTAAAGATGAGTCAAAATTTAAAACAAGAAATCACTCTGCTCGGCGGTGTCGGTCAACTATCAACTACCTTACTCGGTACTGGTTTATTCATGATCCCAGCGATTGCCGCGAATCTAGCAGGCACTTGGTCATTATGGGCTTGGTTGATTCTATTCATTGCTATTTGTCCCATTGCACTCACCTTTGCGATTTTAGGACAACGTTACCCAAATGCAGGTGGTACGGCTTATTTTGTCCGCCAGGCTTTTAATTCCAAAACCGAACGCAGTGTCGCTTGGTTATTTTTAAGTGTGCTTCCAGTTGGGCTACCTGCTGCGATTACTTTAGCGGGCGGTTTTGGTCATGCGATATTGTTTGATAACCAATGGATGCCTAATTTATTCAATCAAGGCATCGGGTTTATCGATGGATATTATTTAGCTGAAATCCTCACGATCGTGCTTATTCTGGCGCTCACCTTATTAGGTAGTAAATCTTCATCTCACTTTCAAACACTCATTGCGCTCAGTATTTTTGCATTAGTGGCGGTGTTCTTTTGGCAAGGCGACATTGGTCTTGATGATATTCCAATGCCAAGTTTAAACTCTTCTGCGATATTTCCTATCGGTACCGCACTAGCCGTTATGTTTTGGTGCTTTGTGGGTATCGAAGCTTTTACTCACATGGGGGAAGAATTTAAAAATCCGCAACGAGATTTTCCCATCGCTATTATTCTTGGTTGCTTTGTTGCAGGGTTTATTTATTGGGCGTGTTCCGTTGTGATCCTAAAATTTCATGCATTTGAACCAAACATATTGGCGCACAGTTCCATTCCTTGGCTCAGCGAACAATTACTCGGTAACAAGCTTGCTATCGTGATCACCCTAATTGGCTACTTTGCTTGTTTTGCTAGCATTAATTTATACACTCAAAGCATGATTCGCTTGGTGTGGTCTCAAGCCCGAGATTATAAACCCACCAGCAGCCTCACTCGTTTATCCAAACGCGGTGTTCCAGTCAAAGCGACCTATGCCGTTGCTGTCATACTATTTTTATCCGTCACTATTGGCCGTATGACTAACCTTGATCTTGAAACTTTAGTCAAACTCGCGAACAGTGTTTTTGTATTATTATACTTACTCGCCATGCTTTCAGCTTATCGGTTACTGACTGGTTGGAGTAAATACTTAGCGGGTTTTTCAGCACTCCTTTGCAGCATCGTCTTCCTATGTTTAGGTTGGAGCATGCTCTACGCCATCAGCATTTTCACACTTTTAATGATGCCCTGGAAAGCGTGGTTTAACCGCCACCATAGAGCACCTTCTCCATAAAAATAATGATTTAAGATTGATTCCTAATTACAGTTATCATCACTTGAGATAAACTACAACGCAGATACCACTGGGTATTAGTCTAAAAGTATATTGAGCCAAAAGGCATATTTGCAGGAAGCAATTTGAATGTTAATTGAATGGGAAGCCGGTCGTGTATGGTATGAAGATATGCCATACCATAAATTTGGATTAACGCATCTTCAGCGCATGATCGTGATTAAGTTGGAAGATGAACAATTAGTCGTGATCTCACCGATTGAATTGAATACGCAGAAACAATTAGAGCTGTCTAATCTTGGTACGCTAAAAGCCATTATTTCCCCAACATCGACTTACCATCAATATCTATCCGACTGGTGGCTGGCCTATTCAGAGGCGTATTTTTATGCCACACATGCATTAATTGAAAAACGAACCGATCTTAATTTTGATGGCGTGCTTTCAAACAACACACCGGAACTTTGGCAAGGTCAATTACTACAAACCTCAATCGTCAGCGACGATCATCCCAACAAAATGATTTTCTGCGATCCCACCAGTCGTACACTCTTTGTCAGTGACAATTTAGTGGCTATTCAACCGCACCTACCACTTGGTCAAAAAATAACCACCTTAATTCAAGGCAGTAAAAACGAAATCAAATTGCCTTATTTAGAACGTCGAAAATTCAAAAATAAAGCGCGGCTCAGAGCTTCAATTCAAGAGATCATGACATGGCCTTTTGATCGCCTGTTATCCTCCAACGGTTTAGTCATTGAAAAAAATGCAAAGGATGCATTCTATCAAGCCTTTTGGTGGGCTTTTCAGTAATGAAATTGACTGTATAGCCTCAACAAAATTAACCATCAAATTACTTTTCTTTCACCGTAAACCATGCCAACCTACGGCCCTAATTAAGATGATGATCCGCATCACTTTCTGTTAATGGTATTTTAGTTAATGAACTATTTATTTACTTATCTCAAAGGCATTGCAATGGGCGCTGCCGATGTTGTTCCTGGCATCTCTGGTGGCACAATTGCTTTCATTACTGGTATTTACGACACCTTATTGGGCAGTATTCAAAAAATTAATCCAAGCTTGTTAGGTCTATGGAAACGCGAAGGATTCAAAGCTGTTTTAGTTCATATCAATGCCGGTTTTCTCGTGGCACTGTTTGGCGGAATTTTAACCAGTATTTTAACTTTAGCTAAGTTAATTTCTTGGTTATTAGTCACCCACCCTATTCCGTTATGGGCTTTCTTTTTTGGTCTAATTCTAATTTCGGTCGTGCATATTTTAAAACAAGTCGAACACAGAAAGCTCAGCTATTTCGTTTTCTTAATTCTCGGTATCGCTTTGGCTTACTGCATCACGATTTTGCAACCCCTGAATATGCAAGCCACACCTATTAATTTAATTATTGCTGGTGGCATTGCGATTTGTGCCATGATTTTACCCGGAATTTCAGGCAGCTTTATTTTACTATTGCTTGGTATTTATCCAACTATTCTTGCTGCCGTAAAAGAACTCGACCTTGGTATTATTAGTTTATTTGCTATTGGTGCGGTTTGCGGTTTATTAAGCTTTTCACATCTATTAGCTTGGTTATTAAAGCGCTATCGCGACGCAACTCTGATTTTCTTGACAGGCTTAATGGTAGGCACACTGCCAAAAATTTGGCCTTGGAAAGAAACCGTAAGCTGGATGACCAATTCTCACGGCGAACAAGTACCATTGCTGCAACACAATTTACTTCCCAATCAATTTGAACATGTAGTGGGTGAACCATCACAACTCTTCCTAGCAATCATCTGCATGATCAGTGGTGTTATGGTGGTGTGGTTACTCGAAAAATTCGCTCAAAACGATTAACTAAATATAATCTGATTAAAATTAAACGCCCAAGTTTTCGAATTTGGGCTTTGTTATTTTTACCTTCTTTATAATTATTACTCCTAACTCACAAATTGATAACAAAATCTGTTTCACATCACCTCTTACTGGTAGCATCAGCATTGAAAAAATCATTGATGAGATAGAGATGCCAACCAACGCTAATCCAAGTCAACGCCGTATTATAATCCCTATTCTATTGATTGGACTGGCACTGATTGCTGGTTTTTATGCCCCTACTTTATATTCTCTTATCAAAAATAATACCGCATTTACCTCTACTGCGCCTAAATGGGAGTTGTCACGCTATTGCGCCTTATCAACGACAAAATGCCAACAAAATAACGTCACCTTAACGCTAGATGCCGACATTGTTCGTCCGTTAACCCAAACCAAAATTCATGTAGATTGGCCAAATCAAAGTAGCGATAAATTAATGCTAACTCTACGAGGACTTGAAATGGATTTGGGCGTAGTGAAATTTCCGGTGATCAAACAAGATGATGGCAGTTTTCGAGGCGATATTGTTTTACCCATTTGTACTTATACTAAAATGACTTGGATTGGATCGTTAACAGATAACAACCAAAATACGATTTACACTTCAATTAGGATGGAAAAATGAAAAAGTCTTGGATAGGCTTATTAATCTTGGCATTTGTTATTGGTATTGCAGCCAATTTATCTCTCAACAACCCCACTTCTACTGATGTAAAAAACGCTCAATCGCAAGAGGCTTTACTAGAAGGAAGCGATGGTGAAATGGTCAATATTTTTGACAACCAAGATCATCGCATTCGAGTCATTTACTTTGGTTTTACGCGCTGCCCAGATGTTTGCCCAACGTCACTCGCTATGTTATCAGCCGCCTTAAAGCAACTGCCTCAAACGGAGCTAAATAAGATCCGACCGATATTTATTACTTTAGATCCCGAACGCGATTCTGGTGACGATGCTCAAAAATATGCACATTATTTTCACCCAAATCTTGAAGGTTTTTCAGGCTCACTCGATACCATATCAACTCTGGCTCACCGTTACGGTGTCATCTTTCAAAAAACCGAATTAAAAGATTCCGCATTAAAATACACCATCGATCACAGCTCTTATTTCTACTTTTTAGCACCCGATGGTTCATTACTGCAAAAAGTACCGCACACATTAAATCCACAGCCTATTATTGTTGCTATTGAACAACTAGAAAAGGAAAACCAATAATGAAAATCAACCTACTTTCTCTGGCCGGTGTCACTCTCACTAGTTTATTATTAAGTGCCTCTGCATTCGCTCATGATGGCTTAAAATATGACAACCCATATGCGCGAGCTACGCCGCCGAATGCCGTTAATAGTGCTATTTTTATGACGATTGAAAACCATCAAGATCACGAGCGAAACCTTATCTCTGTATCAACCAATATCGCGGAAAAAGCAGAATTACATACGGTGGAAAAAAGCGGCGATGTAATGAAAATGCGTCAAGTGAAAAGCATTACTTTACCTGCACATGGGCAAGTTGAATTAAAACCAGGCAGTTTCCATATTATGCTGCTCAATGTGAAACAACCCTTAGTTGAAGGACAAACCATTCCTGTCACGCTCACTTATGCCAACGGTGACACTGAAAATATCACCGTTCCTGTTCAGAAAATAATGACAGGCATGACGAGCATGGCACATAACGATGAGCATAAATAAACAGAAAAATACTGAACATCCCAAAGAATAAGTGATCACACTTTATGCAAAAACCTTCAACGACCTTATTATTTACCACCGTAGCTCTCATGGCATTGGCAGCGAACTCGGTTTTAGGTCGGTTAGCTCTCACCGAAGGTCACATTGATCCATACAGCTTTACGATTATCCGTTTAAGTTCTGGGGCCATTATGCTTTGGCTGCTACTCAAAGGGCGAACACATTTATTTTCTTTGTCTTCGTCTATCATAAAAGGCAGTTGGTTATCTGCCTTTATGCTGTTTCTCTATGCCTGCTCTTTTTCGATCGCATACCTTTCTATCGATACCGGTATTGGTGCATTAATTCTCTTTGGCGCCGTACAAATTAGCATGATTTTATATTCATCTTTCACTGGCACAAAATTAAAACTAATCGAATTTATTGGTATTGGGCTCGCGTTTTCTGGATTCTTATATTTAGTATTGCCGAATCTAGCCACGCCTTCTTTAAGCGGATTTATATTGATGTCGATAGCCGGTATCGCTTGGGCTGTATACACCATTAGAGGAAAACGATGTGATGACCCATTATCGGACACAGCAGGCAATTTTATTCGCAGTTTACCTTTTACTTTACTGCTACTCATCGGCTTTTTGTTTACACCTCCCCAACTGGCTTTAAATGGAATACTGCTGGCTATAACATCAGGTGCTATTACATCTGGAATAGGATATTCATTATGGTACGTCGCGCTTAGAGGTTTATCGGCCACCCAAGCTGGTGTGATCCAGCTTTTAGTCCCCGTTATTGCAGCATTAGGAGCCGTTATCTTTATCGCAGAACCGATCACGCCGACATTTATTATTGCCTCAATCATGATTTTAGGTGGTATTTTCCTAGTGATTCTACAAAGCAAAAAACACCATAACGCGATCAATAAAATATAATGCAAGTGGTTATTTTAAATAGAAAAATTAAATATTGTGAACTCTATTGATTAATTTTGTATACAATGTAGTATAGTAAATACATCAGTTATTAACGTTTACCTATCACTCCCCTCTCGTTTTATGAAGGATCACAATACATGAGCAAGAAACACGCTTATTACTCACCAGAAGGTGGGTTACCACCTCAAACTCAATTACTTTCAGACCGCGCAGTGCTAACCGAAGCTTACGCCATTATTCCCAAACGAGTCATGACCGATATCGTCACTAGCTTTTTACCGTTTTGGGAAAATATGCGTATGTGGGTCATCGCTCGCCCATTGAGTGGATTTTCTGAAACCTTTTCACAATACATTGTAGAAATCTCTTCACAAGGTGGCTCCGACAAACCAGAGCTTGATCCTAATGCTGAAGGTGTTTTATTTGTTGTTGCCGGTGAAATGGACATCACGATTGAAGGTAAAGCACATCATATGACTGAAGGCGGCTATGCATTCTTGCCACCGGGTTGTAAATGGACGGTTCATAATAATAATGACCAACCAGTGCGTTTCCATTGGATTCGTAAAGCTTACCAGTTTGTAGATGGCCTTGAACTACCAGAAGCATTTGTTACCAATGAAAATGATCTTGCGCCGATCGCAATGCCGGATACAGATGAAGGCTGGGCAACCACTCGCTTTGTTGATTCTGCCGATATGCGCCATGATATGCATGTTAATATCGTGACATTCCAGCCAGGTACTGTGATCCCATTTGATGAAACGCATGTAATGGAACATGGTTTGTATGTTCTACAAGGCAAAGCGGTATACCACTTGAACCAAGACTGGGTTGAAGTTGAAGCCGGTGATTTCATGTGGTTACGCGCGTTCTGCCCACAATCTTGTTACGCAGGTGGCCCAGGCCCATTCCGCTATCTTTTATATAAAGATGTGAATCGCCATATGCCATTTATTCGTCCTAGCAACTAATATAATTATCATTTAATTGAGATTATTCGTAAAAAACCGAGCTTATCGCTCGGTTTTTTTATTCTTTGAGTATAAATATTTAGGCTTCTGAATGGCATGATACTGCTTGTTTAAGTTGATCAGGAGATTGCCAAGTATAAGTATGACAAGGCACTTGAGTACCACATGGCGCATTCCATACCATATCTTTGCTGTCGGTAGCCCCGACGGATAAATAAAAGTTTATTGCAGCTTGGTTGGCTTTTAATACTTCTAAATACATACCCAAACTAGAAAAATGTTTATTTGCCCACGTTGCGGCTTCTGCCATCAACTGCTTACCAAACCCTTTCCCTCGAGAACCAGACGCAACGTGTAAGTTATCAATCATAGTGCCATAATCAAAACTGTGATTTCCATACAAGCAAATAAAACCACAAAGCTGATCATTTTCTTCTAATAACAAAATACCTTGGTTCAATGAAGGATGGATTAAGCGGGTTTGCCAAATCGCTTTTCGTTCATCAAGCATTTGATTCTGTAAATAATCATCATCTAAAATACCAGCATAAGCTTGCTGCCAATTCGCAGTATGCAATTCCGCAATTTTGGCATAATCATTGAATTCAGCTTCTCTTATTCTCATCAGACATCCCTTCCTTAATACCATCAACTGAGTCAAATCCTATCGACCGAGGTTGCTATATTTTTATATTAATAAAATGAATAAAAACTCAACATCAAGTCTTACTTTATAATAAAAACTGGGAAAGTTACGACTGTTTTTTAACTTATTTTCAACATGATATGCTGAAATTTAAGCTATTGTTTACAATTAAATATTCTCCAGAGCGAAAACAACAAAACCAATGGAAACATCCATTGGTTTTGTTAGATATTCAATAATGTATTAACACTAGCTATCTCAAATTCAGGTTAACTACGTTTAGGTTGAACGTATGTTTTACCTGCCGCTTGATAAGTATCTTTCATTTTCACTTCAAACAAAATTTCAAAAAACCATGCTACAAAGCGGATAACATCATCCCCTTCATTCATGATGTGCTCGACGTATTCTTGCTCCACACCTTGCTCGTCTTTCTCGGTGGTCACATGGTAAATGCGGCTTTCACCATCTACATCAGCCAGCGCAAACTGCCCAGATAGAGACTTAGCGGCTTCCGACACATCAGCATCACTGTTCATCTGCAAAAATTTTAAGATTTGAGGTACAGCATCGAGTGTGCATAATGTTTTTACTAATGTTTCAAATTCATCTTGTTGCATAGTTTGATTACTCTTTTATAAATTGGATTAAGTTTACTAAAAATAAAGGCTAAAAAACCAAATGTGCGACCGCGACAATAACAGGCAAGGTAATTAAAGTCCGTAAAATAAAGATAATAAACAGTTCCCATAACGCCACTGGAATTTTACTGCCTAACAGTAATGCACCGACTTCTGACATGTAGATAAGCTGAGTCACCGACATAGCCGCAATGATAAAACGAGTCATATCACTGTGAATCGGAGCGGCAAGAATCGCGGGAATGAACATATCAGCAAAGCCCACCACAATGGTTTGTGATGCTTCAACGGCTTCTGGCACGCCAAGTAACTTCAAATAAGGAATAAATGGCTGGCCTAGAATAGAAAATATAGGAGTATACTCAGCAATAATTAAAGCAAGTGTCCCTAACGCCATCACTACCGGCAGCACGCCAAACACCATATCAATTGCATTGCGCACGCCTTCACCTAGCACACTTTTAAAAGACGGTACGTTATGTGCCTTTCTTAATGCGAGCGTCATGCCCCAAGTATAATTGGTATGGCCTTCTGGTAAGTCATCGGCCTTACGATCAGGCACACTACCATCAACAAAAACATCTTTCTTCCAACGTAGTGGTGGAATACGAGGCAAAATAATCGCGGCAACAAATCCGGCTAAACATACTGCTGCGTAAAATGGCAGAAATAAATACTCTAAACCAACTTGCGCAATCACGACCAAACTAAAAGTAATCGACACCGCAGAAAAGGTAGTTCCCACAATGGCTGCTTCACGTTGCGTATAAAATTTATCTTCATACTGTTTACTGGTTAGTAGGATCCCAACCGAACCGTCACCCAACCAAGATGCCATGCAATCAATCGCTGAACGGCCTGGTAAATTAAAAATTGGTCGCATCACTTTACTTAATAAGGTGCCAAATAATTCCAGCAAACCAAAATTAAGTAACAGCGGTAATAACATTCCAGCAAAAATGAACACACAAAATAGGGTTGGCAATAAACCATTCAATACCATACCGCCGGTATTTTCTTCCCAAATAAATTCAGGCCCAAGTTGGCTATGGCTCATCACCGCAGCTAATCCACCCAATAAACGCACGATCAACCAAATTGGACTTGGGTTCATTAAACTGTTTAAGAAAGGACTATTTTGAACGAACTTAGGTTTGATCACTTGGCATGCTAACGTCGCCACTGACATAAACGCGATCACCAGTGTCACCATATCAACAATATGATTTGCTAGAAGCGCTTGCATCGATTTGGCTAAAACGGCGACAGGAATGGTATATGAATCTTGATATTGAATCGGAGCCATAAACAAAAACAAACCAATCAATGATGGGATAAGAAACATTAAGTAGGTTTTTGTTGGGTACAATTTATAACTTAGAGGATGATCGCCGACAGGTGATTCAACTAAAGATGGATCTTCTAGCGTTTCTGAGGTGTTATTCATTATGCTCTCAAATGACAATGCTTAAATACTGCGCAATCCATCGCATAACTATTCACTATCTATCCGTGATTTATTCACTGGCGGCAAGAATACCGATATTTGAGTCAAAGTGGAATACTCAATACCAAGAAAAACACGAATAATGACGATAGTGGTTGCTGCTTGCTTGTAAAAGCCTCAGAATAGCGCATTCAAAAAATGGTAGACCGATATTAATAACTTTCGACTTACCATACATGCCTTTCAAAGCCACATCGGCTATCTATTAATGACTGAGATCACTATATGAGTTTTTCCTCTTTGGGACTTTCTGCACCTCTACTAAAAGCAGTAGAAGAGCAGGGCTATAACACACCTTCACCAATTCAAGCTAAAGCAATTCCAGCGGTTATCGAAGGCAAGGATGTCATGGCTGCAGCCCAAACAGGAACTGGCAAAACAGCGGGTTTTACTCTTCCAATTCTAGAACGCTTGCTTGGTGGTGAGCGTGTTCGTCCGAATCAGGTGCGTACTTTAATCCTAACGCCAACTCGTGAACTTGCAGCCCAAGTTCATAAGAATGTAGAACAATACAGCCGACATACTCGCCTGACTTCTACCGTGGTATTTGGTGGTGTTAAAATTAATCCCCAAATGATGAAACTGCGTCAAGGTGTCGATGTATTAGTAGCAACACCTGGCCGTTTGCTTGATTTATACAATCAAAATGCTGTGCGTTTTTCGCAACTTGAAGTACTGGTACTTGATGAAGCGGATCGTATGTTGGATATGGGCTTTATTCGCGATATTCGTAAAATTTTGAGTTTCTTACCCGCTAAACGCCAGAATCTTTTGTTTTCGGCTACGTTTTCTGACGATATTCGCAATCTCGCTAAAGGCTTGGTCAATAATCCTGTTGAAATTTCGGTTAACCCCGCTAACCAAACTGCCACTACGGTTGAGCAATCCATCTACCCTGCAGATCAGAAACAAAAAGCACCGATGCTATTAAAACTGATTGAAGATAATGATTGGCAACAAGTATTGGTCTTTAGCAAAACTAAACATGGTGCCAACCGTTTAAGCCGTTTCTTAGATGAAAGAGGCATTACATCTGCCGCTATTCATGGCAACAAGAGCCAAGGCGCACGTACCAAAGCATTAGAAAACTTCAAAACAGGTGAAATTCGAGTATTAGTCGCTACCGATATCGCCGCTCGCGGTATCGATATTGCTCAACTGCCTCAAGTGGTCAACTTCGATTTACCTCATGTATCTGAAGATTATGTTCACCGTATTGGTCGTACTGGTCGTGCTGGCGCCACAGGTAAAGCGATTTCTTTAGTTTGTATCGACGAAGTACACGATCTGTTCTCGATTGAGCGCTTAATCAAGCAAGTCCTACCACGTATGGAACTTGAAGGCTTCAAAGTCGTCAATACACTGCCTGCATCGAATCTAGATATGCGTCCGATGAAGCCGAAGAAACCGAAAAAACCAAGTGCACGTACTGGGCACAGTGACGGGCAACGCTCAAGCGATAATGCCCGTGGCCACAAACCTGTCAGCAAAAACCGTCGTCATACTGGCACTGCTAAACCGGCAACAGCAAGTACTGATGGAGCGCAAGCATCAGGCTCACGTTCAGATGCACCTCGTCCAAATAATGCTCGTTCAAACAATACAGGCGCAAGTAATATAGGCACAAGTGCAACTCGCCCAAATAGCTCTCCTCGTTCAGGCCCGGCAAATGGCGCAAAGCCAGCACCGCGACGCAACCCTAAAAACAATGGCAGCAACTTTAGTTCGAACTAAAGCTGACTAACATAAGCTGAGTGCGTATATCCATGTAAGAGATCGCTTACGCTTTTTGTAAGATAAGACGTTTTCATACAAGATAAACACGGCATAAACCCCATTAAATTATTGATATTTAATGGGGTTTTATTTTATATAATGATTCATACTTAGTTTTTCTTATTGATCTATCTTGAGACAAATTTAAAATCACGTAGGATTAATCTTATCGAAAGCTAGCAAGCTTGTTTTAAACAAATAGGAATTGGACCGCTAAGGTTGGCGGTCAGCAGGATGCAGGACAACGAACGGATACAACTAAGTTACAGGACGTAACTTAAAATGGATTTATGGACACCTCAAGATTGAGGAAAGGACACCGCTCAGGGAACAAGTGATGAATGCTACTCAGGAAGATTAGCTTATACGGAATATAATTGGACACCGCTAGGATGCGAGATAATGGATAAGCTTAGGATAAGCAAACTATCAAGGATTTGATGCATGGAGCATAAAAAGTAGCTGGATTGCTGCGAGTAAGACCATAGCCCCCTGCATTTAAATGTCGGGGGCTTTTCTTATTTTTACCAAGCTAGAAATGATTTCGTTATTGTCGGTATTTATGTAAAAGATCAAACGGAATATGACAATAATCATTAGGATGTAAAGTCAACCGGTCTTGATGATCATCATCACTTTTCACATAATTTGATAGCGGCATGACTTCTACCGCAATTTTATCCGCATCACTACGTTGAGCAATGTATTGCTCTACGATCGATAAGATTGCATCATCACAGCTATAAACCCCAGTTCGATATTTTTCACCCACATCTTCCCCTTGCTGATTAAGACTATAAGGATCAATAATTTCAAAAAAATAGTCCATCAACTGATACATAGAAACTTGGTTCGGATCAAACTGAACCCGAACACATTCAGCATAACCGTCGTAGTCCCCTTGTGTATCATGATTCTGCCCATTCGCTCGGCCCGCTTCTGTCATCAACACGCCAGGTAAATGACGCATAAACTCCTGCACCCCCCACAAGCAACCACCCGCAAAAAAGATTTCGTTCATTGTTTTACTCTGATTATTTCATCTATATTTTCTTTATTATAACCGTCAAAGATCCCATTTAAACCCTCCAAGTAACAATAGGTGAACGCCATCGCTTATGCTACAATCTGCGCCCTTTGTATTTGTGATAACTTGACTGGTGTATATATGAGCCAAAATGATGAAAAACAACAACTAAATAACCGACTCGATAAATGCCGTCATAAGTTAGAAGCGGCACAAAAACGCGCAGATAAAGCGATGATTTTTCAATTTGAAACTGAAATCAAACAAATCAGCAAAAAGCTAGCGCAGATGAATCACAAAGACAGCTTTGACCTTAATAAAGAGCGTAAAGCATTATTAGCGATGCCATTTATTCGTGAGTTGACCAAAGCAGAGCAAGCCGATCAAGGCAGTTTGAAAAAATCAGTGAAAGGTCTCATTATTGTTCACCCTATCACTAAAATTGGCAAACAATTGAATTTAGAAGTCATGACGGGCTTTTCTCCAATCGAATTCTAATATCTGCATGATCTAATATATCGACATTGAACGCTTTCTTAAAAAGATGATACTTTCCCAAGTTATCATCTTTTTTATTACCTATTTTCTTAGATATTCATCAACTCCAACAAAGTAGACATCATGAATAAAAGCCTTATCGCTAACCTCATTTCTTTAATATTGCTTGCTATTGGTTATATTACTCAGCAAACCACCATTTTTTATGCTGGCCTATTTGCATTTTCTGGTGCAATCACCAACTGGTTAGCGATCCACATGTTATTTGAGAAAATACCCGGTTTATATGGATCTGGTGTTATCCCTGCACGTTTTGAAGAATTTAAAGCGGCGATTAAACACCTAATGATGACGGAGTTTTTCGCTCAAGGAAATATTGAGAACTTTGTTCGTAGTGAGATGTCTCAGGGTAAAGGCTTAGCTCTTGAACCTATTATTAAGAAAATCGATTTAGCGCCTACTTTTGATTCATTGACTGAAGTTATTGTAAACTCATCATTTGGCACAATGCTGGCAATGTTTGGTGGTCCGGAAGCACTGCAACCACTCAAGCAACCATTCATAGAAAAAATGCAGCAATCTATTATTGAACTCAGCCAGAGTGAGCAAATACAGCAAGCCATTCAAGAACAATTGCACAGCCAATCAATGCTAGGTGACATTGGCTCTAAAATTGAAAACATAATCGACCAAAGACTTAATGAACTAACACCTAAAATGGTAAAAGAAATGGTACAGACCATGATTAAGCAACATTTGGGATGGCTGGTCGTTTGGGGTGGTGTGTTTGGTGGACTTATCGGCGTATTATCGGCATTCGTTAGTTATTTATAATCTATTTAGAATTTAGGGATCAACATGGTTAATTTTAACAACCCACTCGGAACACCTATTGAGTATGAATATGTCGGTTTTTGGGCTCGCGTTGGAGCCAGCCTCGTCGATACGGTTCTTTATTCTTGCCTATTACTTTTATTACCTCTTGGCAGTATGTTCAATAATGTTGAAAGTTACTCGGTCGAAAATGACATGGGAAGCTTTCACTCTTTTAGTACCTCGTGGTCAAATATCTTACCTCAAGGTTCATTATGGAGTTATTTACCTCTGCTGATCATTACCGTTTTATTTTGGCGTTACCGCTCAGCCACACCGGGAAAAATGTTGATCAAAGCAAAAGTAGTTGATGCAAAGACAGGTTTACCACTAACGACCCCACAATCGATTATTCGTTATTTAGGGTATTTTGTTTCTACATTCTTGTTCTTTTTAGGTTTCATATGGGTAGCATTTGATAGTAAAAAACAAGGCTTTCACGACAAGCTCGCGGGCAGTGTTGTGATTAGACCTAAAAGCAATACCTTTCAACCAGATTGGACGAATAAATAGATTCACAATATCTAGTAAACAATAAGGCCGAACAGAAACTATTATCTGTTCGGCCTTGTTATTTTTAGCCCGCCACTAAGTCTTGATTACTAGTAAAGACTAATCAGATTTCTTTCCCCATCGAAACAGGCATACTTCATTATTAATACTTGGTTTAGATGGAACATTAAAAGCGAGCAATAATGAAACTGCTGCCATTGCTGCTCCGATATAAAATACTGCCGCGGGAGACTGGAGCCACAGTAAACCAAAACTAACTGGAATAATGACCGCTGCAATATGATTAATGGTAAATGATACGCCCGCCGTTGATGCCATATCTTTTGGATCCGCTATCTTTTGAAAGTATGTTTTTACCGCTAATGCTAAAGCAAAGAATAAATGATCAATAACATACAAACCGGCCGCTAAATGAGCATTATGAACCAACGCATAGCCAACAAAGACTAAGATCAAGCCAATATATTCAAAGATCAACGCTTTACGCTCACCGACCACACCAATAAAGCGGCCAATTTTTTTAGCGAACAAGAAATTAAATACATAGTTGACTAAAAATAATAACGTAATATCGGCAGCGGAATAGTGAAATTTCTCAACCATCAAAAAGCCCGCAAATACGGTAAAAATCTGACGACGCGCGCCACTCATAAACGTTAGGGCGTAATATAACCAATAACGTTTGCGTAATACTAAGTTCTTATTTTGAATGGTTGTCGATTCAAATTGAGGAAAAGCAAGCGCCATAAATACAGTCACTGCCAATGCCACGCTGCCAGTGATCAAATAGATATGCCAGTAATCTAATTTGAAGATTTCTAGCATGCTCCACAATGCGCCATAAGTAAGCAATGAAGCTAACGCACCAACGGCAATTAATTTGCCTAAAAATTCTGGTGCTTCTTCTTTTGATAGCCATTGTAGAGACAAAGACTGCTTTAAGGTTTCAAAGTAATGAAAACCAGTAGACATCAATAATGTCGTAAGCAATAAACCCAATACAGATGGGAAAAACCCCGTAATAGCAACGCCAACAGAAAGCATCGCTAATGCCACGATCATAAACTTCTGTTCACGAATAAATAGCAGCACAAAGACAACCGTAAACGCTAAGAAACCCGGGATTTCACGTACACTTTGCAACAAACCAATATCGGCACCAGTGAACGCGGCTTTTTCAATGACAAAGTTATTCAGCAGTGCTTGCCAGCTAGCAAAAGCAATCGGAACGACAATCGAAACCAATAACAAAAAAGTTTGCGGGTTTTGCCAGCTATATTTATGTTTTATATCGGTGCGATGCTGTAATCCTTCATCTGACGTTGGCTCTGATTCTAAAGATTGGGATGTTAAAGGCGGGGTCGTTAAATTTTTCATTTTCAATCCATTTAAAATGAAAAAGGCAAGTGAGATTCATTCACTTGCCTTATGTTTATGACTTAACTCGACTGGTTTTCGGCCGACTTATCTTCCTGTTTTGCTATCTCTTTTGCTTGCTTAAATTCTTCATCTATTTGTTTTACATTGGCATTAAACGCGGCTTTATCTTTCTTAGAAATCGATGTTGCCATCGGGATTTTTGCCGTTAAAAAATTCACCGGGTGATTGCGAATAATGAACTCATAATGCAAATGAGGACCAGTTACCCGCCCTGTTGCGCCCGATTTAGCAATCAATTGTCCACGATGCACGACCTGCCCTTTACGCACTAATATTTTGCTCAGGTGTAAATAACGAGTCGAATAGGTTGCCCCATGTTGGATAGATACATATTTACCAGCATAGGGATGATTGGTGGTCATAGTCACAATACCATCCCCCGTCGCAAATACATCAGTGCCACTAGGTGATGCTATATCGGTACCATTATGCGGTGCTAAACGATGCGTGACTGGATGCAAACGGTGGGCATCAAACGGCGAACTAATACGATAATGTATTTTAGTCGGCCAGCGTAAAAATGCACGCTGTAAGCTATCACCATGGCTATCGTAATATTGACCATCTGTATGTAAATACGCACTGATCACACTGCCACGATTATAAATTCGAATCGCATCAATTTCTCGACTACCGCTGGCAACCCCATCAATAAACTGACGTTTTTGCAAAATTTCAAACTTATCTCCAGCGCGTAAATCACGTCCAAAGTTAAGTTTATCTTTTAAGATTTGAGTGATATTGGCAATTTCTCGACCTGACACACCAACTTGATAGACTGAAGTTGAAAAACTGCCTTGAATCTCACCCACTAATGGGTATGTCTTCCACTCACCATCAAGGATAACTTCATCAAAGGTATAACTCGCATCATCATTACGAGTAAACACCACTTTATTGGCAATAGTGAATTCCACTTCTAGTTTAGTGAGATGCTTTTGATCTTCATCCATCCAAATTTTTAATGTATTACCCGGTCGTAATGTATCTAACGTGAGGTGGTTTTGGTCGGTATCCATAACGCTAAGCATGTCACCATAGGGCACACCTAAACGAACAAAAATACTGCTTAAATTATCCCCACTTTGAATTTGATAAGAGAATAAAGGCGCATTTTCTAGTGGTCTAATCGGCTTGGTTTTAGCCACCGCTTCCTGCTCTTTGGCTAACACTTTCTCCATATCCATATCCACTGATTTTCGTCCATCACTGGTTCCCGAAAAAATGGCATATAAGAACCAAAGGAAAACTAAACCGATGATAATTTGAATCATACGGGGAAATAAAGGATGTTGACGTAATTGTGATAATCGTAGTTTAGGCATAATATAAGTGTTTATAATTCATTACCTTAGTAGTAAAACAAGGCAGAGAATGGAAAAAAATTTGGCAGAAACAAGCCTGTAAAATACGCATGAATTCACCAAGAGTGACCAACTAAGACAACTTAGGTCAAAAGAGTTCAAAAACGCAGGCGGAAATGTAACTTAATTTCACAAAAAAAGCGAACGCATTCACTCTCATCGGGTAACCCATAAAGCAATAAAAAACCATCGTTAAAGCTCAAATTAACGACGGTTGATTATTGGCAATAACGAATAAACTAACTGACTAATTCGACATCTGACTTAGGAACGCAGCAACACGCAAGCACTTTACCTTCATCGATTTCACCTGGAAATAAAGCCGGCATATCAGGCTGATCGACCTTGCCCGACTCTAATGTCATTTTACAGGTTCCACAAAAACCAGAACGACAACTATTGGCGATCGCAAACCCTGCTTTTTCGGCTTGTTCTAATAAGGTTGATTGGTTATCACCTTCAAATAAATTACCATCGATGCTAATCATAATGGTTTTTACAGGCTCAACTTCTACCACATCCTCACTGGTGTCTTGGTAGAACTGTTTTTCTTTGGTTTCGAGCACTTCCACCACATCACCCGCACGGATCATACCTTCATTTTTAGCGATCACATTTTGGCCAAAATAAATACCCCCCTCTTCATCAGCACGGAAAGTAGATAACGTTTTAAGGGGCTCATTTTGTTCGCTGCGCATCGCCGTTTTAGGGTTAACCGTGGTCAGTACGCAACGCATACAAGATTTCACGATTTCAAATTCAACTTCACCAATACGAATACGTTTCCATCCATCTTCAGCAAAAGCTTTCGTATCGGACACCACAATATTAGGTCTAAATTGAGCCATGCTGTGTTGCACAGTGCTTCCTTTATCTAGACAACGTTGGTTTAATTCATCAAGAGAGGCTTGGCTTATCAATAACAATGGGTAACCATCAGCAAAGCTCACATTGGTTTGAATTTTTTCTCGCTGACGGTTCGATTGCTCACCCGTAAACAATAACTGTACTTTTTTACCAATAATAAAACTAAACCATTGATTGGCTTCTTCTGACGTTGCATAAGCTTGAAACTCATCGCCCCATACTTGACACGTCACCTCTGCCATTGAGCAATCGGTAAATTTCACATGCAATGGTTTTGCTTCTGGGTAGGTTAATACTAAACCATTGGATTGCAGAGCCGATTTTACCCGCACCATTTGATTGTTTTCACGAGCGGTGATCATCCTGCCATTCATATCGGCCACCATAAAACGACGATCAAAGCTTAAACCTTGTTTTTCAACCCAAGATGACGACAGTTCAATCCCTGTAATCGATTTTACTGGATAAACATTAATTTGAGAGAGTAAAGCGGGAGTATATTCATCTAGGCCATCCTTATCATCAAAACCAAGTGTCGCTTCAATCTTAGCGAGTTTTCTTTCCAATTCAGCCTTGCTCATTTCCACTCCAATTCCTTTTTATGCTATTGATAGAATGTTATCAGAAATCTCAATAAAAGATCAGGTGAAAATCAGAGCTATTTCCTCTATTATTCGCACCAAACGAAAGCGTTTGCGTACGACTTTACCCATAAGCATTTAGCATCAGAAATTAGCTCATAAATAAAGGTAGAAATTCATGACAACTCTAACCATTACCCGTCCTGACGATTGGCATGTTCATTTACGCGATGGAGATGCACTAGCCAATACCGTAAAAGATATCAGCCGTTACAATGGTCGAGCGTTGATCATGCCCAATACGATTCCACCTGTGACCAATTTAGATATGGCACTTGAATATCGCGAACGCATTATGGCGCATAACTATAGTCATCATTCATTTGAACCATTAATGGCGCTGTATTTAACCGATAATACTACCGCTGAGGATGTTCGCACCGCACACGCTTCTGGCAAAGTAGTTGCTTGTAAACTCTACCCTGCTGGCGCGACCACCAATTCTGACTCTGGTGTTACCTCAGCGCAGAAAATATATCCTGTCTTAGAAGCAATGGCTGAAATTGGCATGTTATTACTTATCCATGGTGAAGTGACGGCTCACGATGTGGATATTTTTGATCGTGAAGAAATATTCTTAAGTACCGTTCTTGCACCAATCGTTAATGATTTTCCACATTTAAAAATCGTGTTAGAGCACATTACCACCAGCAACGCCGTTGAGTTTGTTAAAAATGCGGGCGATAACGTGGCAGCCACCATTACTGCGCACCACTTATTATTCAACCGTAATCACATGCTCGTGGGCGGTATCCGTCCTCACTTTTATTGCTTACCAATTTTGAAGCGTGGTTCTCATCAACAAGCATTAATAGAAGCTGCCACCAGCGGCAATAAGAAATTCTTCATCGGTACCGACTCTGCCCCTCACGCTCAGGGCAAAAAAGAAACCGCTTGTGGTTGTGCTGGATCCTATACCGCGCATGCTTCAATTGAACTTTACGCTGAAGTATTTGATAAAGAGGGCAAGATTGAGAATCTAGAAGCGTTTGCTAGCCATAATGGCCCTGATTTCTATAATATCGCGCGTAATAGCGACACCATCACGATTGAAAAATCATCATGGTCTGTTCCTGCAACGATGCCTTTTGGCGACGATGTTGTCGTGCCAATTAGAGCCAATGAACAGATTGAATGGTTGGTAAAATAAAAGCGATTAGGTGATGTTTTATCATTAACAGAATATTGATATAAAAAGCTCGTGTATTGGGATCAATCCATACCCGAGCTTTTTATTTATCATCATAGGTAAAATCAGCGTTGATTTAGTGAGTATTAATTAAACGATAAGATCCGATAAGGTTTTTATTTCATTTCATCAAAACGCGTAACCACATACTCAACAAATAACCGCACTCGCATTGGTAAGTTATCTCGATCACGGTACAGCATAAATAGCGTTCTCACCTTACTGCGCCATTCTGGTAAGACTCGACTCAGTTCATTATTTGCTATCATTGGATGCGCAAAATAATCTGGAATATAGCCGATACCTAGACCTTTTTTGACGCCATGAGTCAACATTTGAATTTCATCTACTTCTAATCGGATACCGTGAGTAGCTTGAAAATCATATTCTTGCTGAGTGGCTACATTGACTAACTGCCAAATAGACATCGGATGGCAAATGATCACCGGTTTACCGCACAAATCCGTCGGATGCGTTATTGCGTTGGTGCCATAGTTGGGACATGCGCACAAAATAAAATGGATATCCTTTAATGGCCGAGCAATCCAATTGTCCACAACAGGATTCCCCACTCTAAAAACCACATCCATCCCTTCTTGTTCAATATCAATTAAAATATTAGAAAAATGTAAATCCAATTGAATATCAGGATATTCCAATAAAAAATCATAAAAAATCTCACGTAAGAACTGAGAGCCAGCATTGATTGGGGCGCTAATCCGAACCTTACCTTTGGGCTGATATTTCTCACTGTGTAGATCTTCACCAATATCACTCAGTTCATCGAATAAATCATGGGCTCTCTGGAAATACAGCTCTCCTGTATGCGTAAGTGATACTCGATGTGCATCTCGGTTTAATAGCCTAAGTTGTAAGTCCTGCTCTAATTGACGAATACGGCGGCTCAAAGTAGAAAGTGGCATGGATAAACTTTCTGCCGCGGCTTTAAAGCTTTTTAAACGTGCTACAGTACAAAAATAATGTAGGTCATCAAGTGAATAGTTAGATTTCATATATAGGATTTACCATCTTATTTTTGCCTGTTTATCTAATTATTGAAACTAATACACTAGTGACACGTTTTTAACAAGTAAGATGGAATAATATGAACTTTTCAACCACCACTAAAGCCGTGCTACTTTTAGTTCTGTGTGCTTTTTTTTGGGGAAGCACCTTTCCTCTCGGTAAAAATGCTTTAAATGAAGTGCATGCTTTTACGTTGGTTTTTTGGCGCTTTACGATTGCCGCGGTCTGCCTAGCGGTATATATAAAAATGATTCGTGGTCCAAAAATTATATTAACGACTAAACAATGGGTTTGGGCTGTGGCAGTAAGCGCCGTTGGCGTTGGAGGCTTAAATCTCGGCCTATTTACAGGGCTAACTTATACCAGCGCTGCTAATGGTTCACTCATTATGGCGCTCAGTCCATTAATGACATCACTGATCGCTTGTATTGCAAAGCGTATTCTGCCAACCGCCGCACAATGTTTTAGTTTATTGGTCAGTTTGTCGGGTGTCATGCTCGTGATCACTAATGGACACTTAGAAACATTGCTGGATATGCAGCTTAATCATGGTGATAAACTTATTTTTACCGGAATGCTCGCGTGGAGTCTATATACTTATTGCAGCCAAGGGATCAGTCGTTGGATGCCAGTGATTCCATACACCTTTGTCGGTATGGTCAGTGGCGCAGTGGTGATTGGAGTCATGTGCTTAATGACCCCTGACGTTCACCCTTTTGATGAGTTCATGAATAGCACAACCGTAGGCATGACCGAGATAATTTACATCGGACTCTTTGGCACGGTAGCGGGTTATTTATTATGGTTAAATGGCGTACGCCAACTAGGCTCAGCCAATGCCTCATTATTCTTTAATTTTGTACCTGTATTTGCTTTGTTTACTTCATTTCTAATGGGACAAAGCGTGACGCAATTACAACTCGTCGGGGTTGCTGTTGTGATTGCAGGTTTATTATTACCACGCTTAATTACCTTTAAGCCTCGGCTAACAAAATCGTAATCCGTTGACATTGGCTAGGTGTCAATATTTATAACGCCTAGCTATTGAAAGCTTTTTTTAATAGAAAAAAACCAACCCGAAGGTTGGTTTTATTTTTTATGTCATCAATATGATCGATTAATCAAAGCCCTGCTCTTTTGCCATTTTCATTGCAATTTGTGGTGCATTCCACAATGACGGTAATAATATAAACGATACTGGCACCGCCGTGATCACAATAAATGATTGCAACGCCGAAATTCCACCCTCACCAAGTGAAATCAAAATAATAGCTGTCACGCCCATCATGACTCCCCAAAAGGTTCTAATAATCGCGTTAGGCTCTGTTTCTCCGCTGATCACAACACTGATGGTGTAAGTCATTGAGTCACCTGTCGTCACAATAAATACCGTCGTCAATACAATAAATAAAATCGAAATTAGAATTGGCATTGGAAATTGTTGAGTAATCGCAAATAATGCACCTGGAAGGTTAAAGCCTTCAAATGCCGCACTGACACTGCCCGGATTAGCGATCTCAAATGCCAACCCGCTGCCACCAATAATAGTGAACCAAAAACACGTTACTAATGGCGCCACTAAACTTATGGTACAAATTAATTGACGAATCGAACGACCGCGAGAAATACGAGCAATGAAAATGGCCATCATAGGCCCATAGCCTAAAAACCATCCCCAAAAAAAGACCGTCCAGCCGCTTAACCATCCTTCATCACCACGATAAGTCGCCATGGGAATGAAATTATCAATCATGGTTCCAACGCCTTGAATATAACCATTGAAAATGAAGTTGGTAGGACCAAAGATTAAAATGTAGATCATTAATCCAGCCGCTAAAATAACATTATAACGGCTGATCATTTGCATTCCGCGATTTAAACCACTCAATGCAGAAAGGGTATACAAAGCTATAGCAAACAGTACGATGATCATCTGGGTAGTGAAACCATCAGGCACGTTAAACAATTCATTTAAAGCGTAACTAATTTGCAACCCAAGGAAACCAATTGGACCAATTGTGCCTGCCGCGACCGCAATAATGCAGCAAGCATCGATTAAGGCACCAGTATGCCCATAGAGCGCTCTTTCACCTAAGACGGGATAAAGTAAACTTCGAGGTTTTAGAGGTAAGCCTTTATCATAGTGAAGGTGCATTACCACAATTGTCGTTAAACTACCCACAATCGCCCACGCTAAAAAACCCCAATGCATAAAGGATTGCGAAAGCGCATTAATCGCTAGTTGCTGAATATCATCGGTGGCAGCATAAACTGGAGGTGCGTTGACAAAGTGTGCGATAGGTTCAGCCGCCGCCCAAAATACACCTCCGCCAGCAAGTAGAGTACAAAAAAGAATCGACATCCAACGAAAATTAGGCAGTTCTGGTGTATCCACTCCACCAAGGATTACACGCCCAGTACGCCCAGCAGCTAAAGCCAATCCAATAAGAAAAGTAAGTAATAAAAGAACTTGCCAAAAAGGCCCAAAGACCGCTACTGACCAAGCAAAGCCAGTATTAACCAGGCTGGATAATACTTGACCATCAAATAAGGCAAGTACGACAAAAAGGGCAATAAAACCACCGCTATACCAAAATGCAGGATTGGTGAGACCTAATTTATCGGATGTGGATGGGGCCGCTTCTTGTAATTGAGGATTTTGTGAAGTTGTCTCTAGGGAGTTGGTTAAATCAGACATTCTGACTCCATTTTTCTCTGCATGGCTCAAACCATAACAAAGATGTATTTACACCTGCTGCTATCCCTTTCAAACAGGTCGCGATCACTTACAACTGTTTCAGTCACCCGATCATATAAATAAATAACAAAAAAATGATCAGCCATAAGTTGAGCGGATACAGGGTAAAGGTTTATAAAGTCACGTCAATCCAATGAGCCATTATTTATTTAACGGATCAAAAAAAATACTTTAAAACTGCCTCTTATGTTATTGAAATGTCAAGATAACTAAAAAACCGATTACTTCTACAAACTGTTGTAATTTTTTGCATGTCATAAGCTAATTTTTCCGAGTCACTATTGAATTATCACAATATTTAAGTGTGAATTATATAAATTATCCTACAGTTGTTTTGCGCGAGAACTTAAGTCTATAACTTGAATAATAGCTATCCATACAATAAGTAAAAACAATATGTTAAGGATGATTTAATATGGAAATAACGCAAACTCAGTTTGGTAAAAATGCCTTTCGGCTAAGTACCTTAACCATAGGCTGCATCATGGCATTCGGAAGCTATGCGGCGGCCGATTGTAGTTCGCTAGAAGAGTGGAATTCGAGCTCAATTTATAATGGCGGAGATAAAGTACAACAAGATAGCAGTGTATACAGTGCGAAATATTGGACTCAAGGCAATAGTCCTATAGAGGCGGGTGAATGGGGAGCTTGGGCATTAGTTGACACTTGCTCTAGTGACGTTATCACTAATGAAGTACCGACATCAGATCTTACAGCGCCATTAGCAACAGCGGATATTACCGAAGGCGACATTGTAACACTAGCGGCTAACGCCAATGATACTGATGGCAGTATTGTTCGTGTTGAATTTCTAGTCGATGGTTCAATTGTGGCACAAGCGACCACCGCACCTTATAAAGCAAGTTGGACCGCTATTTCAGGTTTACATAGCTTTAGCTCTATTGCATACGATAATGAAGGCGCACAGAGTACTCAAAGTAGTGTGACTGTCGATGTTAAAACCGCGCAAACCGATGGCAACCAAGCGCCAACCGTTTCTGCGGCTCTTTCAGCAACAAGCGTTAATGTGGGTGAAATGGTCACATTGACCGCTAGTGCGGCAGACAGCGATGGCACGGTTGATAAAGTCGATTTCTACGTTGCAGGTTCTTTGGTGGGTACGGTTGCTTCTGCTCCTTACACTCTTGATTACACCACCACCAAAGCAGGAACTTTAGCCGTATTTGCTAAAGCTACGGACAACAAAGGAGCGACAACCGATTCCTCTGCCGTTTCTTTAAA
The DNA here is from genome assembly GCF_015223435.1 of Vibrio hibernica. Taxonomy (GTDB): domain Bacteria; phylum Pseudomonadota; class Gammaproteobacteria; order Enterobacterales; family Vibrionaceae; genus Vibrio; species Vibrio hibernica. The sequence goes on from NZ_VHKO01000004.1 coordinate 100,814, forward strand.
AGTATTAAGTGATTTACCCACCACCAACTCTTGTCGTCCCGATGGTTTATATCAAACCGAAGGTGTCAACGTTCCTTATTGTGATGCTTATGATGAAGACGGTCGCGAGATCATGGGAGCCGATCACCCTCGCCGTGTTATAGGCTGCTTTACCAGTTGGCGATCGGGCGATGATCCACAAGCCGCTTACTTAGTAAAAGACATTCCATGGGATCAATTAACACATATTAACTACGCTTTCGTCAGTATTGGTGCTGATGGCAAAGTCAACATTGGTGATGTTAATGATCCAAACAATGCCGCGGTTAATAAAACATGGCTGGGTGTGGATGTGGATCCCGAGTTAGGCTTCAAAGGCCACTTCGGAGCACTGGCTACTTACAAAAAACGTTATGGCGTAAAAACCCTGATATCGATTGGTGGTTGGGCCGAAACAGGCGGTCACTTTGCTGATGATGGCTCTCGTGTTGATGATGGTGGTTTCTATACCATGACCACCAATGCCGATGGTTCGATTAACCATACCGCGATTGAAAAATTTGCTCAGTCGGCAGTTGAGTTAATCAGAAAGTATAAGTTTGATGGTATTGACATCGATTACGAATACCCAACCTCAATGGCTGGCGCTGGCAATCCACTTGATAAAGACATTATGGAGCCGCGTCGTGCGCATTTATGGGCTTCTTATCAAGAACTAATGAAAGTGCTACGAGAAAAAGTAGATGAAGCATCGGCGGCTGACGATCAATACTATATGTTAACCATCGCCGCACCATCTTCAGGCTATTTATTACGTGGCATGGAAACCTTTAACGTCACCAAGTATCTCGATTATGTCAATATTATGTCTTACGACTTGCATGGTGCTTGGAATGATCACGTTGGTCACAATGCGGCTTTATACGATACTGGTAAAGACTCAGAGCTTGCACAGTGGAACGTTTATGGTACGGCTGCCTATGGCGGCATTGGTTATCTAAACACCGATTGGGCATATCACTTCTTCCGCGGCTCTATGTCGGCGGGACGAATCAATATTGGCGTGCCTTATTATACTCGCGGCTGGCAAGGCGTGACTGGCGGCGATCATGGTTTATGGGGTCGTGCAGCATTACCCGATCAAACTCAATGTGATGCTGGCACAGGTGAAGGAGAGAAAAACAACTGTGGTCATGGCGCGGTAGGTATCGACAACATGTGGCACGACACCGATCCAAAAGGCAATGAAATGGGTGCAGGTTCGAACCCAATGTGGCATGCCAAAAATCTCGAAAAAGGCATTTGGGGATCGTATGCCGATGCTTATGCTTTACACCCAGACACCAATCCAGAAGATGCTTTAACCGGTTCTTACACTCGTTATTACGACAGTGTTGCGGTCGCACCTTGGTTATGGAATGAAGATAAAAAAGTCTTCTTATCAACCGAAGATAAAGAATCGATCATCACCAAAGCTGATTACGTTATCGACCAAGGGATTGGTGGTATAATGTTCTGGGAACTGGCGGGCGATTATAGCTGTTATGTGTTAAATGCAAACGGCAAGCGAACCACCGTTGATTCAACTGAACAAGCCTGTGCTTCTGGTAATGGCGAATATCACATGGGTAACACCATGACCAAAGCCATTTATGATGAGTTCAAATCCGCAGCGCCTTACGGTAATAAAGTCGCCACCAGCGCAATGCCAGAACAAGTGGTGGATATTAGTGTGAGTATTGGCGGATTTAAAGTGGGCGATCAAAACTACCCAATTAATCCAAAAATCACCTTTACCAACAACACAGGCCAAGATATTCCAGGTGGAACCGAATTCCAGTTCGATATTCCAACTTCTGCGCCAGATAACGCTAAAGATCAATCCGGTGGCGGTTTAGCTGTCATTAGCTCTGGTCATACTCGCGCCGATAACATTGGTGGTTTAGATGGCGTGATGCATCGTGTTGCCTTTACTTTACCTGCATGGAAAAGCTTGCCGGCTGGTGAAGCCTACGAGTTGGATATGGTGTATTACCTACCAATTTCAGGCCCTGCCAATTATACCGTCAATATCAATGGTATCGACTACAGCTTTAAGTTTGAGCACCCTGACTTTCCAGTCGCCGATTTATCCGTGAATAATGGTGGTGGCGATAATGGTGGCGGCAGTGCAAGTTGCGATGGTACTGGCTTGGTAACGTATCCAACTCTCCCACAAAACGATCATGCTAATCAGGGTGATAAGGTCATTAATAATGGTGTCATCTATCAAGCAAATTGGTGGACAGCTTCGACTCCGGGTAGTGACAGTAGCTGGGAAAAAGTGTGTAACCTTTAGTCGTTAGCAAAAATATCGACAATCAAATGCACGTCATTTTTGTATGACGTGCATTTTTATTTTTGCTGCGCGGCGGACAATGATACAGTTTAGATTATTCAATTAAGGATAGGCAGCTGGAATAAAATGAATTCAAAAGAACGTCAATATGGTATCGGAGATTGTTCGTATAAAGCGGCAGGAGAGATTTCAGGGTTAATTAAGCTCGTTGAGGCGTTTTACGGCTTTATGGATACACTGCCAGAAGCAAAGGTTATACGCGATATGCACAGTGATGATTTAACCTCATCGCAAACAAAGCTGGCTTATTTTTTATCGGGTTGGTTAGGCGGCCCTAGATTGTACACTGAGACTTATGGGTCCATAAATATACCGTCGGCGCATAGACATTTACCCATTGGTGATGAAGAGAGTGAAGCCTGGATACTATGTATGCAAAAGGCTATATCTGAACAACCTTATGAAGAGGTGTTCAAACAGTATCTAATCACGCAATTAAGAGCACCGGCCGAAAGAATTAGAATGGCATGTGCACAACAACCTAAGTAATAATATCCACCTTCATTATTTAAAAAGTGAAGGTGAATAATTCAACATGATTCGCCATTCATTTAGGCTATAACGCAATTCAAATCAAAACAGAAATAACACGCGAGAATAACTTAAAGGTAAAACCATTAACAGCTTACCTCGGCACAAACCAACCAGTATTAAATATTTTGTTGATCCCATCATATCTCCCGCTCATAGCCCGAAACAACTTATGAATATAGTTCAATTTAAGGCTGAGATTACAAACAAATAATAACTAAGTTTCAATGTATTAGGGAATATATAAACACTTTCATAGAAGTCTAATGCAGGATGTTCATTACCTGTGAAATCGTCATATTTTTGCAATTCTTACCAAAATTCGTTAGAGTACTAAACAATTTACAAAATCATGACGTTCAGATTTTGTAAAATTTAGTCAAGGATGCAATAAAACATGACAACTAAATTAGAAGTAAAAAATCTCTACAAGGTATTCGGAGAATCCCCTGATGAGGCATTTAAATTATTAGAACAAGGTTTCGATAAAGACCAAATTTTTGACAAAACGGGCTTAACCGTTGGTGTTAAAGATGTTTCCCTTTCCATTAATGAAGGTGAGATTTTTGTTATTATGGGTCTATCTGGCTCAGGAAAATCAACCTTAGTTCGCTTGTTAAATCGCTTAATTGAACCAACCAAAGGCCATGTTTATTTAAATGGTAAAGATATTGCCGTTATTTCCGATAAAGAACTGCGCACCGTTCGTCGTAACAACATCAGTATGGTTTTCCAAAACTTCGCCTTAATGCCACATATGAGCGTCATCCAAAACGCCGCGTTTGGTCTTGAATTATCGGGCGTTGAGTTGGATAAACGTAATGATGCTGCTCGAAAAGCATTAGCTCGAGTAGGACTTGAAAATCAATGCGAATCTTATCCAGATGAATTATCCGGCGGGATGAAGCATTCTCAGCTCTCGACCCATTAATTCGAACCGAAATGCAAGATGAACTCATTCGCCTGCAAAGTGATGATCGACGCACAATTGTTTTCATCTCTCATGATTTAGATGAAGCAATGCGAATTGGTGACCGAATCGCCATTATGCAAGATGGCGTGGTGGTTCAAGTCGGTACACCAGATGAAATATTACAAAATCCAGCCAATGATTATGTTGAATCATTCTTTAGTGGTGTAAACGTAGCATCGGTTTACTCAGCCAAAGATATTGCACGTAAAAAACCTGCGGCAGTCTTCAAGAAAGGTGAAACCGACGGCCCAGCAGCTGCACTACAAATTTTATCGGATCACGATCGTGACTACGGTATCGTCACCGACAAAGCCAATATCTATGCAGGCATTGTCTCCATAGACTCTCTAACTCTCGCCAAAAAAGAAGGAAGGACTTTAAGCTCAGCATTGCTCAAAGATACCCTGTCTTTGGATATAGACACTCCCGTCAGCGAGCTAATCAGCAAAGTAGCAGATGTCCCTTATGCCGTCCCTGTTGTGGATGAAAAAGGTCAATATTATGGCGTAATAACCAAAACGCGCCTACTGCAAACATTAGATAGAGAGTAATCATTATGACAACCGAAACTACTATTACAGAAACGGTTAGCCAAGCAGCGGCAGCCGATCCTTGGGCTAGCACAACCGTTGATGCCACAGCCAACTCAGATCCTTGGTCTACTGCAAGCTCTGCCGAAAGCACAACATCCTGGTTAAGCAATGCGCCAACAGAACATGTTCAGCAAAGTATTGATTGGTCTCATCCATTTAAAGATGCCGTGATCCCATTTGATAACTGGGTTGAAACTTCATTAAATTGGCTTGTTATGCATGGACGCCCGATATTCCAAGCAATACGTGTACCGATTGACTTTATTTTAACCTCTTTTCAAACCGCTTTAGTATCAACACCTTCGATAGTCATGATTGCCATTTTAACCTTGATTGCATGGCAATTAGCTGGAAGAAAAATGGGGATCTCAACGCTGATTTCTTTAACCATAATTGGCTTAATTGGTGCATGGTCAGAAGCAATGGTGACATTGGCCCTAGTACTTACCTCGGTCTTTTTCTGTCTGCTTATTGGTTTACCTATGGGGATTTGGCTCGCCAGAAGTGAAACCGCAGGCAAAATTATTCGCCCAATACTCGATGCGATGCAAACCACACCGGCTTTTGTGTACTTAGTGCCAATCGTCATGCTGTTTGGTATCGGTAATGTACCTGGTGTTGTGGTGACGATTATTTTCGCCCTACCGCCTATTGTCCGTTTAACTATTTTAGGTATTCAACAAGTACCAGAAGAGCTTATCGAGGCAGGTCATTCATTTGGTGCGAGTCCGAAACAAATGCTGTACCGAGTTCAATTACCACTTGCAACGCCAACAATAATGGCAGGTGTTAACCAAACCTTAATGTTGTCACTCTCAATGGTGGTTATCGCGTCAATGATTGCCGTTGGTGGTTTAGGTCAAATGGTATTGCGTGGTATTGGTCGATTAGATATGGGCCTTGCAGCGGTTGGTGGTTTAGGCATCGTTATCTTAGCTATTTTACTTGATCGCCTAACTCAAACCATAGGTGTTGCAGCCCGAGATAAGAAAACTCGCTGGTATGAAACTGGCCCAGCATCTTTGATATACAAGCTAACAAGTAAAAACACTTCGACATCTTCATCATAAAAATGAATCTACATACTAAGTGTAAACAAGTTAACTAGGAGAAAGTATGAAAACGACATGGATGACAAAAACACGAACGACAAAAGCGATTACCGGTGCATTATTTGCCAGTGCGCTTACCTTTACTGCCGCGACTTACGCAGAAAATTTGCCGGGTAAAGGCATTACCGTTCAACCAATTCAATCAACCGTTGCCGAAGAAACATTCCAAACGCTTATCGTAAATAAAGCAATGGAATCTCTTGGTTACACAGTAGAGCCAACCAAAGAAGTCGATTACAACGTTGGTTACACATCGATTGCCAATGGCGATGCTACTTACCTAGCCGTTAACTGGGCTCCCCTTCATAAAGACAAATATGAGCAAGCTGGCGGCGATGACAAATACTATCGTAAAGGCCAATACATCACAGGCGCTGCACAAGGTTATTTGATTGATAAGAAAACTGCCGATAAATATCACATCACCAACATTGAGCAACTAAAAGACCCTAAAATTGCCAAACTGTTTGATACTAACGATAACGGTAAAGCAGACTTAACCGGTTGTAATCCAGGTTGGGGTTGTGAACCCGTCGTTAATCATCAAATGAAAGATTTTGGATTAGAAGCCACTGTTGATAATAACCAAGGTAGTTATTCTGCGATCATTGCCGATACTATTGCTCGTTATAAAAATGGTGAATCCATCCTGTATTACACATGGACGCCATATTGGGTGAGTGGTGTATTAGTCCCAGGAAAAGATGTAGTTTGGTTAGAAGTGCCACACTCTTCATTACCAGGCGATCGTAGTGATATCGATACCACGCTTCCAAATGGTAAGAACTATGGCTTCCAAATGAACAGCATGCGTATTGTTGCCAATAAAAAGTTTGCTGAAGAAAACCCAGCTGCTGCAAAACTATTTGCCATCATGAAACTGGACATTAACGATGTCAGTGCGGAAAACTTGATGATGCAAAAAGGTCAAAACAAACCTGCTGATATCGAAGCCCACGCTAACGGTTGGATCAAGGCGCACCAAAAACAATTTGATGCTTGGATAAAACAAGCTAAAGCCGCTGCTAAATAACAAACATAGATTTATATTAAGCGGTCAATTCTACATTAAGCTGCCAGAGGCCTTTGGCAGCTTTCCTTTCAATGTATCTAGGGTGAGGAGTGATACAAATTACGGTCAAGTTCAACCAAGATTTAACTAACCGACTTTGACCCACCAATTATTGCACTCAAACCACTCACAATTCCTTTCAATACATTATTTATTACAAGAGAAAAATAAACTATGAATGCCCCACGGAAGAAAGCTTTTGCTCATTTACTATTTTCAAGTGTCTTATTGAGTACTTCATTTGTAACGACGGTTCAAGCACAAGAATTACCCGGTAAAGGAATTACCGTTCAACCAGTACAATCCACCATTGCAGAAGAAACCTTTCAAACGCTTATTGTAAACAAAGCAATGGAATCACTCGGTTATACCGTTAGAGCAAGCAAAGAAGTTGATTACAGCGTTGCTTTCACCTCAATCGCTAATAACGATGCGACCTATTTAGCCGTTAACTGGGATCCACAGCATAAAGACAAATACGAGCTCTCTGGGGGTGATGATAAATTTTATCGAAAGGGTAATTACGTCACTAATGCCGCGCAAGGTTATTTGATTGATAAAAAGACCGCCGATAAATATCACATCACCAATCTTGGTCAATTAAAAGACCCTAAATTAGCCAAATTATTTGATTCAAATGGGGATGGTAAAGCGGATCTAACCGGCAGTGAACCGGGCTGGACAACAGAAAGCATCATCAATAACCAAATTAAAGCTTATGGTTTGCAAGATACGGTAACGCATCAGCAAGGTAGCTATTCGGCATTAATTGCGGATACCATTACTCGTTATCACAACGGTGAATCAATTCTTTACTATGGTTGGGTTCCTTATTGGGTGAGCGGTGAGTTAATCCCTGGCAAAGATGTGGTGTGGCTACAAGTGCCATTTTCTTCAATGCCGAAAGGATTACAGCAAAATACCGAGTTACCAAACGGTCGCAATTACGGATTCCAAGTAAATAACATGCGTATTGTTGCCAATAAGAAATTTGCTGAAGAAAACCCAGCAGCTGCAAAACTGTTTGCCATTATGAAACTCAGTGTAAACGATATTAGCCAAGAAAATCTTATGATGAGAAAAGGTCAAAACAAACCTGCGGATATCGAAGCCCACGCTAACGGTTGGATCAAAGCACACCAAAAGACATTTGATTCATGGATAGCTCAAGCGAAAGCCGCAGCGAAATAATATTCCATTTATTCATGATTAAACTACCTTGGTATTTTCATAAAAACTGGAAATACCAAGGTAGTTCCTCTCAAACAGTCGCTTTATAGTGACTGGTAGATTACAGCAATTTGCAGATTTTCCTTTTCGAATAACGATAGATAAGGTACTTTCCTCCTCCTAACTAGAAGGACATCACATGAACAAACATGAAGAAGTTCTGGTAGCGATTCGCCAGATCATCCGCGCCGTGGATCTACATTCCAGAAAGCTCAACAAAGAATTAGGCTTGACCGGACCACAACTACTTTTGATGCGCTCAATTCGTGATTGTGGTGAAGTCACCATTAGACAGATCTCAAAAAATACCAATATGAGTCAAGCAACCGCGACGACCATTATTGATCGAATCGAAAAACGTGGGCTAGTTGAGCGCAAACGCAGCCAATTAGACAAACGAAAAGTACACGCTTATCTAACCGAAGAAGGTGCAATTCTACTCGAAAAAGCGCCACTTCCTTTGCAAGATCACTTTATTGATCGCTTTCAAAGCTTGGATGTTTGGGAGCAATCTTTGCTCGTTTCCTCCGTGCAACGTATTTCATCGATGATGAATGCGGAACACTTAGATGTCGCGCCATTACTCGAAGTCGGTAATATTACGCATTACCCTGCCGATACGCCGAGCAATTAATGTAGCCATAACTGTCCACTTCAGTGCTATACCAAAAATGGCGATATCATTAACAAATGATATCGCCATTTTTATTGGGATAATTTTCTCAACAACTCAGCCAGCTGATCTCGTTCTTTATGATTTAATGGTGACAGCATGCTTTCCATATTCTGGACATGCTCAACAACAACAAGATCGATTAAAACCATTCCCTCTTCGGTTAATTCCACTCGGCAGCTGCGTCGATCCTCTTCACTCGCAAGACGCTGTAATAAACCTCGTTGAACTAAAGATTCAATACGAGTGCTCATCACTCCCGATGACAACATCAGAGTTTGATAAAGCTCTGTTGGCGTCAATGGTGTTTGGCTCCGACGTAACGTAGCAAGAATATCAAACTCAATTGAGCTCAATTGATGGAGCTTAAACACTCTCTCCATGTTTTTTTTCCATTGCTCACTGGTGCGTCGAACACGACCAACCACGCCCATACTTGAGCAATCAAGGTCGGGGCGAACTTGTAACCATTGCAGCAAAATTGTATCGACCGAATCTTTCATCATTCAAATCTCAAAAGTAACTTTTAAAAAAGATACTTGATAAAAATGCAAATATCCATTACTTTAATGAAAGTATCTTTCACAGGAGTTACTTTCAATAAAGATTACTCTGTGCGCATTAGAAGTGAAATATTGAAGGAAACGATAATGTCTAGAATTGGATTATTACTGCTACTACTTACCACTGCACTGGCTCCTATCATTTGGGGAAGCACCTATATTGTTACTAGCGAATTTCTTCCAACAAACAGTCCATTAATGGCAGCCCTTATGCGAGCGCTTCCTGCTGGAATACTATTAATAATGATCACTCGAACCTTACCCAAAGGGCATTGGTGGCTTCGTCTTGCACTATTAGGCTTTCTTAACATCGGCTTATTTTTCTACTGCCTTTTCTATGCCGCAACTTATTTACCCGGCGGTATGGCTGCGTTAGTCATGTCAAGCCAAGCATTAATGGTGATCGTCCTCAGTCGATTTTTACTGAAGAGTGCACTCACCTCCCAGCATATTCTTGCAGGCATAATCGGCATTACTGGCATTGGTTTATTAGTGCTCAACAACCATGCAGATCTTAATCGAACAGGTATTTTTATCGCATTGCTGGGAACCTTGAGCATGGCACTAGGCGTGGTCTTAACTAAAAAATGGGGACGCCCAGAAGAAATGAGTTTATTAGGCTTTACCGGCTGGCAATTATTATTTGGTGGCTTAATTCTTGCTCCAGTTGCCTTGAGCGTCGAAGGTATTCCAAACGACATCAGCCTCACCAACGTATTGGGATACCTCTATTTAGGCATAATCGGCGCAATTGTAGGTTACTTTTTATGGTTTCGCGGTATAGAAAAGTTGCCTGCCATTTCCATTTCATTTTTAGGCTTTCTCAGCAGCGTCTCCGCTTGTGTACTCGGCTATATTTTTTTACAGCAAGCTTTTACACCAAGCCAACTAATAGGCGCGCTAGCAATATTCTCTTCAATTATTTTAAGCAATAAAACATCAAAACAGTCGGCACTCTAACCCGTAATCCATCACTCATTAACTATTTGAATAAAAGGAATTAACCATGAAACTCACTATTATTTCTGGTAGCCAAAGACCACAGTCCCAAAGCTTAAATGTCGCGAATGTGTTAAAACAATTAGCTCATTCGAAATTTGATGACATTAACATCATAGATTTACACCAATTGGCTCTACCTTTTTGGAATGAAGGCGTCTGGAATGACGATGACGAATGGCAACAATGGAAACCCATTGCTCAACAATTATCTCAATCTGATGCCTTTATTTTTATTACACCAGAATGGCATGGAATGGCAACGCCTGCGCTCAAGAATTTTTTGCTACTCACCACAGATGAAGAGATTGCGCACAAGCCGGCCTTACTCGTTAGTGTCTCTGCCAGTATCAATGGAGTTTACCCTATCAGTGAATTACGAATGACAGGCAATAAAAATAACCATGTTTGCTTTTTACCTGATCACCTTATCTTTCGTGAGGTTGACTCTCTGTTAAGCGAAGAGTCAACCATCATCGACCCACACTTTCTTGCTCGATGTGAGTACACTCTGCATCTACTTTCTGGTTACGCCCATGCTCTCGCGCCAATACACCGAGATTTTATTTCATTGGGCAAACCTTTTCGCTATGGGATGTAAGCTATTTCTTAGCACCCCCTTATCACCAAAAATAAAAATCGTTACACTAGTGTCACCAAAATAAGGAGTAACCATGAAATATGATTGGATTTTATTTGATGCTGACGAAACCCTTTTCCATTTTGATTCATTTAAAGGGATTCAATTAATGTTTTCGCGTAAAGGCGTGGATTTTACCGAACAAGACTTTATCGCCTACCAAAACGTGAACAAACCTCTTTGGGTTGACTATCAAAATGGTGACATTACTGCGGCGCAATTAAAACACACTCGTTTTGAATCTTGGGCACAAAAACTCAATACCACCACCGTCGATCTGAACTCTTCTTTTCTTGAAGCAATGGCCGATATTTGCAGCTTACTACCCGGCGCTAAAGAATTAATGGAGTCCTTAGTTGGTAAAGCGCAAGTTGGCATCATCACCAATGGTTTTACCGAACTGCAAGCGATACGCTTAGAACGCACTGGGATGGATAAATACATTAAGCACGTGGTAATTTCAGAAGAAGTCGGTGTTGCGAAACCTGATCACGGGATTTTTCAACACACGTTCGAGCGTATAGGAAATCCATGTAAATCACGGGTACTGATGGTGGGTGATAACCTGCATTCTGATATTTTAGGTGGGTTAAATTTTGGTATCGAAACCTGCTGGTTAAATTCTCACGGCGCGAATACTGTTGAGCACATCACGCCGCATTATACGGTCAGTTCTTTAACCGAATTACAAACTATTCTTAAAGCTTAAGTCATCGTGCTTAAAGCTATCTAAACAGATCAGTACCGACAACGATAAATCAATGACCGAGAGCTAAAAAGACTCTCGGTTTATACCACTAATACATCTTTTTCACTTTTTAAGCGCTGTTTTAAATAATCAACAAACAACTGAGTACGGGTATGCTCATAATCTAGTTTTGGGTAATACGCATATACCCGAGTATGTTCCGAAGTCACATGAGGCAAAATACGAACTAACTCACCACGTTGAATTTCTTCTTGCAACATCACTTGGTTAGAAAGAATGATCCCCATGCCGCGCTTAGCACTGTGAAATAATGCTTCAGGGTTGGTGGTCGAAAAATTCCCAGTTAACCGCACTTTTTTAGAGCGTTGCCCTTCCACGGATAACCTAACTTCTCTTTCTACCTTCTCGCCCCAAATCAGCATATTGTAATCAGACAGTTCATCAATATTCTGCGGCGCACCGTGTTCTTTCAAATAAAGTGGTGAGGCGTAAAAGCCCGATTGATAATCCACCAGAGGCGCCGCTCGAAAACTTAAGGTATCGAGATTTTCAATTTCTCGCCCGATAAAAATATCAAAACTTAATTCAGGCAACTGTCCGGGCATGGTGGTAATAAGCTGGACTTTAATGTGCGGATATTGACGCAAAAAATCATCCACATAACGCATAAAAAATTTAGACCCAAGCGCCAGGGTTGTACCCACTCGTAACAATCCCGTTGGTGCTTGGTTGATTGAACGAGTTTCATCCACCAAAGACTGCCATTGTTCTAATTGTCTTTTACCGCGCTGATAAAACATTGCGCCCGCTTCCGTCTGGCTAATGGATCGCGTGGTGCGCTTTAATAATTGCACTCCAATACGTTGCTCCAAAAAGTGAATACGCTTACTCACCGCGGAACTGGTCGTGTTTAAACGCCGCGCAGCCTGATTAAAACTGCCTTCTTCGACGACTTTTATATATGTTCTAACCGATTCTATCCAATCCATCTGAACCACCCAAGTTATGCGCTTCAATTGATTCCCAAAAGGACTCAATCTCTTTCCAATTAGAGTCATTATCATTTTATATTCTTCAAAGTACACTACTTAAATGAAAACAGAAACCACGATTAAAGCGATCAACACCTTTAAAAAAACACCACTTTTGCTCGCGATGATGATCATTGCTACGGGCCAGGTCGGCGTCAGTATTTATTTGCCATCATTACCACTTATTAGCCATGATCTGGCAGTTTCTCAAGCGCAAGTACAATCCATTGTCACCTTCTTCTTACTGTCTTTTGGTTTATCTCAGCTTTTTTATGGACCGTTATCCGATGCAATCGGCCGCCGCCCGGTATTTTTGATGGGTCAAGGTGTGTATCTTATCGGCACATTAATCTGCGTGTATTTTGCTAATAACTTTGAAGCATTATTGATGGGGCGTTTATTGCAAGGATTGGGCGCAGGTAGCGCTTCGGTATTAGGTCGCAGTGTATTACGAGACAGTTACGATGGTGCGAACCTCACCAAGGCGCTCTCTTACTTATCGATCACGGCATCGATCTTACCGATCATCTCACCTGTATTTGGTGGTTGGGTAGCGTTCAATTTTGGCTGGCAAAGCGTGTTTATGGCCGTACTAATTTATTTATCGGCAATTGTTCTGCTCGGCTGGCGTATATTGCCTGAAACGCTTCCTTATGCCAAAAGCCGTTTTAATGTGCGAAAAGTGCTGCGCGGTTATGCCGAATTAATCACCAATCGTCAGGTTATTTCCAGTGCCAGCTATAATTGGATCAGCTATCTAGGGGCTGTCGTCTCACTTTCTATTCTACCGTTCCTGTTCCAAAATGAACTGGGGATGACGGCATCTGAATACGGCCAAGCGATGATCATCCCTTCCGCCGGTTTATTGATCGGCAGTATTTCCGTCAACCGTTTAAATAATTACTTTCAAAGTAGTCAAATTTTGAGCCTCGCTTTCGTGATCATGGCTATTTCCGGTATATGGTTATTAGTTACCCCGCTTTCTGTCGAGCACTTAATTACTGCCTTCACTATTTTAACCATTGCACAGGGTATGACGTTTCCATTATCGATGTCATTACTATTAGAACCTCACCCAAATCGCGTTGGCGCAGTGTCTGCCCTTTCAGGTTCGATTCAAATGTGTGTAGCAGGCTTTGGTGGTGGGTTTTTGGTAAGAAATTGCGTCCATACTCAAAATGATTTAGGTATTTTTTATTTAATAATGACGGTTGTTATGGTGATGGTTTTAATTATGAGCAATAGAAAAACCTCAGCCGAAGCTGGAATGGTATAAAAAATCACTTACCAGTAAGCGGACACAAATCGGTGCTGCTAACGGTTAATACTGAGCCATTACTATAAGTACAATAACGATTAAAACCACTCGTTTTCTCACTCGTTAACGACCCAAAACTACTATTGCTCTTTTTAATATTAATCGTGGGTGAGCTACTATGTTTCGCAGTGGATTGATTATCAACCGGGCATAAATCAATGCTTTTAACTGTCTCTACACCGCCGTCACTGTAATGGCAATAACGGTTGAAACCATCGACTTTTTCGGACTGTAAACTGCCCCATGAATAAACGTTGAATGGTAATGACAATACGACTGAAAATATCAAAACTATAGATTTACACTTCATACCTACTCCTAAAATTTAAACCTATAGCTTATTTAGATGAATAAATTCATACTCTTTATTATGGTAATTTATTCATCATTACTTAATTAAAGAAACGCCTTCTACTTCTAGAACCGAGCTTACATTGGCTCTTTCTATAATTTTAACCAAAGCAGATTGAATAACCTCATTTTCTCTAACGTCAGAGGCACTCGCAAAGCGCTCTTCTTGTATTTCAGCTCCCTCTTCGGCAATAAACTGAACCACCACTTCGGTAGCACAGTTATCGCTTTTACCAAAGTATTGTATGCAGATCTGAGGATAGCCTTTAAAGCCCTTTTTCACCTGTTTAGCGATGCGCTTTTTTGCTTTATCTACATTCATATTTAAGGCTTCTATTTTTCGATATGGTTTGCAATTGACAGCATGGTTTAATCATCAAGAAATGAAGCTTATTAATCGTTAAATACTAAAAAGCTTCATTTCATTATTGGTCTACTACCTATATTGCTATACTACCTATGCATTTCACCCGCTCGCTCTGGCTGGTAAACAATCTCTTTTATCTGAACCTTAATCAATCCGCCACCCGGTTTTGGCCATTCAATTTTATCACCTTGAGAAAGCCCTAATAACGCACTACCGACGGGGGCAAGGATAGAGATTTTATTCCCACTCGTATCAAGATCTTTTGGATAAACCAACGTTAACATAACCTCTTGCTGAGATGACTCAACAACAAACTTCACCGTTGAATTCATCGTGACAACCGTTGGCGGAACTTCAGATGGCTCCACAATATTGGCACGGTCTAATTCACTTTCAAGATCGTTAATTCCGGCAAAACTACCTTCTGGTAACGACTCGATTAGCTTATACAGTCTATCTGCATCTAAAGATGAAATAGTTATTTCTGGTCTTGCATTCATTATGTTTCCTTAACAAGATGGCAAAAGGTTTTCTGAAAACCCCACTTAACAAAAAATTCAATATCAACCGTAATAAAATGGCGGTAGATACTTCGCATAGAAAAAGAAAGTTATTACAATACGCCCGCTTTCTAATAAAAAAACAGGCGTATATCTTGAAACTCAATAAAAGATTGAAGCAAATTGAACAAATGGTGATCCCAGGCTATTCCCATATTTGGGATTGCTGTTGTGATCACGGTTTTTTAGGTGCCGCCTTATTATCTCGGCAAGCAGCTATGAACATTCATTTTGTAGATATTGTCCCTGAACTGATGGATAAGTTAGAAATAAAGCTGCACCAATTTTATTCAGGATCAGATTCCATTTGGAAAACACATTGTCTGGATGTGGCAGCGCTACCTTTGGATCAATATGAAGGAAAGCATTTAATTATTATTGCAGGTGTCGGTGGGGATTTAATGAATGTCTTTATTCAAGCTATTCATCAAAAATATCCACATCTCACTATCGATTTCCTATTATGTCCTGTCCACCACCAATTTACCTTACGCCAACAACTAATCAAGCTTGATTTCAGTTTAAAGCACGAAATATTAATCGAAGAAAACAAACGTTTCTATGAAATCTTATTTGTATCATCAAAAATAGATATAAATAAACGAGTTAGCGCAGTTGGTAATGATATTTGGAAGGTATCCTCCACGCAACAAATAGAGGCAGTTAAAGCCTATCTTCATAAAACACTACAGCATTACCAACGCATCCAAAAAGGCAAAGGGAGCGAGGTAGATCACATTCTCGATGCTTATCGCACCATTCAATTTGAATCGCGTAACGAAACCAAATGGTCACGCTGCATTAAAGCAATAACTGCATGAGGTTATTTGCATTCAGCGTGATTAAAGGTAAAGTCAAAATCTTTCTATTTCATTCACTTTATTAGGCTTTCATGTCTTTCGTTATCCAGAATAAATATACTTTTTTCGGTATTGCTGCCATTTTATTATGGAGCTCTGTCACCGCATTAATCCGTGATTTATCCGAACTATTTAGCCCAACTGGCGGCGCCGCGATGATTTATTCCGTTAGTGCAATATTTCTAATGTTGGTCATGGGTGTACCAAAAATCAAGCATTACCCCAAACGTTACTTGATTATCGGCGGCATCTTATTTGTTACTTATGAAGTCTGCCTAGCATTATCGTTAGGCATGGCAAATAGCCGCTATCAAGCAATGGAAATGGCTATCATTAATTATTTATGGCCAGCACTGACCATACTCCTATCGGTCATATTAAGTAGAAATAAGGTCAATATTCTCGTTTATCCTAGCATCTTATTAGCATTTTCAGGGGTAGCGTGGTGTATCTCCGGTGATCAAGGCATTTCCATAAATATTTTACTCCATAATATATCGGATAACCCCATCACTTATTTTATGGCTTTCTTTGCTGCTATCATCTGGGCAATCTATTGTGTTGTAACCCAAAAAATCAGTAATGGTAAAAATGCAATTACACTCTTTTTCATCGCAACAGCC
The DNA here is from genome assembly GCF_015223435.1 of Vibrio hibernica. GTDB lineage: Bacteria > Pseudomonadota > Gammaproteobacteria > Enterobacterales > Vibrionaceae > Vibrio > Vibrio hibernica. The sequence goes on from NZ_VHKO01000004.1 coordinate 117,396, forward strand.
ATCACATTATGGGTAAAATACGCTTTCAGCCATGAGCCTAGTTTTCACTTTACGACCCAATCAACGCTCACATTATTGCTGGCTGGCATTATAATTGGGACAGGATATGCATTGTGGAATCAAGCCATGATTGGAGGGAATCTCATTCTTCTAGGCACCCTGTCTTACTTCACGCCAGTTTTCTCTACCTTGTTTGCCTCTGTTTATTTATCCATTTCATTAAGCGCTTCATTTTGGCAAGGCGTGATATTGGTAACATTAGGCTCCCTTATTTGTTTTTTAGTCACTCGAGCCAAAGCTAAACCTTAAGAAAGCGATGATTTCAGCACCTACTGATCGGAACAAATATTAATTAAAAACAAAAACCTCAAGTAAGACTGACCAAAAATCACACAACTTAGTGTTGACGATTATTACCACAACTTATAAGATGCATTTAAAATGCAACTTATAAGGTAGGAACTCACATGGCACTTTCATTTACTAAAATTTTCAAGAAAGATAAATCGGATACAGAAGAAACGAAATTAGTACAGCAACCAACAGCAAATGAAGATCAGTCTGCTGAAAGTACTGAGAAGAAAGCCAAGAAACACGGAGAACCTGGCGTTTGTTGCGGTTCTTGCTCGTAAGGTCTTATAAGAGCAATTTATTTGATCACACCCAAATACACGAAAGTCCGAGCAAGTGAAGTGACCCCTTCAAATTGCTCGGACTTTCTTTTTTCCGCTAGCGGTTTTTAATCACTTAGACTCAATATCGAAGTGCATAGTGGAATTAAACTAGTTTGACTAGATAAGACCAAACGTAAAGTGCATACCGTAGAACACACCGCGGCCAAAGACTTCTGCCGCTATTAAGGCAAACAAAGCCAGAATACTGTAGAAGCGTACTTTGTTATTGGTTTGTTGAGCGGAAAACACCCACAAAATAGCGGTCACTAACATCAATACACATTGGGTCATGATCATAGTTGAGTATTCATCAAGCACGGTAATACCTTGGTGGATTGAGGTAACCACACCAGAAAAATCAAGGATCCGAGCAATCATCACTATAAAGTGAATCGCGATCAGTAATACACCAATGCCTGCCATCTTTTTATTGGACGCTACTGAACTGCCATTAAACGCATTCAATAAAACATAACCAAACAATAAACCAGCCGTGATTACGGTAAACGTAAACTCAAGAGGTGTGAAAATGTTATCCCAAAGTGGCACGGTGTTGATCAAGTAAACCTTGATCATCGCGACCATAAAGACCACACCAGACACCGCACCTAAATAGCGAAGCACCGTCCGGATACCTTTCGACACCAGCGGCTTACCCATCATAGTTAACACTTCGGTTAACCAGTAAATACCTGCCAACGCAAAGAAGATTGAGCCGCTTAATATTTCATTGGAAAGACCTGATGCACCAACACGATTAAACGAGTTGAATGCACGCAATGGGCTGCCAAGATGAGCCGTTGATGCTGCAAAACCAATCGCCATAAAACCGAGCACAAAGAATAAACTTTTCACGGCTAAATTAGTCAGCTGTGATTCTTCTTTCACACACGTCATGCGAGTGGTGATCAATAAATAAGCCCCTACTGCGCACTGCGCGAGAACCGTAAAAATCACTAATGGAAATTCTAAAAAGTGCATTAGATCACCTCCTTCGGATTTTGTAAGAAGCCAGATGTATCACCAAGTGGGCGCGCATTCGGATTCAATTTCACAATCAAATTAGGACTGGTTAAGCGAGAATCCGGCAATGGCGCGCAATCAGCATTGTTGCCGTATTTCGCGCGAAGCTCATTAATGTCACCAAATTCAATCGCACGTAATGGGCATGAATCGACACAAATTGGCATTAAACCTTCAGCAACACGTTCATAGCAACCATCACACTTAGTCATGTGACCTTTTTCTTCACTGTATTGTGGCGCGCCATACGGACAAGCCATATGACAATATTTACAACCAATACACACTTCTTCATTAACCACGACTAAACCATCTTCATCACGCTTATGCATCGCGCCTGATGGACAAACTTTAGTACAAGCAGGGTTTGAGCAATGATTACACGCAATCGACAAGTAATAAGCGTAAACATCTTGGCGATATACACCATTGTTCTCAGACCAGTTACCACCGACATATTCGTAAATACGGCGGAAATTACGCTTAACATCAAGATCTTTGTTGTCTTTACATGACAGTTGGCAAGTTTTACAACCGGTACATTTGCTTGAATCGATATAAAAGCCGTATTGTTTTTTGACCTTCATTGATTGATTCACGCCTGAGTTATTGTGTTCACTCATGCTTTAACTCCCATGCTTTTTAGCAGTGTAATTTCAACTAAGTTGGTGTGAGAAGGATTCCCTTTTGCTAAAGGTGATGGGCGTGCGGTGGTCAATACATTAATTGAACCATTCATGTCCGTGCCTTCACGATTTGGAGCATACCAAGCACCTTCACTCAGCGCGGTCGTTTGAGGAATAATACGAGGCGTTACTTTGGCGCACACTTGCAACTTGCCGAACTCACTTTCTACCAAGACTAAATCTCCATTTTTGATGCCACGCGCTTGAGCATCCATAGGGTTAATCCAGATTTCTTGCGGTGCTGCCGCCTTCAATAACTCCACGTTTCCGTAAGTCGAGTGCGTACGAGCTTTATAATGAAAGCCTGTCATTTGCAGTGGGAACTGTTGGCGTTTCTGCGCATCCCAGCCATCAAAGGTTGGGTGATATTCGGCAATCGGAGTGATGTATTCATCGTCAGCAAGTTTCCAAGAGTTTGCTATTTCAGCCAACTGCTCAGAATAAATTTCAATTTTACCTGATGGCGTATTTAAAGGGTTTGCTTTTGGATCTTGTCTAAACGCTTCGTAAGCCACATAAGGACGTTCGAATTGTTTTTTATAAATCCCTTGTTTACGCATGGTGTCGTAATCGGGTAAATCAGGATCATTATTTTGTTTCACCGTTTCAGCGTACATCCACTTAAGCCACTCTTCTTGAGTCCGACCTTCGGTAAATTCTTTTTCTGTGCCCATACGTTTAGCAAGATCAGACAACATGTCGTAAATCGGACGACATTCAAAACGTGGTTTGATCGCTTGGCTCGCAAAGATAAAGTAAGGCATTGACCCTACCGCACCATCCATACAAAAATCTGATTGCTCCGAAGTGGTACAATCTGGCAGTACGATGTCCGCGTATTTGGCAGAAGACGTCATATGATTGTCGATCACCACGATCATTTCACAGGCTTTTTCATCTTGCAGAATTTTGTGGGTACGATTTATATCGGCATGTTGGTTGATTAAACAGTTGCCCGCGTAGTTCCAAATGAACTTAATTGGATTTTTCAGACGTTCGACCCCCTGAATACCATCGGTGATATCCGTCATTTCATGGGCACGGTAAATGGCATCGGTCCACAAGAACATTGGGATAGACGCTTTTACTGGATTGGGTACTTTCGGGAAACGCTGGAACGGGTAACCATGCCCGCCTTCGCGCATTCCTGTACTGCCGCCCTGCACACCCACTTGCCCACGAAGCAAAGCCAACATGCCAATCGCTTTACAGGCTTGCTCACCACTGGCGGCACGTTGTAACCCCCAACCCTGTGTAATATAAAGTCGATTTGCATTACCAATTTCACGGCCAAGCTTAGTAATATATTCCGTTGGAATGCCTGTAATGGTTGAAGCCCATTCAGGTGTTTTTGGCGTTTTATCATTGCCGTTACCTAAAATATAATCTTTGTAACTACCATTTTTAGGTGCAGAAGCCGGCAGCGTTGTGGCATCGTAACCAACACAATATTTATTTAGGAAAGCTTCATCTGCTTTGTTTTCTGTGATGATCACATGTGCCAGCGCAGCGCATAACGCCGCATCCGTGCCATGTTTTAGCGGTATCCATTGGTCTTCACGACCAGCGGCCGTATCGGTATAACGAGGATCAATAATAATGGTACGAGTATGATTTTTTTGTTGGCCTTCAACATAATTATGAGTTTGTCCCCCACCAGACATACGCGTCTCTGCTGGGTTATTACCAAAAAAGATGGCTAAATCAGCATTTTGAATATCATCCATGCCATTATTATCCATCCAACCGCCATAGAAAAAATCCCCCATACGAGCAATTGCGGCCGTAGAGTAATCTCCATAATGGTTTAAGTAACCACCGGATAAATTCATTAAACGTGCAATCAAAGTCGCCGATGGATCCCAGCTTTTAGTCACCGTACCACCAAGTGTACCCGTACCGTAGTTTAGGTAGATCGCATCATTACCGTAGTCTTTAATCGTGTGTTTTAGGCTATCGGCAATCGTATCAAGAGCTTCATCCCAGCTAATACGTTTGAATTTGCCTTCGCCACGTTTACCAACACGTTTAAGAGGATATTTAAGACGATCAGGGTTATAAACACGACGGCGCATCGAACGGCCACGCAAACAAGCACGAACTTGATGGGTATTATTGAACTCATCAAGGCCAGTGTTATCAGTTTCAATCCATTTGATTTCACCATCCACCACATGCATGCGTAATGGGCAGCGGCTACCACAGTTTACGGTGCATGATGACCAAACGATTTTTTCATCAGATTTAGCCGGCGTTTCTTTCGCAATGGCTTTCTTACTAAACGGTAATGTTAAACCTGTTGATGCAACAGCTAGTGCACCTAACGCAGAACTTCCTTTAACAAAACTTCGACGAGTAACCGCAAAGGCACCGTTGATAGTGGTCTGTTTAATATTAACTGACACGACATTTCCTCTTTTATATTTCGAGTTATGCCGAGAATTATGAACCTAGCCCCTTTGGGGTACCTTGTTTTACATCAAAGTATGATCGATCTTTTACACGTATATTATGTGCCAGTAACTTGTTCACTTATGCTTTAAATTCCCACAATACGAATAAGTGATTTTAACGACGAATTTCAATAGAGATATATTATGACGCTTGCTACTTACAGCCATATAGATTCTGCCTTAATCAGCAAAACATTAGGTTCATTATTCTATTATCGTCCATGCGAATACTCGCTATACGGTATTGATCGGGTACTGAGCGCCCCATTAGACCAAACGAATAACTCACCGTTAATGCAGCAATTTATCTCGACATTGGCAGCCTTTAAACAAGCCAATATTGATGATCTAACCGCGCAGCACGATCAACATTTTTGCGCCATTGCCGATATTCCTGCACCACCGTGGGGATCAGTGTATTTAGATCGTGAATGTGTGTTATTCGGTGAATCTCATACTCAATATAAGCAGTTTTTAGCCAAGGCTGGCTTTGAGTTTGAAACCAAAAACAACGATCCGCTTGATCATATTGGCTTAATGTTAATGGCATTAGGTGCATTATTGGATAATCAAGAAAACGACAACGCGATTGATTCAGCTGAACTGCAAGAAATGCTAAGCGTCCACCTACTTCCGTGGAGTCAGACTTATCTGAGTAATGTCAGTCTCGCGCTTACCGAACCGAGCTATTCATCATTAGTAAAAACCACTCAAATTTTACTAGAGCAATACACTAAGCTTTTCTTGATCCCGGTAGAAAATAGAAAGGTTTATATTCAAATCGACCAAGACAGAAATGAAACTCAGGAGTAATTGAGCATGTCGACAGCGCCTAACTTAACTCGACGAGGTTTATTTGGTGGTCTTAGCGCTCATGTAAAGGCAATCAAAACCGTTGAAGCCGTACAGCGAACCGTTTCTCGCCCACCAACCGCTGTCGACGAAGATATATTCCAGAGATTGTGCAACCAATGTGGCGAGTGCGCCAAAGCGTGCCCACAATCCATTATTCATATGCAAGCTGGATATCCGACTTTGGATGTGGATTATGCTCACTGCACCTTATGTGGTGAATGCAAGAGTGTGTGTCCAACTATTGCGCTCTCAGGTGAGCAGCAAGATACGGGATTGCGCGCCAACGTTAACGATACTTGTATTAACCTTTACGGCTATTGCGATGCTTGCGAAACATCGTGTCCAACCCAAGCACTGCAATGGAAAGATGGGCAAATACCCCATATTAATTTAAGTCATTGTCATGGTTGTGGCATCTGCAAATCCGACTGTTATCTTGGCGCCATACATTTGATTAATCACTGAATATTCAGCAATGAACTACATAGAAAACCAAAACTGTACTATCAAATTTATGATGATTGACCAACGAAACGTCTTACTCAATATCTGCAATTACTGAATTCCGTTCTTCTCGCCTACTTTGTAAGAAAAAACCGACAATTAACTATTTGTTAATAGTTATCAAAGCGTATAATGATGGTGACTTTTCTATTTTCTGACGGGTTTGTACTAACCCTAAGAAATACTGCCCAGAGGTTCAATACAACGTATGCCACTCGCTTTAAAAAATGCTTATCGCCGATTTAAGCAAGCTCCTCTTTTCTTGCGTATTGCGAGTTACTTATTATTAGCTTATGCCATTTACGCCATCATTCTTGGGCTAATTATTCCGGCTGTTGCTCAATCACAAGCACCCAAACAGTTAAGTGCTTTATTGGGACGTGATGTACGCATTCAAAAAGTCAGTATCAACCCATTCTTATTGCGCTTTCGCATTCAAGGTTTCGAAATACTTGAAGCCAACACGCCAATGCAAGATGCAAAAACTCAGAAGCAAGAAAATACACCACCTTTTGTTAGCTTTGACAGCTTAGATCTACAAGTTGGTTTCTGGAAAAGTATTATTCACTTTGCACCAACCGTTGAGCACCTATATTTAATCAAACCACAAGTCACCGTGGCGAGACTGAAAAATGGAGCCGATTTTAACTTTACCGATATCATCAATACCTTGGCAAAAAATGCCACACAACATCTAGATGAGAAAGTAACAGTACCCAACGAAACCCAAACCTTGCCTGCATTTTATGCGCAAGACATTAAACTTACCCAAGGCCACTTTGATTTTATCGATACACCAACCGGTGCACATTTACAGTATCAAGGCCTAAATTTACACCTTCCACAATTAGACTCTAAGGCGGTCACGCTTGTAAAACCAGACCAAGCCTCCAATTCAAATTCACCATTGTCGCTCAATGAAAAAGCCAACCACTTTGCGTTGGAGATCATCGGAGTCGATAAAGGTTCACTGGCTTTAAAAGGGCAATTCCAATTTCAACCATTTGCTCTACAAGGCAACCTAGTACTAGACAAAATCACCCTAGCGCGCTTTTGGCCGTTTGCCGAAAAAGAACTAAAAGCAAAACTTACTGATGGACAATTCGATTTATCAACTCAATTTGCATTGAAAAATACTGATGACGCCTTTAATTTCACTACCGACAAAGGTCAATTTACGTTACGCAACCTCGAGTTCAGTGATAACAACCTACCTAAAATTAAGCTCCCAAGCTTAAAGGTAAATAACGTTGCACTTAATAGCCAAAATAAACGCATTGATGTCCAAAGCTTAGTCTTAAATGGCCTATGGTTAGATGCAGACCTCACCAAGAATGGACTTGATTTACAAAAACTTTTCTCTCCAATAGCGCAACCAAAAAACCAAACGCCTGTGGTTGTGAATCAAACTGCGACTAATCAAGCAGCCGTTAAACAAACAGTCACTACACAAGCAGTCGCTAAACGCACGGCAACTAAAAACACAGCAGCTAAAAACACAGCAACTAAGACCGTAAAAAATGCGGCTGACAGCAAATCAAACGACTCAAAAAATACACCTTGGCTTCTTCATTTACACCAATTTGATATGAAAAAAACCGATATCAATATCAATGAAAAAATGGTGAGTAATGGTGTGCATTGGCGTATATATCCATTATCTATCACAACAAAAGATATATTTAGCGATCTGAGTAAACCGATTGATTACAATGTTAACTTATCCGTCAATTCTTGGCTCAAGAAAGCGCCCGACAACACTCGTGGCTCATTCAACAGTCAAGGCAGTGTGGATTTAACCAAAGTTGACCGTCAAGGTATTGTGGTTAAAGGAAAAGTAGCACTATCACAATTGGATTTAACTCAGCTACAAACCTATTTGAACCCTTATCTAAACGTGCAGTTATTACGAGGTAAATTAAGCACTCAAGGTAACTTTAATGCCGATACTAAAGGCGCAGCGTCTTATTCTGGGAGCGCACAAATTGCCAATTTACTCATCCGTGATCGTTTGGAATACCAGCCGCTAATCAAATGGTCCAATATGACCATCAATAATTTAAAATTTGATCAAAAAACTCAACGACTCAATATTGACACCATCAATTTTACCGCGCCTTACAGCAAAGTATTAATTGATAAGCAACGTAATACTAATATCGGAAGCATTGTTAAGCCCCAACCTGCTAGCGCCAATACAGGCAAGAAAAAATCAGCGCCAAGCAAGCCGTTAAAAGTCGATATTAAACAGATTAAATTCACTCAAGGTTCTGCTTTATTTGCCGATTATTCACTGCCAACCAGTTTTTCTTCTGGCATTGAATCGATTAGCGGTAATATCCGTCATTTATCGTCAACGCCTGGCACTAAAGCAAGCGTAGACATCCAAGGTAAAATCAATAAATACGCGCCCGTCACTTTAAAAGGTCATGTCAATCCATTAATAAAACAGCCTTACTTAGACTTAGATCTTACTTTCAAAAGTGTCGAACTGACTTCGGTAAACCCATATTCAGGCACTTATGCTGGCTACTATATTGATAAAGGCCAGCTATCGTTAGATCTCAAATATAAGCTTGAGAAAAATCAATTATTGGGTAATAACCACGTGGTGGTCGATCAACTCCAACTGGGTAAGAAAAGCGATTCCGATCTTGCTACCAGCCTGCCACTGACACTCGCGATTGCGCTGCTACAAGATCGTCATGGTGTGATTGATTTAGGTCTACAAGTCTCTGGGGATGTGAATAGTCCAGACTTTAGTGTTGGAAGCATCGTTTTACAGGCACTGACCAATATCATAACGAAAGCCATCACCTCTCCTTTCTCACTACTCGCTGGATTGGTAGGCAGTGATGAGGAGCTTGATCACATCCCATTTGATGCAGGGAAATCACAACTTAATGAAGAAGCCCTTTCTCGCTTAGCCACGTTAGGTAAAGCGCTACAAGATAGGCCGATGCTAAAACTAAGCGTTGTTGGGGCAGTATCTGCCACTGATGATAGCCAAGCGTTAGCAGAAGAAAAACTACAACAAAAATTACTGCAAGACAGTGGACTAGATGAACTGCCACCAAACTCATCGGCCAGTAGCATTGCACAAAATGAAGACTTAGCCGACAGCCTAGAAGATTTGTATAGCGAACTTCCAAACAAAAGTGTCAGTGATGAAGAAGACAAAGTAAAACTGCAAATCCAACAAAGCACAGGCAAAGAAAAGGTCGATTCAACACAGCTAGACACAGCGCTACACATCAGCTTGTACAACCAACTGATTAATGCTGAAAATATCAGCCCTGATGAACTTGGTAGCCTGGCAGTTGAACGCTCTCGAACGATTAAAGCATACTTAGTGGATGAACAAAAAATCGATCCAGCGCGAGTGTTTATACTCGACAGTAAATCTCAACTAAAAACCGATAGCCAAGGTGCAGACCTTACTATTGATGCGCAATAATCTATCGATGCCTCTAGATTTTTAGTTAGTTTCTAGTTAAAACAAGCATCTACGTCGCGCTTATCAATAAAAAAGTCTCAAACTCTGAAATGTAGAGTTTGAGACTTTTTTCTATCACAGGTAACTTTTTTGAATGCAATGCAACTTAGTCGCAGTTTATATCAACAGCATTAATCATCTTTTACGGTTAATGAAAAATCATCAATATAGACTTCCGTTTGATCACTAATATCAGCGTTCTTATCCAATTGATTCGCATTAATAATATGCATCAACGCATAAATCTCAAGAGTCGTGTTGCTGCCTGAGTTAAAGTCGACGCTTGCTTGACGAAAGCCATCGTTGGCATCGCCGTGAGCACTATCTGCAAGGTCTTTAATATGAATCTCTTTTGTAACCACAGTCGAGCCAGATAATGAGTGCTCGCCAAGCGCCTTCGCACCAATCTCTAATTCGCTCAGTGAGGCATCACCTTTTTTATCAGCGTAATAAACCGATAACGTATATTCAGTATTTGACTCTACATTCGTTAATACTTGGCTAATACCGGGCGCTGCGGTGAAATCATCCGTTGCATTCACAAAACGAATTCGCACTGAACCCTCATCACCAGAGGCTGTTTCCGCAGAACTATCAACATCACCTAAGCCATTATTTTTATCGGCATGTTTTAGCCAAGCATCACTTTTACCATTATTGGCTCTAAACTGGGTAAATTGACCATCACCAATCACGCCCATTACGGCAACTGATGATGTGGATTGTGCATTCGAATCATCTGTCGATGAACACCCTGCTCATAAACCTGTAATGATCAACCCTAAATAAAATTTCTTCATTATCCTTAACCTCTTAATGTCAGAAAGCACTACATCATCATAATCCATTATTAGATTATTATGTATATTCATAAAAAATAAAACTATAATTTAAACAAATGGTTATACGACAACTACCTAGTTAAAGTAATGTATTAACATCCTAATAATCTTATTAATGTGTCCAATAAAAAACATTTTTCCTTTTATCTTAAGGAGTTAATTAAAGCACTTTATGGGCTGGAAAATATAAAGCACAAAACCTTTTGCTCAGCATTGAAATAACCAAAAGGCAACGACTCCATTAATACGCCAGTTCTCAATAGTATTATCGACCTTGCCCATCAATTAAAAGTAAAAATTGTGCTTGAAGGCGTAGAAACACAAGCGCAAATGGATCATTTGGTCACACACCATGTAGAATGACTTCAAGGCTATTTTTTGTATAAACCCATGTCTTTTAGTCAACTCAAATTAGAATTAATTGATAAGGCAAAAAGTTCGCCTACCACCTAAACAAATAGGAAAGGTTAAATGGATTACTTAAGCTGCGTTTTTATTCTTAGTTGGCTTACTTTGAATGAACTTACTCTGAGTTCGAGTCACGCTAACATTGAAAGTATCACGCAATAATGCCACATCGTGACGTTATAACCGCGCATATTGGAGTATTTATTCCACAAGACTGCTCCGCTTTAAGTCGAGGCGCGGTGGTGGAACCTTTTCGGCTCATCAATCAATTGTTAGAGCAAGAAAAGTATCAGATCGACTTTATCACCGAGCAAAATAGTGCTGCGCTCACGAGCCTTCCCCCTTATCAATGTCTCATTATTTTAGCCGAACAAGCGCCACTACAACCTGTTTCATTTAAAATTAAGAACGCACTCAATCACTATCATCAAAACCTCACGCCAATACTCACGGTTCATGCAGGTGTTTATTGGCTACTCGACAGTAGCATCGGCTTTAGTCACAACCCACTAAAGTGTAAAAATAGCTCATCTAATCATGAAAATAACCATACCTTGGTAGCCCATTGGTCTTTGCATGATGATCTAAAAGATAAATATCCTCATATTCATTTCAGTGATCACCTATTCCAACGAAATGAGCATATAAGTAGTTGCGCCGGGCAACTCTCTTTATTCGATTGTCTGCTCGATTACCTGCAACAATTTGAGAGCGCCGAACTCATTCTGCACTTAGTCGAATTATTGTGCATGGAAAGACGACGCAATGGCGATGAAAAACAGCGTATACCACAGCCAATAACCGCAATAGATCGTAAGCTCACCAACGCCATTGAGATCATGGAGAGTCATATTGAAGATCCACTCACCACTGATCATATTGCCGCGCAAATATATGTATCACGTCGCCAATTAGAGCGCCTATTTAAACGTCATCTTGATACCATGCCAGCGCGTCATTACATGCAAATTCGTCTTAAGCACGCCAAATATTTACTGCAAACCACATCAACGTCGATTGTTCAAATAGGGCTTAAATGTGGTTTTTCAAGTGGCCCTCATTTCTCTTCTGCCTATAAAACATTTTATCAACTTACCCCAAGAGAAGAGAGAGCCAAGCTACATCCTTCTCAACCATAATTTTAGCAACCTCTATCTAATTAGACGGCTCAAGCAGACCACTCCCCCAAAGCCCGATTTGCGATAAAAGCGACAATCATAATGTTAACGATGTGTTAAATATGTAAATAGTTGTCGCGTATATGAACGTATTTTTATCATCAGTCGCGTAGCCTAAATCTATACCTAAATAAATTTAAGATTAATGCACTCAATGATAAGGCTATCATCATGACTCACAAACCGACTCGCAGCGATTTTGATAAATATTTACTCCCAACCTATTCACCTGCACCGTTTATTCCAGTGTCGGGGAAAGGCTCGGTGATCATCGATCAAAATGGGAAAGACTACATCGACTTTGCTGGCGGTATTGCGGTCAATGTTTTAGGTCATGCTCACCCAAAACTCAAACGTGTATTGGCCGAACAAGCCGACGCGTTGTGGCATACCGGTAATGGTTATACTAATGAGCCTATTTTGAAACTGGCTCGTCAATTAGTGGAAAGTACCTTTGCCGATAAAGTCTTCTTTTGTAACTCTGGCGCAGAAGCCAATGAAGCGGCTTTAAAACTGGCTAGAAAATACGCTCTTGATCATTTCGGTGAACATAAAAACGAAATTGTTGCTTTCAATAATGCCTTCCACGGCCGCACACTATTTACAGTAAGTGCAGGCGGGCAGCCAAAGTATTCTCAAGACTTTGCCCCTCTTCCTGGTGGGATAAATCATGTTGCCTATAACGATTTAGCAGCAGCAAAAGCCATCATTAATGAAAAAACATGCGCCGTGATTGTTGAACCAATTCAAGGTGAAGGTGGCGTTATCCCTGCCGATAAAGAATTTCTACAAGGTCTACGAGATTTATGTGACCAATATGACGTCGCTTTAATTTTTGATGAAGTGCAAACCGGTGTTGGCCGTACTGGCGCGCTTTATGCTTATATGCATTACAACGTGTGCCCCGATATTCTTTCAACCGCAAAAGCACTAGGCGGCGGCTTCCCGATTGGCGGCATTCTCACCACCGATAAATTTGCTCCCTCATTATGTGTAGGAACACACGGCACGACTTATGGTGGCAACCCTATTGCGGGCGCGATTGGTAACGCAGTGTTAGAAGAAGTGAATCAACCTGCATTCTTACAAGCGGTACAAGATCGCCATGATCAATTTATCGCTCGATTAACCCAACTCAATCAAAAGTTTGATCTGTTTAAGTCATTTCGTGGTGTTGGCTTATTAATTGGTTGTGAGCTTAACGATGCTCATAAAGGCAACGCAAAAACCATCAGTAATATTGCCGCTGAACATGGACTGATGATGTTAATTGCAGGACCCAATGTAGTGCGTTTTGCACCAGCTTTAAACATTACCCAGCAAGAAGTTGAGACCGGTTTAACGCGCTTAGAAGCCGCTTTAGGGGTTTATGTAGTTCAGGAAGAATAAGCATGGTCATACTGCGCCCCGCGACACTAAATGACATCGACCAGATATTACATTTGGCGCAAAATAGCGGGCCAATGGTATGCACCTTGCCCGCTAAGCGTGAGTTGTTAATGGCTAAAATTGAGCGGTCGATTGATTCATTCGGACAAGATGTGTTTTGCCCGGGAGAAGAGTCGTATTTCTTTGTTTTAGAAGATACCTCGAGCAATGAATTAATAGGAACAGGAGCGATTAATGCACTTGCTGGTTATCGCTCTCCGTTTTATTCGTTTCGTAACGACACCTTGATTCATTCGTCACGCCAGCTCAACGTACACAGCCGGATCCATGCGCTAACACTGAGTCACGATTTAAGTGATCACTCACAACTTTGTTCCTTTTATATAGCGCCTTCAACTCACAATGAGCTGAGTTCCAACAACCAATATCCAGCGTTAATTACTTTAGGCCGCCTGTTATTTATGACCGCTTACCCTGAACGATTTTCAAGTGAATGGATGGCGGTATTACCTGGTATTTTTGATAACGATGGCCGTGCGCCTTTTTGGGAACATGTTGGGCGTAAATTTTTTGACATGGATTATCACCAAGTTGAGGAATATCACGGTACTCAAGCCAATACTTTTATTGCTGAGTTAATGCCACACCACCCACTTTATGTGCCTTTGATTAATGAAGAAGCGCAATCGGTAATGGGACAAACGCATCCACAAGCCGAGCTGCAATGTGGATTGTTGTGTGACCAAGGTTTTGAATCCGATAAGTACGTAGAAATTTTCGATGCCGGACCCATTTTAACCGCGCCTCGTCATGCACTCGCGATTTGGCAGCAAAGCCAACAGGCCACGCTGACCATTAAAGATTCACAACAAGATCAGCAGTATTTACAAGCTCAACTGTACTTACAAGATCAATTTCATTTGAACAACCAAACCTATTTAATCGGCATCACCGACAGCCAAGGATTTAGAGCTTGTTTTATTGATGGCCTATTGCACGACGGACAATTGATCGTCACACAAGAAAAGGCTTATCAAGCCAACTTAACCCAAAATCAACCTCTTTGGTGTTTGGTTTTATAAATAGAATACTCGTCACATCATTGAATAAGAGGATCTGAGGTTAGCCAACAAATTGTCGCTTCAACAAACGATAGCTTTAACAAACGATAGCTTCAGCAAACAATAGCTTCAACAACGCGGCAGCTTCAAATACGACGAGTAAATTCAAGGAATGAACCATTATGATGATAATTCGACCAATAACGAATAACGACAAGCAGTCTATTTTAGATTTTGCGACTAAAACGGGCACAGGTTTTACTTCCCTACCTCAAAATGAAGAGCGCTTACTGGCTCGCCTAAAACGAGTATTAGCCACATGGACTGGTAAAGCTACGCCTGCAGAAGAAGGCTATTTGTTTGTTTTAGAAGACACCGACATTCAAAAAGTTGTCGGTATTTGCGGTATTGAAGTTGCTATCGGCTTAGATGAACCTTGGTATAACTTCCATGTGGGTACACAAGTTCACGCCTCTAAAGAACTCAATGTCTACACCCAGATGAAAACTCTAATGCTGACCAACAACCATACTGGTTACAGTGAATTATGTACTCTCTTTTTAGACCCTGATTACCGTAAAGACTATAACGGTCATTTATTATCCAAATGCCGCTTAATGTTTATTGCTCAATTTCAAGATAAGTTCTCTGAAAAAATCATCGCTGAAATGCGTGGCATGCACGATGACAACGATCAATCACCGTTTTGGGAAAGTTTGGGCCGACACTTCTTTGCCATCGATTTTAGCCAAGCCGATTATTTAACTGGCATTGGTCAAAAAGCCTTTATCGCAGAACTTATGCCAAAACATGCTTTATATGTTGATTTTTTAACCGATGAAGCGAAAAAAGTAATGGCTGAAGTTCATCCCAATACCGCCCCTGCTCGCAAAATTTTAGAAAGCGAAGGGATGCGCTATGAAGGCTACATCGACATTTTTGATGCTGGCCCCACTCTTGAAGCTTACACCAAAGATTTACGCGTAGTGCGAGATAGCCAACACCGACAAGTTCGTATTACCGACCCAAGTAACCTAAGTGACTCTCACACCATCTTGATGAGTAATGATAGCTACCAAGATTTCCGAGCCATTATTGGTGAACCACATGTTGATGACACCCATATTTCCATCACTCTTGCCCAAGCCGAAGCGTTAAAGGTCAAAGATGGTGACTCTATTCGTCTCGTTTCACTTTGTAAAATAGGAGAATAACTCATGACTCAACATTCCAATCCTAGTCACGAACAGGCTAACGGGCATTTTATTGACGGACAATGGCAAACGGGTACTGGCGTTTATTTCTCAAAACAAAACCCCAGTGATAACCATACTATTTGGCAAGGTAAAGAAGCCAGCGAACAAGAAGTCTCTCAAGCGATTGATGCCGCAAGAAAAGCCTTTCCTGTATGGGCACGAACCGATTTAACACAACGAATTGAAATCCTAGAGCGCTTCGCTGAAGAGCTAAAAAAAGAACACTACCCACTAGCGGCCATTATTTCTCAAGAGACCGGAAAACCAGAATGGGAAGCCAGAACCGAAGTACAAGCCATGATCAACAAAGTGGCGATTTCAATTCAGTCTTATCATGAAAGAACGGGTGAGAAAATCACCCCAATGCCAGAAGGACAGGCAGTACTACGCCACAAACCGCATGGCGTATTAGCCGTATTCGGTCCTTATAATTTCCCGGCTCATTTACCTAATGGACATATTGTTCCTGCATTATTGGCGGGAAATTGCGTAGTGTTTAAGCCAAGTGAACTTACTCCGTGGACAGCGCAACGCACACTTGAAATCTGGCAAAAATCGGGCCTACCTAATGGCGTAATTAATCTTATTCAAGGCGGTAAAGACACCGGAATTGCTCTCTCCAATCATAATGGCATTGATGGCTTGTTATTCACCGGTAGCGCCAATACTGGTTACCATTTACATCGCCAATTGGCGGGGCAACCCGAGAAAATTCTAGCGCTCGAAATGGGTGGCAATAACGCCTTAATTGTTGAGTCTTTTGAGCAACTCGATGCGGCCGTTAATATTGCGATTCAATCGGCGTTTATTAGTGCGGGGCAACGTTGTACTTGCTCACGTCGATTATTAGTACGAGAAGGCGCGCAAGGCGATGCTTTCATCCAACGTTTAGTCGAAGTCAGTCGCGATATTCAAGTGGGAGCATGGAATGCAGAACCTGCGCCATTTATGGGGCCGGTGATCTCCAATCAAGCGGCTAAGCAACTAATGAAAGTGCAGCAACAATTATGTGATTTAGGCGCTCAGCCGTTGCTTGAAATGAGTAAGCCTGATGCTGACACCGCATTCCTTACCCCTGGCATCATTGATGTTACCAATGTGAAAGTCCTGCCCGATGAAGAATATTTTGGCCCACTGCTTAGCGTTATTCGCTATCAAGATTTTGATCAAGCGATTGCCATTGCCAATCAAACTCGCTTTGGTTTAGCGACGGGTTTGATTTCAACCAAACGAAGTGATTATGACCAAGTATTAATTGAAGCACGCGCTGGCATTGTAAATTGGAACAAACCACTAACGGGCGCATCCAGTAACGCGCCATTTGGTGGTGTTGGCGCATCGGGTAATCATCGCGCCAGTGCTTATTATGCAGCGGATTATTGTGCCTGGCCGATGGCTTCGGTGGAGTCAGAACACTTAACCATGCCAGAAACTAATCTACCCGGCTTACGCTTTTAATTTTTCGTTTTAATCATGAATAACGTTAATCGTAAATAGATTTAACTGTAAAAAGGATGCAGCATGTCAGCATATGAAGTTAATTTTGATGGCCTGGTGGGTTTAACCCACAACTATGCGGGATTGTCGTTCGGCAATGTCGCTTCGACCTCAAATAAAAATGCTATCGCCAATCCGAAACAAGCCGCGTTACAAGGGCTAGACAAAATGAAAGCGCTGGCTGATCTTGGTTTCAAGCAAGGCGTATTGCCACCACAGCAACGCCCGTGTGTGAAAACGCTGCGTGAGTTAGGCTTTAGCGGCAATGATGCTACCGTACTGCAACAAGCTGCCAAAACCGCTCCACATTTACTGGCAGCTGTCGGATCGGCGTCATCAATGTGGGTAGCGAATGCCGCAACCGTGTCACCATCGGCCGATACAGGCAATGGCAAAGTACATTTTACAGTTGCCAACTTGAATAATAAGTTTCACCGCGCGATTGAAGTTCCAACCACCAGCAATGCGCTTAAAGCCATTTTTACCGATGAACAATATTTTGAGCATCACGCCGCGCTGCCACAACAAAGCACTTGGGGCGATGAAGGCGCGGCCAATCACAATCGATTATGCTCAGACTATGGTTCATCTGGCGTCGAAGTGTTCGTTTATGGTTGTCAAAGCGATGGCGGGCACGTCAAGCCAACCAAATACCCTGCACGTCAAACCAAAGAAGCCAGTCAAGCGGTAGCAAGATTGCATCAACTTGATGAAAATAAAACCGTGTTTGTGCAGCAAAATCCAGACGTGATTGATCAAGGCGTTTTTCATAACGATGTTATTTCAGTCAGCAATGGCAACGTACTATTTCATCATCAACAAGCGTTTTTACATCAAGCTCAAGCGTTCGATGAAATCCACCGCAAACTGGAGCCGCTTGGATCGCAATTCATGCCAATTGAAGTGCCTACCTCTAAAGTCAGTGTGGAAGATGCAGTTAAAACCTATTTATTTAACAGTCAATTACTGACTAAAAAAGACGGCAGTATGCTTATTGTCGTGCCGGAAGAATCGAAAAATAATCCACGCGTATGGGGCTACTTAAACGAATTAATTCAAAGTGGTGGTCCGATTAATGAGATACAAGTCTTTAACTTACGCGAAAGTATGTGCAACGGTGGCGGTCCTGCATGTTTAAGGCTGCGAGTCGTGTTAAGTCAAGCCGAGTTAAACGTCACGAATCCAAACGCTATGTTAACCGATACTAACTATCACGCCTTAACCAACTGGGTGAATAAGCATTATCGCGATCAATTAAGCGAATCGGACCTTAGTGATCCCCAGCTATTAATTGAAAACTACACCGCATTAGATGAACTCACCAAGATCATGAATTTGGGATCAATTTATTCATTTCAAATGTAATCAATAGGCAAGGAAGCACCATGTTTGATTTTTTAGCCGAGTCTTTGGCAGGCGATAAAATATCAGTTGAATCGGGTTCAATTGAAAACAGTATTGGATCATCGATTGATTGGCACCGACCTGAAGCTGGCATCATTGTCTTTGAGCCAATTCAAATGAGGAATAACACTACAGATATCAAACTCGACAAAAACGTGGTGATCTCTTGCGCCGTACATGGCAATGAAACCGCACCCGTTGAAATTATATCTGAGTTGGTGCAAGGCTTACTCAATGGACAGTATCCGCTTAACGTTCGATTAATGGTTATTCTTGGCAATCTTGACGCGATGCGAATTGGTGAGCGTTATCTTAATATCGATTTAAACCGTTTATTTAATCAAGCGCATGCTCAATATCCACAAAACACTGAAACCACACGCGCGGCGACACTGGAATCACTGGTTGCCAAATTTTATCAGGAAAAACCTGAATACTCACATTGGCATTTTGATTTGCATACCGCGATAAAGCCATCACGTCACATTCGTTTTGGTTTGCTGCCTTATGTCGAATCTGGTCAATACTCACCCACGATGATGCAATGGCTGCAAAATATAGGGCTAGAAGCGCTGGTGATTAACCATGATCCCGCGTCGACTTTTAGCTACTTTACTAGCCATCAATTTCACGCTGAAAGTTGCACGCTAGAATTAGGTGAGGCTTTGCCTTTTGGCGCTAATGATTTAAGCCAATTTGATGGTATTCGTTCAGGGTTACTCGCATTGATGGCTAATAATCTACCTCACTCAGAGAACGATCAAGCCTCTAATAGCAAAAATAATCAGCCCAACCCAATCTCGCCTATTTTGTATAAGGTCTCACAGCAGATCACCAAAATCAGTGAGCAGTTTCAATTCAACATTAATGAAAACAGCCATAATTTTACCAAGTTCAAACAAGGCACTTTGATCGCCACCGATCAAAACACCTTATACATGGTCAAAGAAGAAAATGAATACCTGCTCTTTCCAAATAGCGGCGTCAAAGCAGGTTTTAGAGCAGGGCTGATGTTGAAGCAAGTTGAACATTAAAGGAAACAAAGGCAACTAGCCATCAAACCATATGAAGGAAGGAACAAACTATATGCAGGAGCAAACAAGGCTCCTGCTTTCATCAGCTATTATTTGAAGTGTCAGGTTTTGGTCCTAGCCATATCATGAATACGCCGCAGTGCTGATACGACTGCGCCTAAAACTAGATGAATCATTACCGCAAAACCGGATACTTACGTAGTAGATAAAACAGTACTATTAAAGAGAACAAGCTAATGCCTGCTGCGACATAACCAACATTAGGCAAACCCATGTGAATAATGACTTTACCGCCAATTAATGCCCCCGCGCCAATACCTAAATTAATGATGCCAGAGTACATCGACATAATGACTTCAAATGAATCATTATCAATATTGAAGACTTTTACTTGCATCGTCACTGGCACCAACATCATCACGGCACCCCAAACAAAAATCAGCCCGCTGATCCCCCAAGTCGACATTGCGACGCTATTGAGTAACACCATGCAAATGGCAATCAAAATCACACTGCTCACTAGCATTAAAGTATTATGCTTCTCTCCCCATACGGCAAACATCACACTGCCAATAATACCAGCCCCACCAAACAGCAATAGCAAAAAAGTCGTGAAATAACTGTCTGATTGACCCACTTCCTGCATGAACGGTTCGATGTAACTGTAGCTGCTGTAATGTGCGGTGAAGATCAAAAAGGTAAAAAAGTAGACGCCAATTAACACTGGCTTTTTAAATACAGCCGACACGCTTTTTAAACTGCCAGAAGACACACTCGGCAGTACTGGTAATAAACGAGCCAGTAATAACATCATTAAAAATGCGACCACCCCTATCACACCAAACGTCACTCGCCAACCAAACCATTGGCCAATTAAGCGCCCAAGCGGTACGCCTAATACCATCGCTAGAGACGTTCCTGTTGCCAATATACTCAGTGCAAAGGTCTTTTTACCTGCGGGAGCAACCCGAATCGCAATTGCGGCGGTGATCGACCAAAATATAGCATGAGAAAAAGCGATACCGATTCGGCTTATCACCAGAACAGGAAAACTCCAGGCAAAAATGGATAAAATATGGCTTACGGTAAACATCGCAAATAAACATAACAGCAAGGTTTTACGCTCAACTTTACGCGTTAATAGCATTAATGGCAGTGACAGCAACGCGACTACCCAAGCATAAATGGTCAGCATCCAACCTGCCTTGGCTGTTGTGACATCAAAACTTTGTGCGATATCGGTAAGAATACCAACAGGTACAAATTCAGTGGTATTAAAAATAAACGCACTGAATCCCATCGCAAACACGCGCAAATATTGCAAATGACGAGAATTCGCCTCAGCTGATAACGAGGTTTTCATAAATAAAGGACAACTCAGAAGGTGATTGAAATCACATTATCCTTGCTTTTCAAAAGAATGGAAAGCAAGATTGTTGATAAAGTACACAATGATTTTATTCCCCCAACTTTTATCAAAAAAACAAGGTAATCGTATGGCCTTCACTGGCACGTTTCGCTCATTACGCCATTTTAATTACCGAATGTGGGCATCGGGTGCGCTGGTATCGAATATCGGTACTTGGATGCAGCGGACCGCTCAAGATTGGCTCGTGCTTACCGAATTAACTCAGCATAATGCGACGGCGGTTGGGATAGTCATGTCTCTGCAATTTGGTCCTCACGCTTTATTGTTGCCATTTTCAGGTTATGTGGCTGACCATTTTGACCGTCGAAAAGTGCTTATTGTGACACAAACTTTATTAGGCATTTTACCGCTACTATTAGGGCTATTAACCCTCACCGGTCACATTGAGCTTTGGCATGTGTATATTTTCGCGTTTATTTTAGGCTGCACTACCGCGTTTGATGCCCCGACAAGACAAACGTTTGTGGCAGAACTGGTGAGTGAAAAAGATCTCTCTAATGCCGTTGCGCTCAATTCGACTTCATTTAATTCTGCTCGCATGATTGGCCCATCGTTAGCGGCTTTATTAATTGCAATGATTGGAACCGGATGGGTATTTATTGTTAATGCTCTGTCTTTCATCGGGGTGATCTATTCGCTCACGTTGCTAAGGCAAGATGAGTTGTACCCTAATCCAATAAATAAACGTGGCCGTGGTGGGTTTTTAAAAGGTTTTCAATATGCTTGGCAACGTCCGGATCTAAAAGCTATTTTCTTTATGTTGTTCATGATTGGTACTTTTGCCCTAAACTTCCCAATTTTCATTTCAACTATGGCGGTAAACGTCTTCCACTCTAACGTAGGGCAGTTTGGCTTACTCACCTCACTCATGGCAGTAGGATCCGTAGCAGGAGCCTTGCTCTCCGCCCGCAGTGAAGGCCCTACCATTAAGTCATTAGTGGTGGGTTGTAGTATTTTAACCATCGGTTTTGTGCTGTCGGCCTTTAGTCCCGATTACTGGTTTTTTGGCGCAACGTTAGTGATCATTGGCATCTCAGTCCAAACCTTTAATACTTCTAGCAATAGCTTAATGCAACTTTCTACCGAGCCAAGCATGCGTGGGCGTGTGATTGCAATTCGAATGGCGATTGCGATGGGTTGCACTCCAATTGGCGCCCCGATTGTCGGCTGGGTAGCCGATACTTATGGGCCACGCTGGTCATTAGGGCTCGGAGCATTAAGTGCGTTAATTGCGGCTAGTATTGGGATCCATTACTTACGCAAAGCTCGCCCTCTCCCCAATCAAGCCAAAAACCAATCCGCATAAATCAATCGATGCTCTAAAAGCAGGTATAGCAATAAATAAAAAACCGAACATTGTGACAATGTTCGGTTTCAACTAACCGTTACAACCATGCGGTTTTATGCAGAAGCAATGACATATAAATGAAGCTTCACCGCAGCCTTAACCCCACACTAACAAAGAGTAAATTACGCTCCTTTCGGTGGCTCAAATGCCTGTGTTTCTAATGTATCACCCACCCACTTCTCAACTTTTATCAATGCTGAGTTAGCCGCACAGCCATTTGCAAGGCGTGAAGTCGGAATATCTAAGGTCAATACATTCGGTCCACCGTTACGGCAAATACCTAATTTTGGATCAAAATCTGGCCATGCGCCTTCATGAATACACACACTACCCGGTCGGATCCCATCCGTCACTTGAGCACCGGCGAGTACTTGACCACGTTGGTTAAATACACGAACCACATCCCCATGCTTAATGCCGCGTTTTTTCGCATCCTCTTCATTGATCATGATGGGTTCTTTATTGGCAATCGCATAATCTTTCCGAATATCAGCATAGTTAAATTGGCTATGCAGACGATAAGCTGAGTGAGATGACATTAACTGCAACTCTCCCTCTTTAGCATTACCTGTATACTCAGTTGGCTCAAGCCATGTAGGATGCGCAGGACAATCCGCCAAATTAAAGCTTTCGATCGTTTTTGAATGAATCTCAATTTTGCCACTTGGGGTACCAAGCGGATTCATAATTGGATCGGCTCTAAAGTCGCTGAAACGCACGAATTGGGCATTTTTCTCGTTCCACTTCATTTCAACTACGTCATTTGCTTCCCAGAACTTAGTGAAATTAGGCATGGCTACACGGGCGTTACGTCCACCTTTTTGTGCTTTTTGATAGAAGTCACGCAACCATTCCATTTCCTCACGCCCTTCGGTATAAACTCGGCGTCCACCTTTAAATAAATGCTCAGATAAAGCCGCGAAAGTTTCAAAATCACTTCTCGCTTCTGCTTCTGGCTCTACCACTTGCTTCATTGGTGATAAGTATTGGCTACTGTAATCGCCAACCATGGTTAAATCATTACGCTCAAAACTGGTGGTGATTGGAAAAACAATATCGGCATGCTTAGCGGCAGCAGTCCAATAAATTTCATTGATTACAACGAGATCAAGTTTATTCCATGATTTAACTAAACGGTTAGTATCTTGCTGCTGGGTATAGTTAGCACCACCTGCGGTCCACAACATTCGAAGATGTGGGAAGGTTAGAGTTTGACCATTATGTTGGTACTGCTTACCAGGGTTTTCCATTGCTTCTGTAATCCGAGCAACAGGGAAAGCATTGACCACACTGCCCATTGTCAAACCAGCGGTAAAGTTGGCATCAATGGTTGCCGACATCGCAGGTAACACACCAGCATCACGCGCAGGGTTTCCGCCATTAGAGTAGTGGTAAGAGAAACCAAAACCGCCGCCAGGTAGACCAATTTGCCCTAACATTGCCGCTAGAGTGGTAATCATCCAGTGGCGTTGCTCACCAAACTGTTGACGTTGAATTCCCCAACCGGCCATTAACATGGTGCGGTTTTTAGAGAATATTTCTGCCAGCAATTCAATTTGCTTAGCCGGTACGCCGCTAATATTGGCAGCCCAAGCTGAATCTTTTACCACACCGTCAGGTTTGCCTAACAGATAGTCATTGAACTTATCAAAACCTTGTGTGTATTTATTTAAGAATTTTTCATCGTGCTGCTTATTTTTCACTAAAGTATGCGCAATACCCATCGCCAAAGCCACATCGGTCATTGGGTTTGGTGCGATCCATTGTGCTTTATCCCCAAAGAAATCAATAGTTTCAGAACGCATTGGATCGATAGCAATAACGGTTTTACCCGATTTTTTCAACTGATGGAAAAACTCAAGTCCTTGTCCATCAGTCGCTGTCCATGCAATTTCCAGTGTGTTGATAGGATTCATGCCCCAAAGTACAACTACATCGGTATGTTCCATCACCACAGGGTAAGTCGTTTGCTGCTCATACACTTCTATCGAGCCAACCACATGCGGCATGATAACTTGCGCCGCCCCCGTTGAATAATCGCCAAGGTAGCCCACATAGCCACCAGCAAGTGTCATATAACGTTGTAACAATGTTCGAGGATCATGCAATACACCACTTGAGTGCCAACCGTAAGAACCAGCATAAATAGATTCTGCTCCATGTTCATTACGAATGCGCATGTGTTGTTCGTGCGCGAGTTTTAACGCTTCATCCCATGACACTTTGACATATTCATCCTGACCACGAACACCTTCTGGATTGCTCGGATTGGCTAAAAATCCTTTACGCACCATTGGGTGTTTAATGCGAGCTCGAGTATAAACTTGAGACGGACCCGTACTTTGTAGGTGGTTAACCACGGTTTGAGCAAGTGCATTCGTCGTTGACACCATCTTGCCATTTTCAATTTTTGCTTTTAATACGCCCATGCGGCCAGCAGTAATAATGTAACCGCGCTCGGCCACTTTAGTATTGGCAGAGGCCGCAAGTGGAACAATACTGCTGATAGCCAATACACTTGCAGATGCGCCTGTGCTTTTTAAAAACCCGCGACGGGAAATCTTCATATTCGTCATTATTTTTACTCCTGTCCCTTCATATCTTTGGCATGATATTGGAAATACTTAGTCAAAATTTCCAAGTTATCTGCAGAAATATCAGTACGTGACCCCATCGCTTTAGCCACTGGAGGCCAAGCATTTACCGTAAAGTGCGTAGTTGGGATTTTGGCGTGACAAGTTGAGCAATACACTGTGTTCAAATCATTGGCGTATTTCCATACTGGTTCACGCGTATTCAAGACCGGTTGATCAATTTCGCCGGTTAAACTCGCACTGCGCCATTGATTGCCATAGCTATCTGCAACATATTCACCTAATTTCAATGCTTTTTGACCTTTCTCAGTCACCGTAGCCAAAATTGCTCGCTTGCCGTTATCAAGGTATAAAATTGCCTCTGCACCTTTCATTTGGAAACCAGAGATCTCTACCGTACGTTTATTGCCATCCGCTTTCACCACTTGTAATGCAGTGGTTGGATTGACAGTCGCAAGTTCCCCCATTTTAACGGTACTAATTGGGTACACTTCTTTCGCTGCTTCTGGTGTTTTCTTTGCAAGATCGAATAAATGATCAAATTCAGAAGTATCGAGTTTTTGTTGTGGCGCTAAATGAGCCACCCCTTTATGACAATCGATACAGGTTTGTCCGTCTT
>NZ_VHKO01000040.1 GCF_015223435.1 Vibrio hibernica
TTTCACAAATGAGTGCGTTTTATTTATATTGAGCTTAAGAGAGTAATTTGGTTAAAGATTATTTATTTGCGTACTTTATGAGCATCTGGGTTGCCTTTACAGCTTCCATTTTCACTGCGTCCATAAAGATATAGGCTGTGATTTGTTAATTTTACATTATGTAAAGTAGCAATTTCTTTTTGACGCTCTTCAATCATATCATCTGAGAATTCAATTACTTCACCGCAATCCAGACAAACTAAATGATCGTGATGGTCTTGAGTAGACAGTTCAAAAACAGACTTACCACCTTCAAAATGGTGACGAGTAACAATGCCTGCATCATCAAATTGGTTTAATACACGGTACACAGTAGCAAGGCCGATCTCTTCACCAATATCAATAAGCTTCTTGTATAAATCTTCAGCGCTAATATGTTGGCAATCTGGTTGTTGTAATAACTCGAGTATTTTTAAACGAGGTAAAGTGACTTTAAGGCCGGCTTCTTTTAATGCTTGATTGTTATCGGACATTCTACTTTCCTGTGTGATTCTGCTTGTAATACAGAAGACATGAATATATCAACTATATGCGAGTCGACATTAACAATAAACTACCTAGTACAAAGAGTTAAGTTTTATGTTGTGATTATGTAGATAGACTCAGAAAATTCTAAAAAGCACCTTACAACGTAGAGGCGCATTTTTATCGTGAGTGAGTTAGCCTTCAAGTTCCGCAAGGCACATTTCGTCATATATTTGTTTTGACCACGCTTTTACTCGGAAATCTGTTAATTCAGGTTGGCGATCTTCATCAATACACAAACCAATGAAGTTATCATCATCAACGAGCGCTTTAGAGGCTTCAAATTCGTAGCCTTCCGTTGGCCAGTAGCCAATGATAGTACCTGATTTTGCTTCTACGATATCGCGGACAGTGCCCATAGCATCACAAAAATATTCAGCGTAATCTTCTTGATCGCCACAGCCAAAGATAGCAACGAGTTTAGTTGAAAAATCGATGTCTTCTAGCTCTGGAAAAAAGTCATCCCAATCACATTGAGATTCACCGTAGTACCAAGTTGGAATGCCTAGTAATAATAGATCGAAATTATCAATGTCTTCTTTGCTGCTTTTGGCTATATCTTGAACGTGAACCAGTTGCTTACCCAGTTCTTTTTGGATCATTTTTGCAACAGCTTCAGTATTACCTGTATCACTACCAAAGAAGAGTCCTACACTTGCCATAGAATATTACCTATCTATCATGACCGGAAAAGCCGGTATCTATCAAATTTAAAATGAATATTAAGAAAGTGGTTTAACCTAAACTCGTCCCTTCCCAGCTTATTTGTATCAGGCCTTTTGCTACAAAACCTGCACAACCTAAGAAGAGGACTAACCATACAATGCGACGTCCAAAAACAGGAACATTACCTTGTTTAAGAACATCTTTAATAGCCAGACCAATTAATAAAAAAAGTGCAGCAAAAAAGAAGTCTAAACCAAGTGATTCGATAGTATCTATATGATCATAAAGCATAGGTAGCACCACGGTTCTTATTTATGATTGAACTATATCATTATTAGTATTAAAAGATAAGCCGACCCTAATTGTCAATGCGTCTAAATCTCATTTATTTCGTAAAAAACGGCGTATTGAACGTAAAACTTCAGCTGGCTTTTCCGCATGTAGCCAATGTCCAGTGTTGGCGATGATATGTGCTTTACTATTCGGAAATTGAACACGGATCTCATCTTGATATTCGGCCGTAATATAATCAGAATTGGCTCCTTTTAAAAATAATGTCGGTTTTTCAAAGGGCTTGATAGGTATCCAATTTTGAATGTTGTCATATTGATTGGTTAAAGCTTCAACATTAAAACGCCATTTCATGTGGTTATCTGTAGAGTATAAGGATTTGGCTAAAAACTGGCGAACCCCTTCTATCTCAATATGATTTTCCATAATAGAAAGTGCTTCTCTACGATTGGCTGGTTTTTGAATGATAACGGCTTGTAAGCCATTAAGTACGTTATCGTGTCTACGCTGGTGGTAAGCGACTGGAGCCATATCAAGAATAGCAAGGTGGTTAATTTTATTTGGGATTATAGCCGCGAGTTTCATTGCGGCTTTGCCTCCCATCGAATGACCAATAATTGAAACTGAGTCTATATTGAGATGATCCAGTAATTGTACGATGTCAGAGGCCATAGCGTCATAATTCATTACTTCTGAATGAAACGATCGACCGTGGTTGCGTAAATCAATATTTATTACCGTGTGATCGGTACGTAGATCTCTTGCTAATACCCCTAAGTTATCAGCACTACCAAATAAACCATGGATAAGGAGGACGTATGGACCTTGACCCTCCACGGTGCAATGCAGTAAAGGTGATGAAGTAGTAGACATGTGCTTACCTATTTGAGATGAATAAGAATCAAAGTTATGTAGCTAATGATAGTGTGGTTTATACACTATAATATTTTGTTTTTGTTGGTAATAGTGAAATGTACAATAATTAAGGCGAGTGTTACTTTCCATCTTGGATATACTTTCTATGTAATAAAGAGACGGATAATGTCAGACTCTGAAGCTTAAATTCTAATATACAGTGATCCAATCGATCCTTTTTCTTATACCTTGTTCTTAATTGGCGTAGAGAATCGATCTAGATAAGGGTATAATCACGGCAGAGTTAATTGATTGAGATTGTTAAAAGCACATGAAAACCATTGAAGTAGATGAAGAGCTATATCGTTATATCGCGAGTCAAACCCAACATATTGGTGAGGGTGCCTCAGATATTTTACGTCGACTTTTAATCGGTGATCAGCAAGGATCGCAAAACGTTGTTACTAAAAAAATAACGGGTAGCGAAACTCAGAAAGCATCTGTTGCTGTAGAAGTTGTCGATAAAGTAAAAACCATGCGTTCATTACTCATTTCAGATGAGTTTGCAAATAAAGACAAAGCTATTGATCGCTTTATGTTGATTTTATCTTCTCTTTACCATATTGAAAATGAGAGTTTTTCTGAGGCTGCAAAGGTAAAAGGTCGCACGCGAGTTTATTTTGCCGATAACGAGCAAACTTTATTGGCCAGTGGTAAAACGACTAAACCACGTTCGATTCCAGACACACCGTTTTGGGTTATTACCAATAATAATACCAATCGTAAACGCCAAATGGTGCAACAGCTTATGACTCAAATGGGCTTTCAAGCTGATGTCATTGAAAAAGTTTGTAACGCCATCTAGCTTTACGCGAGTATAGAATTAATAGAAACCTCATAATATTAGTAATACGTATTATGAGGTTTTTTCGTTTTAGATTTAAACTTTAAAGGATTGTTTTTTATGGCTATTCATCCTAGAGCTGGCACCAAAGCACTACCTGAAGACTTGATTAATATTCCAGCTTTAGTCTGTGATTATTATATGGTTACACCAGAAGCACTAAATGATGCTCACCGCGTTCAATTTGGTACATCAGGCCACCGAGGCTCCTCATCAAAGTCGACATTTAATCAAACACATATACTGGCTATTGCACAAGCGGTGGTGGACGAGCGCAACCGTGCTGGATTAACTGGGCCCCTATTTGTAGGGAAGGATACCCATGCTTTATCTGAACCAGCCTGTCGCACAGTGTTAGAAGTGTTAGCCGGCAATGATGTACATATTATTGTGCAGGCAGATAACGGCTTTACTCCAACACCGGGAATTTCTCATGCAATTTTAACTTATAATTTAAGTCACGCCGATAAAGCCGATGGGATTGTCATTACGCCATCTCATAATCCTCCACAAGATGGTGGTATTAAATATAATCCAAGTCACGGGGGGCCAGCTGAAGGCGAAATTACGCAACGGATTGAAGATGGTGCTAATCAATATATAGCTAATGGCTTGCAAGGTGTTAAGCGTGTTGATCTCGCCAATAGTACTCAAAATATCGAAGCAAAAGATTTAGTGCAGCCATACATTGATGATTTAATTAATGTTGTTGATATGAATGCAATTCAAAAATCAGGCTTAAAAATTGGGATCGATCCATTAGGTGGCGCAGGGATTGAGTACTGGCGCCGGATTGCAGATACTTATCAGCTTGATATGACTCTCGTTAATCAAACCGTTGATCCCTCATTTCAGTTTATGACTTTGGATCGAGACGGAGTGATCCGTATGGACTGTTCCTCTCCATATGCAATGGCCAGTTTACTGTCGTTAAAAGATGATTATGACTTAGCCTTTGCCAATGATCCGGATTATGATCGTCATGGTATTGTGACGCCAGAAGGCCTAATGGATCCAAATCATTATTTAGCGGTATGTATTGATTATTTATTCCGTCACCGCGAAGACTGGAGCGAAAATGTTCAAGTGGGTAAAACCTTAGTTTCAAGTGCGATTATTGACCGTGTGGTAGCCGATTTAGGCCGCGAACTATGTGAAGTACCGGTTGGATTTAAGTGGTTTGTTGATGGTCTCTATGAAGGTCGTTTTGGTTTTGGCGGTGAAGAAAGTGCTGGAGCCTCATTTTTACGTAAAGATGGTACGCCTTGGTCAACCGATAAAGATGGCATTATCTTATGTTTACTTGCTGCTGAAATTACGGCAGTGACTGGAATGAATCCACAGCAATATTATAATCAACTTGCTTCCAAGCATGGTGCGTCACAATATAACCGCATTCAAGCGATCGCCAATGTAGCGCAAAAAGAAGTCTTGAAGAGCATGTCAGCTGAAATGGTTAGTGCCAATGAATTAGCAGGTGAAATGATTACCGCCCGCTTAACTCATGCTCAAGGCAATGGCGCTGCAATTGGTGGCTTAAAAGTAACCACTGAGAATGGTTGGTTTGCTGCTCGTCCGTCGGGTACGGAAGATATTTACAAGATCTATTGCGAAAGCTTTAAAGGTAAAGAACATTTGAAGTTGATAGAGCAAGAAGCGCAAGAAATCGTTAATCAAGTGTTTAAAAATGCAGGCTTATAAAAAACAATAAAATAGAGAGTTGAGGCTGCTGCGCTCAGGAGCCGAAAAATGAAAATTAAAACATAAAGACGAAAATAAAAATAAAGCTTGGTACTGATTCTTAAGTATCGAGCTTTTTTATTTTAACCATGCGGCCAAGTATCAGGGAGTATAAACCAAAACTGACCAGACTCTGCTTGGCAATGTATAAATTGTTCGCTTGGCCCAGTTAGCACTAGGTTAGATTCATCCTTTCCTGTTAACCATTGACCTTTTTTTAAAATATACAGAGGTTCATTGATTAAGTGCCATTCGCTATAGAAACACCAATATCCGTTAATTTGGTTAGCATTAATTTCATAATCTAATATTTTTGTTGGAACCATTTGTTGCTGGAAAGGGTTGATATAAAGTCTACCTTGTAATAACAACTTTGGGACAGGTGTACCAAACTCGGGATGCTGGTTTTGAAAGCATTCGTGCTGGGACATCGCCAGCTGATGGGTCAGCATATGGTTGAGCTTTAAATCTAAGCGATCTTTACTATTTGGCCCGTACCATAAGCCATCAAATAATAAATAAAATTTAATCGCTACTTCCCAATGTTCAATTGTTTTAGTTGGAAGGTGCTCAATAATGAAATCAATAGCTCCTATGGTACGCCCGTTGTGATTAAGCTGTATTTCATCGGCAATGACGTTGTAATCAGGCTGAGCTTGAAAATGTTGTAAGCATAAATGCTGATACCAAAAACCAAGTCGAGAGTTACCAGAATAAGGTATAGGTATAGCGGTTTGATCTTTGATAAAAGGAAGTTCGGCTAAAGGTGGATCATCTGGTTTGATTAGCGGGGGAGTCAGCGCAATCCAGTTGCTGATTTTTTTGAAAAGTTTGTTTTGCTCTTGTGTGCTGATCTCGTGCTTAATTTCTGGCATGGTAACGTGTATCCTAACTTTGCTTGGTTCTTAGTCTTTTGATTTATTCGTTGTTATAAATCGAAGTGCTATTTTCCTAAAAAATATCACCATATTACAAAGGGCTACCTCATATGAATAATTTACAGCTAGAGCAGCTTTTAAATCAGACTCTATCACCACAGCTGGTAAAAGACTATTGTCCTAATGGATTACAGGTGGAGGGTAAACCAGAAGTATCCGTTATTATTACTGGTGTTACAGCCTCACAAGCATTAATTGATGTCGCGATTGCAAAGAAAGCCGATGCTATTTTGGTGCATCATGGTTATTTTTGGAAAGGAGAACCTGAATCTCTTCGTGGTATGAAAGGATCCCGAATTCGCAGTTTGATCAAAAATGACATCAATTTATATGCCTATCATCTGCCTCTTGATATTCATCCTGAACTTGGCAATAACGCACAATTAGCTTCATTGCTGGGCATCAAAACGTTAGGCGGCTTAGAAGGGCATCCACAATCAGTCGTTATGCATGGTGAGTTTGAGAGCGCTTTAACGGGGAGTGAACTTGTTAGCCGTATTACTTCCGTTTTGGAGCGTGTGCCCTTGCATATTCCACCAGAATCACCGCTATCTGATAAAAAAATAAAAACTATTGGTTGGTGTACTGGCGGCGGTCAAGGTTATTTAGAACTGGCGGCAAATTATGGATTAGATGCTTTTATTTCAGGTGAAATTTCCGAAAGAACAACTTATGTTGCTCGCGAATTAGACATACACTATTTTGCAGCAGGCCACCATGCAACAGAGCGTTACGGAGTTAAAGCATTAGGGGAGTGGTTATCACAACATCATGATCTTAAAGTTGAATTTATTGATATTGATAATCCGGTTTAATATTTTCTATATAAACAAGAAAGCGAGCTACTTTTATTTAAAGTGACTCGCTTTTTTATGTTTTCCTGGGCTAGAAGCTAGAAGCTAGAATCTAGAAGCTAGAATCTAGAAGCTAAAACTATTCTCTTTCGTGAATTGGTTGGAATTCACGGTGTTGTTTACCAGTATAAAGCTGACGAGGACGACCAATACGATTAGTTGGATCTACGTGCATCTCATTCCAGTGGGCAATCCAGCCGATGGTACGAGAAATAGCAAAGATAACCGTAAACATTGAGATAGGAATGCCAATCGCTTTTAGGATAATACCTGAATAGAAATCAACGTTCGGATACAGTTTCTTCTCAATAAAGTACTCATCAGAAAGTGCAATACGTTCAAGTTCCATTGCAACATCTAATAAAGGATCTTCGATGTTAAGTTCTTGCAGCACATCATGGCAAGCTTCACGCATAACAGTAGCACGAGGATCGTGGTTTTTATAAACACGATGCCCAAAGCCCATTAAGCGGAATGGATCATCTTTATCTTTCGCTTTAGCAATATATTCTTCAATCTTATCGACGCTACCAATCTCTTCTAGCATATGTAAGCAGGCTTCGTTAGCACCACCATGAGCGGGACCCCAAAGAGATGCTATTCCTGCTGCGATACAAGCAAATGGGTTCGCACCAGAAGATCCAGCTAAACGAACTGTTGAGGTAGAGGCATTTTGTTCATGATCTGCATGGAGAGTGAAAATTTTATCCATTGCACGTGAAACAATAGGATTGACTACATATTCTTCGCAAGGGTTTGCAAACATCATATGCAGGAAGTTACTTGCATAGTCTAAGTCATTACGAGGGTAGATGAACGGCTGTCCAATCGAGTACTTGTAACACATAGAAGCCAATGTTGGCATTTTAGAGAGAAGACGGAAAGCCGTGATTTCACGATGAGTCTCATTATTGACATCAAGCGCATCATGATAAAAAGCAGCTAGAGCACCTACTACGCCACACATAACCGCCATTGGGTGGGCATCACGACGAAAACCATGGAAAAAACTCGCCAGTTGTTCGTGAACCATTGTGTGATCGGCAACTATTTTTTTGAATTTTTTGTATTCAGTATGAGTTGGGGCTTCACCGTAAAGCAAAATGTAACAGACTTCCAAATAGTCAGCATTATTAGCAAGCTGATCAATTGGAAACCCTCGATGCAGAAGAATCCCTTTACCACCATCAATATAAGTGATTTGAGATTCACAAGACGCTGTAGCAAGAAAACCTGGGTCAAAAGTGAAATACCCACTAGCACCTAGTTTACGCACATCAATAACATCTGGACCTTCTGTTCCAGTTAAAATTGGGAGTTCAATAGGTGCTTGGCCTTCGATATGAAGGGTCGCTTTCTTATCCGCCATGACATTCTCCTTTGTTTATTTTATCCATCCAGGATATTTGTGTGAGGTTTTTGTACTTAGATTCGGGTTTAAAGTCAATTTTTCTACTCAAATTTGTGTGTTAGTTTTCATTTTTTACATGGAAAAAGTTAAAAATATGTTCTATGTAGCATATTTTGTTACATTAATTGAAATCATGTGTTACCAGTCGTATAGTAGAGATGAAAATTTCAGTTGACTCCTTATGTTATCAAGGGTTTGGAGATGATTCCTTGATGATTTGAAAGTGTGGTTTTCGACGATTTCATAAATATTTTGGGAGTTTATGAAAAAAGTTGTTAATTAATTACTACTTTAAGGCGTTTTACTGATCTATGTCGATAACTATAAATGCTCTAAATGGAGCTGAGTGAGCACACTTGTGAAAGAAAAAAAGTCCAGACCAATAAACCTTGATTTACAAACAATACAATTCCCTATTACTGCAATTGCTTCTATTTTGCACCGTGTTTCTGGTGTCATTATGTTTGTAGCAGTTGGGATTTTATTATGGTTACTTGCCATTTCCCTGTCTTCTCCTGCCGGTTTTACACAGGCTGCTAATCTAGTCGATGGATTTTTCGTTAAATTTATCTTATGGGGCATCTTGACCGCTTTGTCTTATCATATCGCGGGTGGCATTCGTCACTTACTTATGGATATGAATTATTTTGAAGAGCTTGAAAGCGGCACATTGAGCGCAAAATTTGTCATGGGTATTGCTGTCGTGTTGTCAGTACTTGCGGGGGTTTTAGTATGGTAAAGTCAATTTCTTCTGTTGGGCGTAATGGCGTTCATGACTACCTTCTTATTCGCGCATCAGGCATTATTCTGACTTTATATACCTTGTATATGGTCGGTTTTTTGGCGTTTGGTGGTGAAATTAATTATTTGAGTTGGAATGCTTTTTTTGGCAGTACTTTTACGAAAGTATTTACCATGATTGCTTTGGTCGCAATTCTTATTCATGCGTGGATTGGCTTGTGGCAAGTTCTTACCGATTATATTAAACCAGCTAAATTGCGAGCTGTTATTCAATTTGCGGTAATCGTGGCGTTATCGGCTTATTTCTTCTCTGGCCTATTTATTTTGTGGGGTATCTAAGTGTCTATTCCTGTTCGTGAATTCGATGCCGTTGTCATCGGCGCAGGTGGTGCAGGTATGCGCGCTGCCTTACAAATATCAGAGCAAGGCCTGTCTTGTGCTTTGTTGTCAAAAGTCTTTCCAACGCGTTCTCATACTGTATCCGCTCAAGGTGGCATTACTGTTGCTTTAGGCAACTCACATAAAGATGATTGGCAGTGGCATATGTACGACACCGTTAAAGGTTCGGACTACATTGGGGACCAAAATGCCATTGAATATATGTGTAAAAATGGCCCAGAATCAGTGATTGAGCTAGAGAAGATGGGCTTACCGTTTTCTCGTTTTGAAGATGGTTCTATTTACCAACGCCCATTTGGCGGCCAATCTAAAGACTTTGGTGGCGAACAGGCTGCTCGTACTGCGGCTGCAGCTGACCGCACAGGGCATGCATTACTTCATACGCTTTATCAACAAAATATTAAGCATAAAACCACAATTTTCTCTGAGTGGTATGCACTTGATTTGGTTAAAAATGAAGATGGTGCTGTTTTAGGGACCACTGCGCTTTGTATGGAAACAGGTGAAATTTGTTACTTCAAAGCGAAAGCAACTATTTTAGCAACTGGTGGTGCTGGCCGTATTTATCAATCAACAACCAATGCTCACATTAATACTGGTGATGGTGTTGGTATGGCTCTACGTGCTGGCGTTCCAATGCAAGATATTGAAATGTGGCAGTTTCACCCAACAGGTATCGCTGGCGCTGGTGTGTTAGTGACGGAAGGTTGTCGCGGAGAAGGTGGTTACCTTCTTAATAAAGATGGTGAGCGCTTTATGGAGCGTTACGCACCGAATGCGAAAGATCTCGCAGGTCGTGATGTGGTTGCACGTTCGATGATGATCGAAATCCGAGAAGGCCGTGGTTGCGATGGTCCTTGGGGGCCACATATTAAACTGAAACTCGATCATTTAGGCAAAGAAGTCTTGGATGCTCGTCTGCCTGGGATCCTTGAGTTATCTCGTACTTTTGCTCATGTCGATCCAGTGAAAGATCCTATTCCAGTTATTCCAACCTGTCACTATATGATGGGCGGAGTGCCAACTCAGGTTTCAGGACAAGCGATTAAACAAGATGCTGATGGTAGCGATGTTGAAGTTCAGGGTTTATTTGCTTGTGGTGAAATTGCTTCGGTCTCTGTACATGGTGCGAATCGTTTAGGCGGAAACTCTCTGCTTGATTTAGTCGTGTTTGGTCGTGCAACAGGCCTTCACCTCGGTGAAACACTGGCAGCACAAGAGGAAGCTAAGCCTGCAACAAATGCAGATATTGAAGCCTCTCTTGCTCGTTACCAGCGTTGGGAAAATAGCACTGGTGGTGAAGATCCGGTTCAAATTCGTAAAGATTTGCAAAGTTGCATGCAAAATAACTTCTCGGTATTCCGTGAAGGTGATGCAATGGCGAAAGGCCTAGAAGAACTGAAAATACTCCGCGAGCGTTTAAAGAATGCTTATCTATCAGATAAGTCGACTGAATTTAATACTCAACGTATTGAATGCTTGGAGTTAGATAATTTGATGGAAACGGCTTTTGCGACAGCAGTGGCAGCAAATTATCGTACTGAAAGTCGAGGCGCACATGCTCGCTTTGATTTCCCTGACCGTGATGATGCGAATTGGTTGTGTCATTCAATTTATAATCCGGTCACCGAAGCGATGTCAAAACGTGATGTGAATATGCAACCTGTGTTGCGTGAAGCCTTTCCACCCAAAGCTCGTGTTTACTAAGGGAGTAAAGAACAATGAAGGTAATTTTCTCTCTGTATCGCTATAACCCAGATGTCGATAATAAGCCTTACATGAAAGACTATACGTTGGACGTGGAAGAAGGCTCTGACATGATGGTATTGGATGCTCTTATTTTGTTAAAAGAGCAGGATGCCACGATATCGTTTCGCCGTTCATGCCGTGAAGGAGTCTGTGGCTCAGATGGCGTAAATATGAATGGTAAGAACGGCTTAGCGTGCATTACACCATTGTCAGCAGTACTTGGTAAGGGTAAGGTTATTATTCGTCCATTACCTGGTTTGCCGGTTGTTCGTGATTTGATTGTTGATATGACTCAGTTCTATGATAATTACGCGAAAGTGAAACCGTATTTGATCAATGATGGTGAATTACCACCTGCTCGAGAACATTTACAATCACCAGAAGACCGTGCACATCTTGATGGTTTATATGATTGTATTATGTGTGCGTGTTGTACTACGGCGTGCCCATCTTTTTGGTGGAACCCAGACAAATTTATTGGACCAGCAGGTTTATTGGCCGCGTATCGTTGGTTAATTGATAGCCGAGATACCGCAACAGATGAACGTCTGTCAAATCTTGACGATGCATTTAGCGTTTTTCGTTGCCATGAAATCATGAACTGTGTCAATGTTTGTCCTAAAGGTTTAAACCCTACAAAAGCGATTGGCCACATTAAATCAATGTTGATAAATCGTTCAGTGTAAATGCTCTTTATTGAGTAAAATAAATTGAGTTTGCAGTCGGTCTTCGGGCCGGCTATTCCAAAGGCTAAAACTGGTATTAGGCGTATGCTGATTGACAGTAAATGCTAAATAACAGAAAAGGCCAAAGCATAAAAAAACCATAAAAGGTTAAGGGAAAATATGCACAACGGCGTGATGAAGGCATGGCTCGAGTCTTCACACTTGGCTGGCGCCAATGCAACTTACGTAGAAGATCTCTACGAATTGTATCTTAGTGACCCCGATCTGGTCAGTGATGAATGGAAACATGTGTTTGAAGAATTGCCTACGCAAGCTTCAGAAGGGGAGCAACCCCATTCACGTGTTCGTGATTACTTCAGACGGCTCGCGAAAGAAACGAAGCATTACAATGTCCAAGTTAGTGATCCTGATGTCGATGTAAAACAAGTAAAAGTTCTGCAACTTATCAATGCTTACCGTTTCCGTGGGCACCAAGCTGCGAACCTTGATCCTCTCAATATTTGGAAGCGTGAATCAGTTGCTGAACTGGATCCTGCCTTTCATAATCTCTCCCAAGATGACTTTGATGAGTCATTTAATGTGGGGTCTTTTGCCGTCAGGCAAGACACCATGGCGCTTAAAGATATCCTCCAAGCTCTCAACAAAATCTACTGTGGTTCAATCGGTGCTGAGTATATGCACATCACCAACACAGAAGAGAAACGCTGGATCCAAGACCGTTTAGAATCAGTGATTGGTGAAGGGAACTTTACGTTAGAAGAAAAAACCACATTTCTTGATGAGTTAACTGCAGCAGAAGGGCTTGAGCGTTATTTAGGCGCGAAATTCCCTGGCGCGAAACGTTTCTCCTTGGAAGGTGGTGATGCCTTAATTCCAATGATCAAAGAATTGGTTCGTCAAGCTGGTACTCAGGGCATGCGCGAAGTGGTTATTGGTATGGCGCACCGTGGTCGCTTGAACATGTTGATTAACGTGTTGGGTAAAAAACCACAAGACTTATTTGATGAGTTCGCAGGTAAACATGGTGAATCATGGGGTACGGGCGATGTAAAATACCATCAAGGTTTTTCCGCTGATTTCGCAACACCAGGCGGTGATGTACATCTAGCGTTGGCTTTCAATCCATCTCATCTTGAAATTGTTAACCCAGTGGTTATTGGTTCCGTGCGTGCTCGTCAAGATCGTTTAAACGATAAAGATGGCGGGAAAGTATTGCCGATTACCATTCATGGTGATTCTGCTATTGCTGGTCAAGGCGTAGTAGCTGAAACATTTAACATGTCTCAAGCTCGTGGCTTTGAAGTTGGCGGAACGGTTCGTATCGTTGTGAATAACCAAGTAGGTTTTACTACTTCAAATCCACGAGATACACGTTCAACCATGTACTGTACTGATATTGCGAAAATGGTACAGGCTCCGATTTTCCACGTTAATTCCGATGATCCAGAAGCGGTGGCCTTTGTGACCCGAATCGCATTGGATTACCGTAATACGTTCAAGCGTGATGTTGTGATTGATTTAGTTTGTTACCGCCGCCATGGCCATAATGAAGCTGATGAACCAAATGCAACTCAACCTTTGATGTATCAAAAAATCAAGAAACACCCAACACCACGTAAAATTTATGCGGATATCTTGGTTGATCGTAAAGATATTGAGCTTGAAACCGCAACTCAAATGGTGAACGAGTATCGTGATGCTTTGGATCGCGGTGAAGTGGTAGTTAAAGAGTTTCGCCCAATGGCGCTGCATTCAGTGGATTGGTCACCTTATATCAATCATGAATGGAATGAAGAGTGGGCAAATTTATTTGACCATGCTCGTCTAGTGGAACTGGCTAATAAAGTTTGCCAGTATCCAGAGAGTCATCAATTACAAAGTCGTGTGAATAAAATTTATACCGATCGTCAATCCATGGCGGATGGTGAAAAAGCACTTGATTGGGGTATGGCTGAAACATTGGCTTATGCAACGATTGTTGATGACGGTAAGCGTATTCGCTTTTCTGGTCAAGACTCTGGTCGCGGTACTTTCTTTCATCGTCATGCAGTATTGCACAATCAAGAAGATGCTAGCACTTATATACCATTATCGAATATTCATACTCACCAAGGTCCATTCCAAGTGTTTGACTCTGTGTTATCTGAAGAAGCAGTATTAGCATTTGAATATGGTTATGCAACAGCTGAGCCTGGTGGGTTAACTATTTGGGAAGCTCAATTTGGTGATTTTGCCAATGGTGCACAAGTGGTTGTTGATCAATTTATTTCTTCAGGAGAACAAAAGTGGGGCCGATTATGTGGCTTAACACTTCTGCTTCCACATGGTTATGAAGGTCAAGGCCCTGAGCATTCTTCTGCACGTCTAGAGCGTTACTTACAACTTTGTGCCGAGCAAAACATGCAAGTAGTGGTGCCATCGACTCCGGCTCAGGTTTATCACATGATTCGTCGCCAAGTGGTTCGTCCTATGCGTCGTCCATTGATTGTCATGTCACCTAAATCGTTATTGCGTCATCCTCTGTGTACTTCGACTTTAGAAGAGCTGTCTCAAGGAACATTCCAGTCTGCAATTCCTGAGATTGATGATCTTGAAGCAAGCAAGGTGAAACGTGTGGTTTTATGTTCAGGGAAAGTTTATTTCGACTTACTTGAACAACGCCGTAAAAACGAGCAAGGCGATGTAGCAATTGTGCGTGTTGAACAGCTTTACCCATTCCCATATGAGGAAGTAAGTCAGGCGATTGAAAAATATACCAATGTAGAAGATTTTGTATGGTGTCAAGAAGAGCCGCAAAACCAAGGTGCATGGTACAGCAGTCAACATAATATGCGTTTTGCTTTGCCTGATGGCGCAACCTTGAAATATGCAGGTCGTCCAGCTTCGGCTTCACCTGCAGTTGGCTACATGTCTGTTCACTTGAAGCAGCAAAAAGCTTTAGTCGAAGATTCATTAAACTTAGATTTTTAGTTTAGCTAGCTTTTAAGTAGTGCTTGATTTTTAACGGTGATTGTCAGTGGTGTTGTTTGCCACTGACTGAACGAATAATTGAGTGTTAGCGCTCGCTAAATAGCAGGCTAACACTACACCAGCTCAAAAGGATAAGACAGATTATGACAATTGAAATTCTTGTTCCAGACCTACCTGAATCAGTTGCCGATGCAACGGTAGCGACATGGCACAAACAGCCAGGCGATGCAGTTTCTCGTGACGATATCTTAGTTGAAATCGAAACAGATAAAGTAATTTTAGAAGTACCAGCACCAGAAGACGGCGTATTAGAAGCGATCATTGAAGTAGAAGGTGCGACGGTGCTTTCTAAACAACTGCTTGCGAAGCTAAAACCTGGAGCAGTGGCTGGTGAACCAACCAAAGATAAAACAGAATCAACTCAATCTTCTCCGGATAAACGCCACACTGCGACGTTATCAGAAGAAACCAGTGATGCACTTAGCCCGGCCGTTCGTCGTTTAATGGCGGAACATAACTTGGAAGCATCTCAAGTGAAGGGAAGCGGTGTTGGTGGTCGTATTACGCGTGAAGATATTGATGCGCACCTTGCGAAAGCTTCAAAATCAACAGCAAAAGAAAGTGCACCAATAGAGGCACCGGCGGCAGCGCGCACTCAGAAACGTGTACCAATGACTCGCTTACGTAAAACAGTAGCTAAACGTTTGTTGGAAGCGAAAAACAGCACTGCAATGCTGACAACATTCAACGAAGTGAACATGAAACCTATCATGGATCTTCGTGCTCAGTATAAAGAACAGTTTGAAAAGCGTCATGATACTCGTCTTGGTTTTATGTCTTTTTACGTTAAAGCGGTAACTGAAGCTCTGAAGCGTTACCCTGAAGTAAATGCATCAATTGATGGTGATGATATTGTTTATCATAATTATTTTGATATCAGTATGGCAGTATCTACTCCACGTGGTCTTGTAACACCAGTCTTAAAGGATTGTGATTTACTTGGTTTTGCAGACATTGAAAAAGGCATCAAAGAGTTAGCAATTAAAGGCCGAGATGGGAAGCTTCAAGTTGAAGACCTAATGGGCGGTAACTTCACTATCACAAATGGTGGCGTGTTTGGTTCATTGATGTCTACCCCTATTATTAACCCGCCACAAGCGGCTATTTTAGGCATGCATAAAATTCAAGATCGTCCAATGGCGGTTAATGGAAAAGTTGAAATATTGCCAATGATGTATTTAGCACTGTCTTATGATCATCGTTTAATTGATGGTCGTGAATCAGTAGGCTTTTTAGTGACGATTAAAGAATTGCTGGAAGATCCAGCTCGCTTATTACTCGACGTATAAGCGAATCTGATATCGACCAAGTGGTAATTTTTAATGAAAATTTAAACTTGGTCGATTCCCATATCAGATATGTAACATCGAAAGTACACCTACGACGTAGCATTTTAGTGTAAATGCTAATGGAAATAATAATCCCTAACGGATAAACAAACGGAAGTCACACTATGAATTTGCATGAATATCAAGCTAAACAATTGTTTGCTGAATTCGGATTGCCAGTACCAGAAGGTTTTGCTTGCAACACTCCACTTGAAGCTTATGAAGCTGCTGGTCGTATTACGACGGCTAAGAAAGTTGTAAAATGTCAGGTTCACGCTGGCGGACGCGGTAAAGCTGGTGGTGTTGAACTACACGACACTAAAGATGGCGTTAAAGAGTTTGCACAGAAGTGGTTAGGTAAAAACCTAGTCACTTATCAAACAGATGCAAAAGGCCAACCGGTCACTAAAATCTTGGTAGAAGAAGCTTCAGACATTGCCAATGAATTATATCTTGGTGCGGTAGTTGATCGTGGTTCACGTCGCATTGTTTTCATGGCATCAACAGAAGGTGGTGTGGAAATTGAGAAAGTGGCAGAAGAAACGCCAGAGCTGATCCATAAAGCGAGCATCGATCCACTTGTTGGCCCACAAGCTTATCAAGGTCGTGAACTCGCGTTTAAACTTGGCCTTAAAGGTAATCAAATCAAGCAATTTACCCAGATTTTCATGGGGCTTGGTAAGATGTTTTCACAATACGATTTAGCGCTTTTAGAAATTAACCCA
The DNA here is from genome assembly GCF_015223435.1 of Vibrio hibernica. Taxonomy (GTDB): domain Bacteria; phylum Pseudomonadota; class Gammaproteobacteria; order Enterobacterales; family Vibrionaceae; genus Vibrio; species Vibrio hibernica. Next base: position 16,882 of record NZ_VHKO01000040.1, read on the forward strand.
CTTGTGGTTACGGGTGCTGGCGATTTATTGTGTCTTGATGGAAAGATCACCATCGATTCGAATGCAATGTACCGTCAACCTAAACTGCGCGATATGCATGACTCATCTCAAGAAGATGAGCGTGAGGCACATGCCGCACAATACGAATTAAACTATGTAGCTCTAGATGGTAACGTTGGGTGTATGGTCAATGGTGCCGGTCTTGCAATGGGAACCATGGATATTGTTAATCTGCATGGTGGTAAACCTGCTAACTTCCTTGATGTGGGCGGCGGCGCAACTAAAGAGCGCGTTGCTGAAGCATTTAAAATCATTCTTTCTGATGAAAATGTCAAAGCGGTTCTTGTGAATATTTTTGGTGGCATCGTGCGTTGTGACATGATTGCAGAAGGTATTATTGGAGCAGTAAAAGAAGTGGGTGTTGAAGTGCCTGTCGTGGTTCGCCTTGAAGGGACAAATGCTGAGCTAGGCCGTGAAGTTCTAGCAAAATCAGGTTTAGATATCATTGCTGCGACATCTCTGAAAGATGCAGCAGTTCAAGTAGTTAAAGCGGCGGAGGGCAAATAATGTCTGTTCTAATTAATAAATATACTAAAGTTATTTGCCAAGGTTTTACTGGCGGTCAAGGTACATTCCACTCAGAGCAAGCAATTGATTACGGCACACAGATGGTCGGTGGTGTTTCTCCTGGTAAAGGCGGAACTACTCATCTTGGCCTTCCTGTATTTAATACAGTACGTGAAGCGGTTGAAGTGACTGGTGCAACGGCAACAGTTATCTATGTACCGGCTGCATTTTGTAAAGATGCAATTTTAGAAGCCATTGATGCCGGTATCGAGCTTATTGTTACTATTACTGAAGGTATACCAACACTGGATATGCTAGATGTCAAAGTGAAGCTTGAAGAAACAGGTGTTCGCATGATCGGGCCTAACTGCCCAGGAGTGATCACTCCTGGAGAATGTAAAATTGGCATCATGCCTGGCCATATTCATAAACCTGGCCGCGTTGGTATTGTTTCTCGTTCTGGTACATTAACGTACGAAGCGGTTAAGCAAACGACAGATGCAGGCTTTGGGCAGTCAACTTGTGTTGGCATCGGTGGAGATCCAATCCCAGGAACTAACTTCATCGACGTATTGGAAATGTTCCAAAACGATCCAGCGACAGAAGCAATCGTAATGATTGGTGAAATCGGTGGGACAGCAGAAGAAGAAGCTGCTGCCTATATCAAAGCGCATGTGACAAAACCAGTCGTTTCTTATATTGCAGGTGTTACTGCTCCTGCTGGTAAGCGTATGGGTCATGCTGGCGCAATTATCTCTGGCGGTAAAGGTACTGCTGAAGATAAATTTGCAGCACTTGAAGCTGCTGGCGTTAAAACCACGAAGTCTCTTGCTGAGATCGGTGAAGCATTGAAAGAAGTGACTGGTTGGTAAGTGAATTTATTTCATGTAAAGTCATAAATATAAGGTCATCTTCGGATGGCCTTTTTATTTGCTTTGTTTTTAAGACTGGTTAAAGTGGAGCTCTAATTATTCATAACAAAGGATTCACTTATGTTCAGTCACATTATGCTTGGTGCCAATGATATTGAAGCGTCAAAGAAATTTTATGATGCAATTTTAGAGACATTGGGATATGAGCCAGGGGTTATTCGTGGTGAGCGCTGTATTTATATGACGCCTACTGGTGTATTTATTCTAACTAAGCCTATTAATGGTGAAGTTGCGACTCATGGTAATGGCTCAACTTTCGGCTTTTCGATTAGTAACCCTGAATTGGTGCAGGCTTGGCATGAAGCTGGCTTAGCGAATGGCGGCACAGCTTGTGAACAGCCTCCAGGTGAGCGTAATGGTGAGGCTGGTCATTTGTATCTAGCTTACCTACGCGATCCAGCCGGTAATAAACTATGCGGAACCCATCGAATGGGGTAAGTACCACTTGTAGTAGCCGGACTACGCTATTGGTAGGCCGGCTAATTTGTTTTTATCCTACGGCGATTAATAAAAATTGACTCAGGAAATGAGAGTTAATCAATCATTTTTAGTTGATTATGCGTTAGACTTTTTGAACTGACTGAGCATAAATAAAGCCGCTGCTGAAATGACGACCGATGGACCCGCGGGTGTGTCATAAAACCAAGAAAGACTTAAGCCAGAGCAGACCGAAACCACACCAATGCATGATGCTCCAATGGCCATTTGTTCTGGTGTTCGTGCAAAACGACGCGCGGTTGCTGCAGGAATAATTAATAACGAAGTAATAATCAGCGCCCCGACAAACTTCATTCCGACCGCAATCACTAAACCGACTAACAACATCAATACTACCCGCATTAAAGGTACGTTAACTCCTTCTACACCCGCTAGCTCTTCACTGATTGATGACGATAATAAAGGTCGCCAAAAATAGGTTAAGAGAGCGAGAATGACCAATCCTCCGAGATAGATGAAGATTAAATCAGAAGGCGAGACCGCCAGTAAATCACCAAATAAATAGCTCATTAAATCAATCCGAACATTATCTAGAAAGCTTACTGCAACCAAACCTAGGGACAATGAACTGTGTGCTAAAATACCGAGTAAGGTATCGGTCGCAACCACTTTTTGTTCCTGTAGTGTGGCTAAAATTAATGCGATAGCAAGGCAGCAAACGACAAGAGAAAGATAGAGATTTACATCGAATAAAAACCCTAATGCTAAGCCAAGTAATGAGGCGTGGGCCAAAGTATCACCAAAATAGGCCATCTTACGCCATACTACCAAAGAGCCTAAAGGGCCGGCGATAATAGCAATACCTAAGCCAGCAATAATGGAAGGAAAAAGAATATCAAACATAGATTAATGCCCGTGCTTTTGGTTATGTGTTGAGTTGTGCGAGCAATGAGAATGGTCACAACTTTCCGGGTCACCTTCAACAGCGTCACCGGATAAGTCATGGTGGTGATGATGTTCGTGATGATAAAATGCTAAAGTATCTTGTGCTGTTTGGCCAAACATCGCGATATAAGAAGGGTGTTTGGTGATGGCTTCCGGTGCGCCAGAACAACAGATATGATGCTGTAGGCAGATGACTTCATCGGTTTGCGCCATCACAAGGTGCAAGTCATGTGAAACCATGAATACTGCGCATCCAAATCGTTGGCGAATAGTATTGATTAGCGTATAGAGTTCAATTTGACCTTGAACATCAACGCCTTGTGCTGGCTCATCTAATACTAATAAATCAGGTCGTTGTAATAAGGCTCTTGCTAATAAAACTCGCTGATTCTCACCGCCAGAAAGTTTATGCATATCGTTTAACGCTAAATTTTCAGCGCCAACTAAACGTAAAGACTCTAATCGCTCTTGAGTACTATAGCGACCGGCTAACCGTAAAAAACGATCGACAGTGAGTGGTAAGCTATCATTGAGTTTAAGCTTTTGAGGCACATACCCAATACGTAGGTTTTTCATTCTCGACATTGTGCCAGAATAGGCTTTATGTAGACCAAGCATCACTTTAACTAAAGTCGATTTACCCGCGCCATTTGGGCCAATTAATGTTGTAATCTGCCCCTTTTTGACGGTTAAATTAATATTACTCAACACATCCTTATCGTGAAACTTCACTGTGACGTCTTGTAAATGAATTAAATCGAACATGCTCAAACCAACTTGAATAATTGTTATGTTATATAGTAACATTGCTGTCGAGATTTACCAATGCTCACTTTTATTATTCAGATCGCTTAGATTATCTCTCACATTAGGAAGGGTAATTTATACAATGGAGAAGGTTAATGCACCAAAATATGGGAAATAAATGGATGAAACTGATCATTTCGGTGGCTTTATTGCTGTCTTCGGCTCAGGTTATGAGTCAAGAGGCTAAGCTATCGGTGATGACATCGATCAAGCCATTGCAATTAATTACGCAGGAGATCACGCTAGGAGTCACGGATACACAGGTGTTACTTAGCTCTAATGCTTCACCACATGATTACGCTTTACGTCCTTCAGATATGAGGAAAATAAAGGATGCCGATTTATTTATATGGGTTGGACCGGGCTTAGAGTCTTTTCTTGAAAGTGCATTAGAGGGCAATACCAACACGTTACAACTTGATCAATCACCAGATATTATCAAGCTAACTTATGGTGAAGAAGGGGATCATGAACATAAGTCACATGATGAGCATGCAAGCCATGCCGATCATGATCATGCTGCGCATAATGATCACAGCCATGATGACGGTCACCACCACCACGGTAATTACAATCCGCATTTATGGCTTGGTCCAGATCAAGCACAGCAGATGGCAAAAGTCATCAGTGATAAATTAATTACTATTGACCCTAAACATCAGGCGGAATATGAGAAAAACTATCAAGCATTTGTTTCCCATCTATCTGCTACGATTTTAGAGATTAAGCAAGAGTTAGCACCAGTGAAAAGTCATGGTTATTATGTTTTTCATGATGCATATAGCTACTATGAAAATTATTTTGGCCTGAATAACCTAGGTCATTTTACGGTTTCGCCGGATCGCCGTCCAGGCGCAAAAACCTTAATTACGATTAGAACGGCATTACAATCGGACAAAGCATACTGTGTTTTCTCAGAGCCTCAATTTACCCCGGCGGTAATCGAGTCTGTTACTCGTGGGACAAATGTGAAGCATGGGTCGTTAGATCCTTTAGCAACCGATTATCCTATTGAACAAGGTTCATACTTTACCTTCCTACAAGATTTAGGGCATAGTTTCTCAACTTGTCTTACACGTTAGGGTTTATCTTTGTTAGATCGCCACTCACTTAATCGATATAAGCAACATCGCCTTATCCGGCGGTGTTGTTTCTTTTTGAGTGGATTAGCCGTTATCGTATTCATCACTGTATTCTGGCTTGGCTTGTTTCCTGCATCTGACCAGAGTCGTAATAACAAGCAAGATCAAAGTGAGCCTTATGATGCAGTCATCGCTAGGGATGACCCTGCTTTTTTGGGCGAGGATAGCAAGTTCCAACCACAAGATAAGACAGTAACGTACACTCATGTTGTCACTTATGGCGAGAGTCTGAAAACCTTATTTGATCTATATGGTTTAGCCGCTAATGACTTGCTTGACCTTATTAAAACCAACGCGACGGCTTTACAATTAAAAAACGGTCAAGTGGTTGAATGGCAATTAAATACTTCGGGTAAAATGGAATCGTTATCCATATACCGAACATCGAATTTGGTGAGCCAATATACCTGGCACGATGCTCAATTTATTTATCGTCCGGTACGTATTAAAGGGGAATCGAAAACTCATATTATCAGGGGTAGAGTAACGGGTAATTTTTATCATTCAGCTTCATTACTCGGGTTAACACAATCGCAAATTCAGACAATATACCAAGCTTTATTTTGGGATATAGATATTACTCATCAAGTTCGATTGGGTGATAAATATAAGGTTGCTATTTCTCAGCATTATGTTGGCTCCCAAGTAATAGGCAAGGGCCAAGTGGAAGCGATTCGTTATGGCAATAATAAGCAAGAATGGATGCTGATCCGAAATATTGATGGCCATTTTTATCATCCAAATGGAACCAGTAATCAAAAATCATTGAGCCGCCTTCCTTTGGAACATTCGTATCGTGTGAGCTCTGCTTTTAATTTATACCGTATCAATCCGGTTACGCATATAGAAGCGCCACATTACGGCACTGATTTCGCTGTACCTACAGGAAGTCCGGTTCTGTCGACGGGAGATGGTAAAGTTGTGAGGGTGGGGAAACATCCATTAGCGGGCCTTTATATTGTGATCCAAAATGGCCCCATTTATAGCTCTCGGTTTTTGCATTTAAGTGAAATTCTAGTCAAAGAAGGTCAACATATCAGTAAAGGCGACATTATCGCGCTTTCTGGTAATTCTGGCCGAACGACTGGACCCCATTTACATTATGAATTAAGACAAAATAATTTACCGGTGAATCCGATGCTCGTGCCTCTTCCTGATGGTATGGCTCTAAGTACGCTAGATTTATCTCAATTTCGACTTAAGAGCCAAGCGCTCATTGATAGAATGCGTGATCCCATTTGAATATTCCCCTTTCAATATTGCGTTATCCTATCTTGTGTTACTGAAGTAGTATAAATTTAACTGGCATATTTAATAGCGCGAAATATGATGTGTATTCACCTGCGCTCAAACTCTCTCTAAATTATTTCTACTGTAAGGCTTACTTGTGATTCTGCGTGTGATGCATTTATTAGCATTAATTTTTATCTCATTTTCAGTTAATGCGATAGATGCTAATTCGATTTTTTATCCTTTATCTAGCCAGACCCAAGGGCAGTTTTTGACTGCTAAA
>NZ_VHKO01000041.1 GCF_015223435.1 Vibrio hibernica
CACCATCTAAGCTTGTCATGTCGAAACTTGAGCAAGTAAATTTAAAAGTGCGTATACTCGCCGCCAAGCAAATTGCTCAACTCTATTTGGAAAAGATCATGTCAAAATTATTCTTTAAAGGCCGTATCGATACGCGTCAAAACCATGTTAAATCGGGCTATAACGTAAACCGTGAGATCAAACTTGGTAGTGAAGAAGCGCCATTGTCTATTGTGGTAAATAGCCAAGATCGCCAAACTGAAATTGAAGCGATTCTGGCTCAGCATCAATTGATTGCAAATATCACGCTTGATGCTGAACAAGAAGAAAATACGATTGAATTAGATACCATTTTAAACAAACCAAAACCAACAACTTTTGAAAAAACACCAAACCGCAACGATCCTTGCCCTTGTGGTAGTGGCAAGAAATACAAAAAATGTTGTGGTCAATAATTTAGCTTAGTGACTCTCGTTAAGATCCTGAATGGTTGCCACGTTTTTTCGAAAATTTCTTGGTGATCGACCATAGAATTTTCGGAATCTATGGGTAAAATTGAAAGGATCAGGGTAACCAAGTCGATGGGCGATCATGGCGATCGTCCAATCTCGATGATGCAGAAGATCAGCCGCTTTCTCCATTCTCAAACGGATCAACTGCTGACTCGGTGAATGCTGATACAACTGCTTTGAAATTCGATTTAATTGCTCTTCACTCAAATAACTGCGCTTCGCGATCTCTTTCACCGTCCATGGTAAATGCAACTGAGCTTCTACTTGATTAAACACGCTTTGCACTCGAAGTGATGCATTAGAAGGTTGGCTGTCGGTCGAACCTAATAGAATACGAGTCAATTCACTCAATAATAGTTGCCTGAAAGTGGAACGACCATGCGCGTCTCTATCTACACCATCTTGATGCAGCAAATTCAACAAAGACCACACCGATTCACACAAATGGGTTGGTTCAACTCGTTGCTGGCTATTCTCAATTTGTTGCCACTTGGCGGTTGGTGGCAATAAAATCCAAGCCATTTTCCAATTTGGACTATCCGCCAACTCAAAACGAAACGGGATATTTTCAGGTAAGACAGTGACGGTATTGGGGGTAATGGCATAAATACCTTGCTTAGTCAGCAGTCGCCCTCCCCCTTCTTGAGTAAACAGAAGAGTATGAATTTCAGGATGTTTACGCTCAACAATATATCCATCAGACAATTCAGCTAATCCTGCCATGGTGATGCCTTCGGTTCCAAGCTCTGACAGCTCCGATTGAACAATAAACCGTTCCTTGCAGCTATCAGCAAGATAAATCTTATCTTGCCAGTCACGTTGACTAAGGTTTTGCTCAATGACGGATTCACACAGGTTTTCTCTGAATTCAAACATGTTGATTTACCCAAAGCTCTTCTATATTTGCAGCCTCATGATGAGGAAAACTGCCAATGTCCATTCAACCACAATCTTACGATCAAACCAACGTTTCACACGCACACTTACCGCCTCATCTTTTTTCAAGAATGGCCAAGCTAGCGCTGCCGGTTGCACTGCAAAGTGCGCTGGTTGCGATATTAGCACTAGCAGATGTATTGATGGTGAGCGACTTTGGTCAAAGTGCTACCGCAGCAGTCGGTATTGCCTCTCGCTGGCATTTTGTTGCCATCATGATCATGGCTGCTTTGGCGACCGCTACTGGCAGTTTAGTTTCTCAATATTGGGGACGAAATGATAAGACGACCGCTAAAACCGTCACCTTAATGTCTTTGAAGTTTGGCTCGATCATTATGGTTCCTGTCACTATTTTATTAGTCGGTTTTTCGTCTCAAATCATGCGAGTACAAACCAACGATATACAAGTGATTACCCAAGGTGCAGATTACCTTTTGTACAGCTTGCCATTGCTCATGCTCACCCATTGGGTCATCACAGCAGAAGCTAGCCTACGTTCAAGTGGCAATGCCGTTCTGCCATTAATCCTTGCAGCCATTACGATAGCGTTGAATATTGGGTTAAATCTGTGGTTGATCCACGGCGGTTTTGGGGTTCCGGCTTTAGGCGTTGCAGGCGCGGCATTATCCACCACCATTGCACGAGCCGTTCAGGTTTTACTCATTCTATCGGTATTAAAATGGCAAAATCATTGGTTAATAAGCAGTGATTATGAAAAGAAAAATGACCGCTTATGGCTATCATACAAACGCTTAGCGATCCCAAATGCGGCTAATGCTGTTTTATGGGCCTTTGGAACCTTAACCTACCAAACCATTTTTGGGCATATGGGAACAACAGAGCTAGCGGTATACAGCATGATTGGCCCTTTTGAAGGTTTGTGTTACGCCATTTTTATGGGTATCTCAGTGGCTTGCTCAGTATTGTTGGGTCAATCGCTTGGACGAGATGAATATTTGCAAGCACAAGCGATGGCGAAATTTTTTATTCGGTTTATTTTCATCATGGGGATCGTTGTATGTGGGGTGCTGTTCTTTAATCGAGGAAGTGTGATCGGATTTTTAGATCTGAATTCTCCCGACTTATTTGCAGTCGCTGAACCTACTTTTGTGATCATGAGTTTTGCCATTATTATTCGCATGCTCAATATGCTGATCATCAATGGTATTTTACGCGCAGGTGGTGAAAATCATTTTTGTTTGCGTATGGATTTTATCGCTATGTGGTTGGTTGGGATCCCACTCACCGCGTATGGTGCCTTTATTGCTGATCTAAGTTTCTACTGGGTATATTTGCTTATGCTGGGAGAGGAAATCGTTAAACTCAGTTTATGCTTCACACGTTATTTAAAGAACAAGTGGATGAACAACTTAACGCTTCAACCAGCCTAATAAATAATACTAAATGTAGCCTGGTGCTAGACATCACATAAAAAAACACCGAGCGTATCAAGCTCGGTGTTCAATATATTCATGCTAACAGTTCACCACATTATTATTCTATTTCGGCGTTGTGATAAACCTGTTGTACATCATCACAATCATCTAGCATGTCTAAGAACTTTTGAAATTTAACTAAGTCCTCACCCGTGACTGGAGTATGCGTTTGAGGGACAAAGGTAATTTCCTCAACATCCACAACAAGATCTGGATACTCTGCACTTAATGCTGTTTTTACTTTGAAGAACTCTGTATGTGGTGCAAATACAGTGATCACGCCATCTTCAAGTTCAATATCAGTGACATCAACATCTTGCATCATCAAAGCTTCAAGAATTGAATCTTCATCTTCACCAGAAAATTGGAACACCGCTTGATGATCGAACATGTGCGCAACTGTACCAGGGCTACCAATTTTCGCACCTGTTTTAACAAAGCATTGGCGAACATCTTGGAAAGTACGGTTACCGTTATCGGTTAAGCAATCGACAATCACACTTGCGCCGCCCGGAGAAAAGCCTTCGTAACGTGCCGGTTGGAAATCTTCACCACCGCCGCCATTCGCTTTGTCTAACGCTTTATCAATAACATGAACAGGCACATTATCTCGTTTTGCTTTGGTGATAAGATGTTTAAGCGATAAATTCATATCTGGATCAGAGCCGCCATTTTTAGCAGCAACGTAAATTTCTTTACCGTACTTTGAATAAACTTTAATTTTTGCGCCTGCTGTTTTTGCCATTGAGGCCTTGCGCACTTCAAAACTTCTTCCCATGGGAATCTTCTCTCTGATTTTAATTTTATGCTGAATGTGACCATAAGATTCGATTCAAACTTATGATTTTGGACCACGACCGCCATGCTAATAAAAGCTATGCTACTCCCATAATCCGTTTGTATTTTTGTATTGCCTGCTCAAAAAAAGTTCGCTCATTAGGGTCGCGGATCTTTTCAGCTTCATTGAACAACAATTCCGGCCCAGCTTTTGCTTGCTTTAATTGCCATACAAAATATGAAGCTTGTTTATCCAATTCGATCTTGTTTTTTTCTGCTGGTGCCAGCAAAGATAGATTAACCGACATAAGATGGCCTGTATTTTGGAGTCGTAATACCCCGAAATATACCATAGACGTAAACGAAAAATAAAAGAGATTGCGGATTTTACAGTGTAAATTAATAAAACAGGGTGAATGGCTCACCCTGCCCATAACTTATCTCAAGATTCAATATTGATTAATGGATCAAACCTAATTCTCTTGCTTCTTCCAATGTTAATCCGCTTTCACGAATTTCACGTAATGTTTCGATTCTGCGTCTCGCTTCAGCGCTCTTCATTTGTTTTGAATCGGCTTTAGCAATTGAGTCATCTTTTTTGTCCCAAGATGTCGTAATATCGGTCATGTCATCATGATTGATTGAGTTAATTGACATAAATACCTCCAGAAAAGCATGTAGAAACAAGATGGATATTAAGCAAGAAGTGATCATCTTGTTAAGTGAATAATATAGAGATTGTGACTTTAATCAGACTTAACTTACAACACGGTCAACTAAACAAAACAATGCAGGTTCCCTTGGCATATAAATTGGGTGCTGTGGCAAAGTATGCCTATAAAAAATCATCTCTTAATCAGGCAGCATGATGCCCTTTCATACCAACTATTTTTCTTCCATAATAATAAATAGCAGATCGCCCGCATTTTAGATAAATTTTTATTTCTAGCAAGTATCAATTTATAACTTTGCTATTCGTTATCGGTGAAAAGCATTCATCAAAGTAATCAGAATATTCATACGAAAGATTCTGATATCCAACTAGCTAAGGAAGCATGATCAAGGTTGGCCTTGATCATGCTTCCAAAAAAATCCCAAAGACAATATCTTTGGGATTCATAAATTTTATAACAATGTTATTAAGTTAAAGGCTTAACTGTCTGCGGCCATTTCATTTAATGCACGGATAACGGTTTCATCTAAATGACCTTCATAGACTTGTTTGCAAACTTTTCGTCTAACCGCCAACCCCGCAATCACGCGCTCAATTGATAAATGTTTATCTTTTGATTCTTGATTAAATAATTCAACCGTTTTACTCAATGTTTCATACGGTACGATGGTTTCACCGACTCGCAGCCAATCGAGCTTATCAATGAGCTCATCACATTCTTCTTTAATAGAAGCATATGGATGCCCTGTCATAGCTGAAAGAGCCGTTAAACTGCGTTCTAGCGCTTCTGGTGAAGTATACTTAGATAGGGTAATGATCAATTCATCAGCGTTAATTTCAACTAGATGTTTTTTCTGTTTCACACGGCGGCCTAATCGCCCGCGTGGTGACGGTGCTTTACGTTGAATAGGTTCAAACTCACCATCAATGATTTCAGCTAATTCTTGCAGTTTCTGCTTTGATACTAATTCATGGCGTAGTGGGTTTGGCAATGTAGGTGCCATATTTCGCTTACCAGCATTGGTGGTTCTTGCGCGAGAGAAACGGAGAACTTCTTCAGCATCGCAACGGATATCCATCTGATAATCAATGATCTTCTCTTTTTCCATAATATTGGTGATCGTTAAGTGGTAACCCCACAAATTAACGATAAACAGATCTTTAGTGGATTTACCTTCAGAAAGTTTTTTCAATTCCCGAATAAGATCCATTGAAAATCGACGCCATTCGATGTTCCTAGAGAGTTTCTGATTAATCTCACTGAGTAGCATAGATTCAGTCAAACGACGCACTAGGCGGCTTCTGAAGAAGGTATATAACTGGAAGACCAAGGTATGCTGTTTCAAAATCTCTGGTGGGAATAAGAAAAAGTAATCTTTGGTCAATAATTCTTCAAAAAAGGAAGGTTCCCAGACCAGAATATACAGATTAGGTTTGATCCTGATTTCACCGGCTGAGTTTTCAGTTGGCGCTTCATCAGATGCGGTGATCGTTCGAGCAATAAATCGGAAACGATCACTTTTAAATCCTTCCGGCATGTTTTCACTTAACCAGCGCCCTGTTAATTCATGTAATTGAAAGTCAGTGAATTCAATACGATCAATGCTATCTCGAATCGAATCTCGAGCTGGGCCACTGTCTTTTTTACCGCGTAAGGATAGGATATCGGTAATATACAAGGGGGTCTTATTTGGCATATGTTTCGCATCAACATGGAAGTCATCTTGATGATGTTCATGGTATTGAACCGTGAGTGTAAACAAGGCAAACAGCGTCATGAGATCATCGACAGTCATGATGTTTTTGGATGATCTTGTTTCAATGATTGCGCGAGTTCCAGAAATAGTCACCATTGATTTTTGATAACTTTTTCTTGTTCTCGGTGGCGCTAATGCTTGATCTATGATCCCTGCCCAATTGGTAGGGGAGACAATAAATTGATCCGCCTCATTTCTCATGGCTGGCGGGGTATATAAACCGTGTTCGTTGAGTAACTGCCGATTAACTTGGGTTTGTGCTAATGCTTTGGAACGTTTTTGGATTTCAGTTTGTCTCGTGAATTCAGTTTTTAAGCTGGTAGATCCTAATAATGAGATCAATTGGTTTGGATTCACAAAGATATGCAGCATCGACTTCCCTGCTAATCCCTCTTCGAATCGGACAGGAATTTGTTGGAATAAACCGATGGAAACCGCTGCTCGTAATCGTTGTTGAATGGCGGCTCGAGTTAATTGGCCATCGGTAGCTTCAATTAATTCAGTGGTGGAAACAAAACCATCTTTACTTGATAAACCACGAAGTGAAATGAGATTAAGAAGTTCAATAATACTACGTGTTACGCCTTTGAAATGTTGATATTGTTCAATCCAATTAATAATCTGATCTGTGATCTTAAATAAATGACCATCTTTGTGTGATCGAGGCAGTTGAATTAAGATCTTTTCTTGGCCTGACATATAAATTCCATTTCGCATTTATCGTAATTATCGTAATTAGTACATAGTTCCAAGATGATAAAGAAAAAAGATCAAAAAAGAAAGAAAAAAATGCTCCTGATTTATATAACTGATCTTTTGTTTATATGATCTATATTGTTAATATGATCTAATGATCTGGCTGGAAATTCAAGTGTAAATCTTTGTATTTAAACATCTTATTTTTACTCCCCTCGAAAGCATGATCATTGCCGAATAAGAAGCATGATCAATGAAAGATCGGAAGTGTGATCAATTTCACTTAGAAGCATGATCATTGATTAATAAGAAGCATGATCAATGAAAGATCGAAACTATGATCAATAAAAATAGACATGTTATCCACAGGATTTCTGCTTTTTAATGACGATATATTGAACAGATTAGCGAGCAAATAAATAAATCTCTATTTTTTATTCATTTTTACGCTAATGATGTATTTTATGAACGATGATCAAGGTGTTGTTGGTGTATTTTTATTATTTAATGATTATATCGAGTTAATTCAAATTACATTCATCGTAATCTAGATAAGGCTTTACATGCTTCCACTTTAGATTAAGCCTTGATCATTGATCCTAATATGTCTGTCGTTCATATTATTTCTATTTTCATCACCTATCCTTGATCATTGTTCTGTCAGCGAATGATTTTTTATCTAGAAGCATGATCAAGAAGAAATCAATATTCGGTTTACTCTCACCTAATCTACCTTGATCATCTTTCCGCTATTCCTCATTCCTTATACCCTTATTTTTACTGATATTCTGAGTGAATTAACATCAGTTCATGCTTTTTTATATGGGGTTTTTATTCCCAGCTATACTCGTCTTGCTCATTTTTTCTTAATTTTTATGGATTAAAGCATTATTAGTATTCTTATCTTCTTATCTTGTTGATAGCTGGGTAGCTGGTGTCATGAAACATTTGATCCGGGCTCTAAATGATTTTCCTACCTGATTTGTGGTTAAATAATAAACATATTGGTATGAATTTCCTGGTTGTTATTTTTACTTATCTTTTTCGATAAGCATTATAAATTTCTTGTTATCGTTTATTTGAAACTACATTGACTGTAGTTTAGCCAATTATGATAATCGTTCCGTATTAAATTGATGCTTTAAGCTACTTAGTTGTATTTATGTTGACTATTTACATTGTAAATTAGTGACACTGTAACACTTTTATTGTTTTGGTATTACAGAGGGATTTATCATATAAAAATAACCTCAAAAATGGTGCTTTATCGCTAATTTACAGTTTTATGAATTAATTTAGCTATTTAAATGAAAAATAATTAATAAATAACTGTTCAGCTTATTGCTGTATTTTGGTTTTTTGTTGTACAATCTTTATCTCGGTCGAATGATTGGAATTAATGATGAAAAGAGAACAGACAATTAAAAATCTGGAACGCTTAGCTGAACTGACGAAACAAGTTCAAGCTGATCGTATCGAGATTGTTTTAGAAGAGCGTAAAGAAGAACATTTCCCTCCAATGTCGAAGGCATTAATGGAAACTCGTTCTGGTCTAACTCGTCGCAAGCTTGATGAAGCTATTGCAAAAATGGAAGCGAATGGTCACCAGTTTACTAAAAATAATGCTAATCATTATTCCATTACATTAAGCGAAGCTCATCAATTAATGGATGCAGCCGGCGCGCCAATGTTTTATCAACAAAAGAAGAATGCATCGAATAAACCTTGGATTGTAAATGTGCAGAACCAAAAAGGTGGGACAGGGAAATCGATGTCAGCCGTTCATATTGCTGCTTGTTTGGCCTTAAATCTTGATAAACGTTACCGTATTTGTTTGATCGATTTAGATCCACAGGGCTCTTTGCGTTTGTTCTTGAATCCACAAATTAGTGTGGAAGACCGTGATGAAATTTATTCTGCTGTAGATGTAATGCTCGATAATGTGCCTGAAGGTGCCGATGTTGATGCGGAATTTTTACGCAGAAATGTGCTGTTACCTACTCAATATCCTAACTTAAAGACGATTTCTGCTTTTCCAGAAGATGCGATGTTTAATGCGGAAGCTTGGCAGCATCTTTCACAAAACCAGTCTCTTGATATTGTTAAGTTATTGAAAGAAAAATTGATTGATAAAATTGCTGATGATTTCGACATTATCATGATGGATACCGGACCTCATGTGGATCCATTGGTATGGAATGCAATGTATGCCTCTAATGCTCTTTTGATCCCTTGTGCTGCAAAACGTTTAGATTGGGCGTCGACGGTGAACTTTTTCCAACACTTACCTACTGTATATGAAATGTTTCCTGATGACTGGCAAGGCTTGGAATTCGTTCGGTTGATGCCTACGATGTTTGAAGATGACAATAAAAAACAAGTGTCTGTATTAACGGAGATGAATTATTTATTGGCAGAACAAGTCATGATGGCGACGATCCCAAGAAGCCGTGCTTTTGAAACCTGTGCCGATACTTACAGTACCGTGTTTGATTTAACCGCGAGTGATTTTGAAGGCGGTAAAAAAACGTTAGCCGTTGCGCAAGATGCGATTCATAAAAGTGCATTAGAACTTGAGCGAGTGATGCATAGTCACTGGGCATCATTAAATCAGGGGAATGAATAATGGCGATTAAAACGTCTGAACTAAACGCAAAATTATTTGGTAAAGCAAATAAGCGTCGCGCGACTTCACCAGTTGAAGCTCAAGCTGCTGTCAAAGAAAAAGCCCAAGTGATTGAATTAGCAATTGCAGGGAAAGAACTTGTTGCTTTTGAATTGATGTCTATCCCCGCGGCTGACATTGAAAACAAAACGATCGTATTTGCTCAAAACTCTCGTGAGCAATCGTTTTTGAATGAACATGCTTTATCCGATATTTTAGCGACATTAAAGGAACGTGGTCAGCAATATCCTGCGGTGGGCCGACGTAATAAAGAAGGTAAAATTGAAGTTCTTGATGGCAGCCGTCGTCGAATGTCATGTATTTTGGCACAAAAAGACTTCTTAATTTATGTTGCGGACGATATTGAAGCTGAACATGCTAAGTTTTTATCGGATGTTGCGAATACACATAAACCATTGTCTTTATATGAGCGTGGGCGTGAAATGCAGCTTAAATTGGATTCTGGCCAAGCTACGGATCAAAAATCATTAGCACAAATGTTTCAATGCAGTGAAGCTTTAGTGAGTGGGGCATTGAAAGCGGCTGCTTTACCTATTGAAATATTGACCACCTATCCAAATGTTAGTGATGTCGGTCGTCCAACTATCGTGAAGTTACACAAGCTATACCACTCATTACCTAAAAAATCACAAACATTATTGTTGGAAAAATGTCGCTCACAACAAGGTGATATTTGGAAACAGTCAGGCTCCCAAGGTGTTGCCCGCTTAACGAAAGATGTTTCTACTCAGTTAGAAGATTGGATTGAAGAGCTCTACCCTACAGAGACGAAAAAAAATACAGATAAAGTGGACTTGGTGAAAGGTCGCATCAGCTATTTACGAAAAGGCTCAAGCTTATCGTTGTCACTTAAGAAAGTAGATGATGAAACCATGCAAGCTATTTTAGATTTCGTCCAAAGTAAGATTGATTAATTAATGTGATATACCTATAAGCCGTACATTTCATCGATGTGCGGCTTTTTTACGCCTATGGTATGCTACCTTATTCGATTTTAACTGTGTGATAGTATGAACGCCCTTTCTTCTTTACTGCAATTCCAGACTCAATTAACGCAGAATGAACATCGCTCTGCTGTGTGTTTCAATCTTGATGATGCAGATTCAAAATATCTTATTCAACAGTATATTCACCATGCGGGTTTGTCTGATTCCCAAATTGCTTGGTTTGGAAAAAAAGAAGATCTTGTTGGTGATTTTGAATATGATTTTTTTGATTATAAACAAGGTGCACAGATTTTAGGGCAGGAAGTTGAACTATTGATTTTTGACCTAAGCGCTGGTTTTGATGCCAATAGTTTCACTGCTGCATGTGGCGCATTAAAAGCAGGAGGTTTGTTATTCATAATTAATAGTGATCAGCTTGTATCATCGCATAGTAAAACGTGGTTACAACAACATTTCACTCAATGGCCTCAAGTTGAGAGTTTAAATTCTCCTTTATTTTTTGCTTCCGATGACAATCAGATTGTGAAATCAAATTTACCGACGATTTTTATTGACGGTAAAACTCAAGATCAGCTTGCTGCCATTGCAGGAATAAGGAAGGTATTATCGGGGCATCGGAAGCGCCCTTTAGTATTAACGGCTCATCGAGGGCGGGGAAAATCGGCTTGTTTAGGAATGGCGGCGGCTCAACTTATGTCTGAACATTCCCGCACGATAATAATTACTGCGCCTTCAATCAAATCATTATCAAGCGTATTTAGTCATGCGATGACTCAATTAAACCACACTAAATTTGAGAGAAGCATCAAGAAGCAAAATAGAACGTCTCTCGAATTAGATAACGGCTCTTGCTTGTTGTTTATCGCGCCAGATGAACTGCTACTAAATAAGCCTGAATGTGATTTATTGTTGGTTGATGAAGCGGCCGCTTTGCCCTTATCAATGTTGAAACGAATGGTTCGGCACTATCATCGTATGGTGTTTAGCTCAACGGTACACGGCTATGAAGGTTGCGGGCGTGGATTTACGCTTAAATTTATGAGCTGGCTAGATGAGAACCGTGATGGTTGGAAGCATCAAGAATTACTTCAACCAATACGTTGGCAGCAAAATGATCCATTAGAATTATGGCTATTTGATACTTTCCTGCTAGCAAGTGATATCTCGCCTGCCCCGACTTCATGCACAGGCATACAATTACAACACATCGATAAGAAACAATTACTCAATCAACCTGCTCTCTTACGCTCTGTATTTGAATTATTGGTGAATGCGCATTATCAAACAACCCCTAATGATTTGTTTCAATTACTCGATGACCAAGCAATGAGTTTATACATTATTCAATCTCAAGATTCATTATTGGGTTGTATTGTGGTTAATCTTGAAGGTGGCTTATCGCCTGAGTTGGTGACGGAAATACAGCAAGGGAAGCGACGACCTAAAGGACATTTAGTCGCCTCTCATCTATCCAATCATTTATCCATTGAACAAGCCGCTATTCAAACTAGCGCACGGATCATGAGAATTGCTGTGCATCCAGAATGCCAACGGCAAGGAATTGGGCAGCAAGCGTTAAATCTATTGCAATTACAACTGATCGGTAAAGTTGATTTTATCTCCACCAGTTTTGGTGCGACATCGGAGTTAATTCGTTTTTGGTCTGAGCAATTTAGCTTAGTTAAGTTAGGCAGCCACCGAGATCAAGCGAGTGGTTGTTATTCTGCAGTGATGATCGCCCCTCTATCTTTTGATGCCCAAACTTGGCTTGAAAGTGCACATGCTCGCTTTGGGCAAGAATTTAAGTTTTTACTTTCTAATGTTTTTCAGTATTTAGAAGTTGATGTGGTGATGGCGATTTTAAGTGAGCAAATTTCTAAGTCATCAGATATAGATAAATCACTTTTAGTTGAAAACTATCTTCAAGGTGGCAATAGTTTTGAATCTGTCCATTTTGAATTAGAGGGTTTTGTTTGGCAGCGCTTCTGTGGTCGTTATCAACCGTTAAATATGGTCGGACTAGATTGCCTCGTATCTCGTGTATTGCAGCAACAATCATGGAAAGAAGTCGGGGAGTTATGCCAGTTATCTGGGCGGAAAATTATTGAACAACAAATTAAAAAAATAATATCATTCTTATAAATCTTCAATTTACAGTGTAAATCCATCTATCGTTAACATTTTTGGTATCGATTTACACTGTAAATTACCATTTCTAATCTTTATATATTACATATTTAATTATGTTCATCTCAGTTATTCCGCCATTAGATAATCGGTATATTTCACGACTCATATGATATGCATTTTTAGAACTCTATTTTTAAGGAAGAACAGGGTATTTTTTGTCATAAGCTTTTTAATTTTAGACTTGTCTTGCTCCTGAGTTAAGAGCAAAATTAAGCAACATAAACGTAAGGACTTGTTATGAAACTTTCTGATATGCGACGTGAATATGCTTTGAGTGCATTAAAGCGTAAAGACTTAGCGGTAAATCCAGTTGACCAATTTAACTTATGGTTACAACAAGCGATTGAGTTTGGGTTAAACGATCCAACGGCGATGACAGTGGCGACGGTCGATGAACATGGACAGCCCTTTCAACGGATTGTGTTACTTAAGAATGTCGATGATCAAGGCTTTGTATTTTATACCAACCTTGGTAGCCGTAAAGCTCAACACCTACAGCATAATAATAAAATTAGCTTACATTTCCCATGGCATGCGATGGAGCGTCAAGTTCACATTACTGGCACAGTGGAAAAGCTTTCGGCAATGGAAAATATAAAGTATTTCACTTCTCGTCCAAAAGAAAGTCAGCTCGCAGCTTGGGCAAGTAAGCAAAGTAATCGTATTTCAGCTCGTGGTGTGCTTGAAGGAAAGTATCTTGAGTTAAAAGAAAAATTTGCTGATGGCAAGATCCCTGTTCCGAGCTTTTGGGGAGGATATAGAATTAAAGTTGAAAGTATGGAATTCTGGCAAGGTGGCGAACATCGTTTACATGATCGTTTTATCTATGTGAAGCCGGATCAAGATAAAACAGAATGGGATATTTCTCGTTTAGCGCCTTAAATCATGTATGGGATGTATTAAAAGTCGCTCTAGATTTACAGTGTAAATTTAAATTAGATAGAAATTTATTAATTATTAAATTGATTTATAAAGAGTTATTAGAATTACTATCTCCGTAGTTTGATATGTCTTGATCATCGTTCTGGAACTATGATCAAGTAAGATCTTAACGATTGATCAGGAAGTAACTTTTTATGGCTGAATTTGACATCAATGTACCACCTAAAACCGCACAGCTGATCACGCTTCCTAGCTATATGGAAAGACATCAACATGATTACACCCAGATCGTTATCGGGTTAAAAGGTCGTGCGGAATTTGAAGTCGATGGAGAAATTCGGCTGATTGGACCGGGGCAAGGTTGTATTGTCCCTGCTGCCTGTGAACATCGTTTTGGGGGGATTGGTTTATCGGATATTTTGGTACTGAATTTTTTCTTCGATAAAGACGATATTTTCGATGGTGAACGACTGGGCAACGAAGAGTTTAATAAAGTAATACATCGGGATAAAAATCAATCTCAAGTTCGTGAATTGGTGAATGCGCTATTAGAAAAAGAGGTGTATTTTCAGCTCGATTTACCTATTCAACAATTGGTTAAATTGTTAGTACAGGAAATAGAATCAAACCCTGATGATCAATGGTTATGCCAAGCCTGCCAAGACACTATTATTGCTTTACTACATCGACATACTAAGCCGTTTGAAACACTCAAAAAAGGCAACCGTCTCAATATGGATCTTATTGACCGTTATATCCATCAGCATTTAACCAATAAGATATCAGTGCCCGATTTAGCGGCATGTGCGTTTTTAGGTGAAAGTCATTTTCACTTATCTTTCAAATCACAAGTTGGTTGCACGCCGCATCAATATATTCTGCAAAAAAGAATTGAACTGTCAAAAACACTCATAAAGGAAGGGCAATACAATCTTGGTCATATCTCTCAATTGATTGGCTTTTCCGATCAGAGTGTTTTTACGCATAACTTTCGTCGTATGGTGGGTGTTTCTCCATCTATATATCGGAAGAGTATCGTGTAATTCTGAAAAAAATTGGTTACTTAAAATATGTGATCATGTTGGTTTTTTGTAAATGAACTGAGTTTTAATCAAATAAAGCGGAGTTTTTATCAATTTTTGTTGTTTAAATGGCACTACACTCACTGCATTAATAGGTTCATAAAGTGAGAACTGTGTATGTTTACTGCAACGGATGTATTATCAAAAGAGTTTAATCAACAACCACTATCTAAGCTTTGGGCTTTAATTTCGCCTTTATACATGGTGGATGAATCTACCTGGCTCAATCAGTTGCTTCCTCTTGCCACACCCAGTGATCAAGAAAAACAAACCATTCAAGATAAAACGACAGAATTGATCCAAGCCATCCGTGCGGATAAAAAATCGGTACAAATGATCGATGCTTTATTGCTGGAATACAGCCTAGACACACATGAAGGTATTTTATTGATGTGTTTAGCCGAAGCTCTGATGCGTATACCAGATGCTGCCACTGCCGATGCTTTAATCCGCGATAAATTAAGCGTGGCGGATTGGAAATCTCATTTAAAAAATTCTGATTCGGTTTTTGTGAATGCCTCGACTTGGGGACTGATGTTTACTGGCAAAGTGATAGGTTTACACGAATCTCAAACTCAAAGCCCATCACAAGGTTTAAGTCGTTTAGTCAATAAATTCTCTGAACCCGTTATTCGTAAAGCTATGCATCAAGCCATGAAGATAATGGGGCATCAGTTTGTGCTTGGTCGTACTATTGTTGAAGCTCAAAAAAATGGTAAGAGCATGCGAGAGAAAGGGTATACCTATTCTTACGATATGCTTGGTGAAGCGGCGCTGACCACTGATGATGCTAAGAAATATTTTAATGATTATTTAATGGCAATCAGCGCAGTGGGCAACGATAAGTTCAATCACGATGTAAGCCCTGCACCTTCTGTGTCTATTAAATTATCGGCATTGCATCCTCGTTACGAAGTCGCCAATAAACATCGTGTGATGACACAATTGTATGCCACGGTTGAGCAATTGATCGTGCATGCAAGACAGCTGGATGTGGCATTAACCATTGATGCTGAAGAAGCGGATCGCTTAGAAATATCGCTAGAGTTGTTTGAAAAACTTTACCGTAGTGAAGTAGCACAAGGCTGGGGAAAATTTGGTCTCGTTATTCAAGCGTATTCTAAACGTGCTCTGCCTGTATTAGCGTGGCTTAATGCTTTAGCCAAAGAGCAAGGAGATACGATCCCACTTCGCTTAGTAAAAGGTGCTTATTGGGACAGTGAAATCAAATGGTCACAGCAAGCCGGTTATGATAATTACCCTGTTTATACGCGTAAAGAATCGACCGATGTTGCTTACTTAGCGTGTGCACGTTTTTTATTAAGCGATCATGTTCGCGGTAATATCTTCCCTCAATTTGCCAGCCATAATGCTCATACAGTAACTGCTATTGCGACAATGGCGACTCACAAAGAATTTGAATTTCAGCGTTTGCATGGCATGGGTGACTCGCTTTATCACCATGTCATGGCAGCTTATCGTCAATCTGTGCGTATCTATGCGCCAGTTGGAAGCCATAAAGACTTACTGCCGTACTTAGTCCGCCGATTACTGGAAAATGGCGCGAATAGCTCATTTGTGCATCGTTTAGTAGATGCACGTTGTCCGATTGAAAATTTAAACCAGCATCCGGTTGATACCTTACTTGCTAATGAGCATTTTTATAACCCAGCGATCCCGCTACCTCGAGCTATCTTTGCTGATAGAAATAATTCATTAGGCGTGAATGTCGATATTCTAAGTGAAGCGGAACCATTTGAAGCCAAAGTGAATCAATGGCTAGAAAAAACATGGCAGTCAGGCCCAATTATTAATGGTAAGCAGCTGTATTCCAATGATAATCCTCAACATGATCAAGCAAAAGACGAAAGCATGATCAAGGATTATTATCAGGTAGATGCAGAAATTAAAATGATCACCGCACCTTATGATCGCAGGATCCAAGTTGGATCTGTGCAGTTTTCAAACCTTGATCATGTTTCCGCTGCAATTGAAGGAGCGCAATCATGCTTCCGTGAGTGGAACAGGCTTGGCTATCAAGCACGAGCGGAGAAGTTAGACCGTTTAGCTGATCTTTTGGAAGATCACTTGGCTGAGTTAGTGGCTTTATGCCATAAGGAAGCGGGTAAAACCATCCATGACAGCATTGATGAAGTTCGTGAAGCGGTCGATTTCTGCCGATTTTATGCCAAACAAGACGGTATCTTTGCATTGCAATCTACGGTCGATTTTGATGGTAACAAGCGCGATATGACTCGTGAGGGGAGAGGAGTATTTGTTTGTATTAGCCCGTGGAACTTCCCATTAGCTATTTTCTTAGGTCAAATTTCTGCGGCTTTAGTCAGTGGTAATACTGTCATTGCTAAACCTGCCGAGCAAACCAGCTTAATTGCGGCGCGCGCAGTGGAGTTGATGATAGAAGCGGGCTTTTCTGCCGGTTCAATTCAATTACTACCGGGTAATGGTGCTCTGATTGGGCAAGCTTTGACGTCTCATCCCGCTATTGCAGGCGTCGCTTTTACTGGCTCAACCCCAACCGCACAACGTATTAATGCAACTTTGGCTGAGCGTGACGCAAGCCCTGTCCCTTTGATTGCTGAAACGGGCGGCCAAAATGCCATGATTGTGGATAGCACGGCGTTGCCCGAGCAAGTGGTGCGTGATGTGTTGCGTTCTGCATTTGCATCAGCAGGGCAGCGTTGCTCTGCATTGCGCGTGTTGTATGTGCAGCATGACATTGCTGATCGCATCGTGAGTTTAATCAAAGGTGGCATGCAGGAGTTGTCGGTCGGCTTGCCTTACCTGCACAGTACTGATGTCGGCCCTGTGATTGATGCGGCTGCAAAGGATAAGCTGATGGCTCACATCGAGTTAATGCGTGGTTCTCATAACGTGATTGCTCAATTAGCTTTAAATGATGAGTGCCAGCAAGGAGATTTTGTTGCCCCAACAGCCATTGAAATTAGTGATATCAACGTTTTGACTGAAGAAAAATTTGGTCCGATTTTGCATGTGATTCGCTTTAAAGCCGATGAATTGCCTAAGGTGGTACATGATGTTAATCAAACTGGCTTTGGCTTGACCATGGGCGTGCATAGCCGTAACGAAACCACGTATCGTTGGATAGAAAAACACGCACGGGTAGGTAACTGTTATATTAATCGCGATCAAGTCGGCGCCGCTGTTGGCGTTCAACCGTTTGGCGGACAGGGATTATCGGGTACAGGGCCAAAAGCGGGTGGACCACATTATTTGTATCGGTTTACTCAATTTGCTTTATCTCAATCTTTAAATAATTCAGATACCAATTCAACTCAGGCTTAGGAGTGTCATTATGCAAACAATAACGCGTTTTTCAGAAGTGACGGCTTTTGATGCTAGAACAGCATGGGAACAGTGGAACCTAACTGAATATTCATTTAAAAGTGAGTGCTTACTTTCGGTATCTAAAGCACTTTATCAAATAGATGCTACGCTTAGTAATGTTATGGTTCATCATATTCAACAAGCTCAATTTTTTATTGGTGAGCCTCAATTGATGCCAGGGCCAACGGGTGAAACAAATGAATTGTATTGCGCTGGGCGTGGTGTATGTGCTTTGGTTGTAACGTCATTATCTGAGCAAAAAGAAGATGTTCAAAAAGCGGCGATTAGTTTATTAACGGCGGCACTTATTGCAGGAAATAGCGTCGTGATTTGTTGTGATGATGAAGACTTTAATCACACACTTGAGCAAGCATTAGGCGACTCTTTACCCGCTCATTTGGTTCAAATTGTGGCTTATGATTCTTATGCCAAATTGATAGAAAGTAATATAAGCATTGCTGCGGTGGTAGTCGATCCACAGACACAAATTGCAATGAATCGTTTATTAGCGCAAAGAACGGGAGCGATTGTTCCTTTGATTATGGAAGATCCGCAAAATATCGCATTATCGTTTGATCCTGCTTTGGTATTGCGCTTTATTACTGAGCGAACACGAACAATTAACATTACTGCTGTCGGTGGTAATGCGACCTTGTTAGAATTAGGCAGTGAACATTAACGATAAATTCATTTGTGCTGGTAAGAATGGTTCGAACTAGCACTGTTTAACCCTTCAGGATAGAAGGGCTTTTTTATATAAAGGGGAAAACCTATGATCGAGAATAGCTGGGCTATTAGCGGTACATTTATTGCGTATTTAATCCTAATGCTTGCCATTGGGTATTACGCTTATAAACGTACATCAAACTCAACCGATTACTTTCTTGGAGGACGGACTTTAGGTCCTTGGCCTGCTGCATTATCTGCTGGCGCTTCTGATATGAGTGGTTGGTTATTACTTGGTGTACCAGGTTATGCGTATGCATCTGGACTTGAAGCAACGTGGATTTGTGGTGGCTTACTGGTTGGGACATGGCTTAACTGGCTTGTGAGTGCTAAACGTCTTAGAACTTACAGTATTACCACCGATGCGATTACTATTCCTGATTTTTTATCAAGCCGATTTTTAGATAAATCGAAATTGATTCAAACCATTTCCGCTTTCTTCATTTTGTTATTTTTCTTGTTCTATACCAGCTCTGGTTTAGTGGCAGGCGGGAAGTTGTTTGAAACTGTATTTGGTTTGGATTATCACATCGCTGTCGTTATTGGCGCAGTGTGTATTATTTCATACACGTTATTTGGTGGTTTCTTAGCGGTAGCTTGGACTGATCTTGTTCAAGGTTTATTGATGTCGGCGGCGCTACTAATTGTACCTATTACAGCCATGAATGGTGGCTTTTCTCAATTAGATATGGAAGTTACGTCGATTAATCTTGAACTGCTTGATATGTGGACCAACGTTAAAGGTGAGCCTATGACCGCGATTGCGATTATTTCGCTGGTGGCATGGGGTTTAGGTTACTTTGGCCAACCACATATTTTGGCGCGTTTTAAAGCGACTCGTAGTAATAAAGATTTAACGGCAGCTCGTCGAATTGCGGTTATTTGGACTGCGCTTTCAATGGTAGGGGCGATTTTAGTCGGCTTGACTGGGTTAGTTTACGTAGCTGGAAATTCTTCGCTTGTACTAGCGGATGGAGAAAAAATATTCATGATCCTTGTGAATGCTATGTTCCATCCAATTATGGCCGGTATTCTACTGGCAGCTATTCTTGCGGCTATTATGAGTACAGCTGATTCTCAGTTATTGGTTTCTTCTTCTGCGCTTGCCGAAGATTTTTATAAGCAAGTCTTCAAGCAAGATGCGACTTCAGATGAAGTGGTTAAAGTTGGTCGCTTTGCCGTCGTTGGGCTATCGGTATTGGCATTAATGTTTGCCATGAATCCAGAGAGTTCAGTATTAAGTCTAGTATCCTATGCTTGGGCTGGATTTGGTGCGGCCTTTGGTCCTACGATTGTGCTTAGCTTGTATTGGTCTAAAATGAATCGTAATGGCGCTTTAGTCGGTATTATTGTTGGTGGTATTACTATTGTCGTGTGGAAGCAATTAACAGGCGGTATTTTTGATGTTTATGAAATTGTACCGGGTGTTATCTTCTCTACTATTTCGGTTATTGTCGTGAGTATATTAACCGGTGGACCAAGTGACGAAGTATTGCAACAGCATAAGAAATTTAAGCAACAATTGATCGATCTTGATTAAATATAATTGATCAACAGCCATAAAATATGAGCCTCTAAAGCATTCGTTTTAGAGGCTCAAATTATTGGATTTTTTAAAGCCTCGCAAAAATCTAACCGACTTCAAACTTTTCTATATAGCCCTATACTTCTCAAATGAACCCGGGTATCTTTAAACGCAGTCTTTAGTAGATTTATTTATTTGAAAGATACTTTAAAAGTCTTCGCAACACCTGCTATATCAGTTGTGTCATGAAGTGTTTCCTTTCTAAGTTTCTGATGCTCCGTGTGGATTATTCAATAGATACTTTATTAATGACTATAGCCACGCTACATGCGTAATTGATTAGTGAAAATATATAGGATTTACCCATGTCTAAGACAACTGGTATCGTTAAGTGGTTTAACGAAGAAAAAGGTTTCGGATTCATCACTCAAGAGAATGGTGGGGCAGATGTATTTGTTCATTTCCGTTCTATTACAGGTGAAGGTTTTCGTACTTTAGCTGAAGGCCAAAAAGTGGCGTTTGAAGTTGAGCAAGGTCAGAAAGGCCCTCAAGCTGCAAATGTTGAAGTACTCTAATGTAGTACTGAAAAAGAATTAAGAAAAGCCGCACTCGCTGCGGCTTTTTTGTTTTCCTCAACCTCTATTTTTATTGTTACTCGCCTATTCATTAAGGCTTAAAGGTTTCGTATGACTACATTGCTTAAAACGCACCAAACTCTGTATCGAGATCATGATTTTTCTAAGCAAGATTTACAAGATTTGGTATTTGATAAGTGCCAATTTTATGGCTGTAATTTCTCTCGTTCAGATTTAACCGAAACAAAATTTATTGATTGTGTTTTCATAGAAAGTGGCAATGTTTTGGGGTGTGACTTTAACCATGCGAAACTGAAGGAAGCCAGCTTTAAAAGTTGTAATTTGAGTATGGCAATTTTTGATGGTGCAGATGCCTTTGGTATTGAAATGCGTCATTGTCACCTGAAAGGGGTAAGTTTTGTTCGTACAAACTTTGCAAACCATATAACGCATAATACTTATTTTTGTTCAGCGTACATTACTAACTGCGATCTTTCTTATGCTAATTTAGAGCGTCAAAAATTAGAAAAATGTGATTTGTTTGAAAATCGTTGGGGTGGAGCCAACCTGTCAGGTACTTCTTTTAAAGGTTCTGATTTATCTCGAGGTGAGTTTACTTCTGAGCAATGGGAACAGGCGCAGTGGAATGATGCAAACCTGTCACATGTTGATTTAGATGGTTTGGATATTCGACGTGTCACCTTAACTGGCGTTATTATTTGTCAATGGCAACAAGAGCAGTTGCTGAGTAATTTAGGATTAGTGGTGGTGTCGGATAACGCATAAGTTAATTGAGAGTAGAGATAGAATTTCATTTAGAGTAAGCGTTATACTTCGGTAATAAGAATAGGTTTAATTAGGAACGTAATATGGCATCAGATTTTTATGGCAGTAGCGCTGCTTATGCTCGTCAAGAAAGTGGTTATAGGGAAAAGGCACTCAAACTTTATCCGTGGGTGTGCGGAAATTGTGCCCGTGAGTTTGTGTACTCAAATCTTCGTGAACTAACCGTTCATCATAAAGATCATGATCATACCAATAACCCAGAAGATGGTAGTAATTGGGAGTTATTGTGTTTGTATTGTCATGATCATGAGCATTCAAAATACAGTGATCATGATCGTTATGGCGCTGAAATTACACCAGGACAAGATGATCATGTTAGTGCGACTCATAATCCATTCGCGAATTTGAAAGATTTACTGAAAAAGTAAATACTTGGCGATATAACGCACTTGATTTTGAGCGATTAAACTAAAAATTATCGTAACTATTCA
>NZ_VHKO01000042.1 GCF_015223435.1 Vibrio hibernica
ATTCTGGTCTAATCGATCTGGACACCTTGATTGTGGATAATACGATAATCAATCGAGGTGAATATGAATACAAAACGTCAATATCGAACTTATACAAAAGAATTTAAAGAAGAGGCAATCTGCCTTATTACCGAACAAGGATATTCTGTCGCCCAAGCTGCTGATGCGTTGGGTGTATCACAAAACCTGCTTTACACTTGGAAACAGAAGGCTGACGAACTTAATAACTCATCTGTCAATGCAGATGAAAAAACGGAATTAATGGCTCTGAGAAAGGAAGTAAAGCAGCTTAGGATGGAGAAAGAGATCCTAAAAAAAGCCAGCGCCTTCTTTGCGAAAGAAATGAAGTAAAGTTTCAATTTATTCGAGAGCATCGCTCTCGATTTCCTATAAAAATGCTTTGTAACGCTCTAAAAGTAAGCCGCAGTGCATTTTATGATTGGTTAGCACGACCTGCTCAGATCATTACTGAGCAAGAGCTTAATTTATACAGAACTGCCAAGCGCTTATTCAAGCGCAGTCGTGGAAGTTTAGGCTCTCGTCAATTAGCTAAGAAACTACGTGAAGAAGGTTTCACTATCGGGCGTTATCGTACTCGCACCATCATGCGCAAGTTAGGTCTTGTTGTACGTCAGCGTCAAGCTTATAAAATAACCACCAAGCGAAAACATAGTGATAGCGTTGCAGATAATATATTAAAACAACAATTTAATCCTACCGCACCCAATCGTATTTGGGCCGGAGATGTTACTTATCTGAGAACCAATCAAG
Organism: Vibrio hibernica; assembly: GCF_015223435.1. Classification (GTDB taxonomy): domain Bacteria; phylum Pseudomonadota; class Gammaproteobacteria; order Enterobacterales; family Vibrionaceae; genus Vibrio; species Vibrio hibernica. Next base: position 772 of record NZ_VHKO01000042.1, read on the forward strand.
GTTGGATGTATCTGGCTGTAGTCATGGATTTACATTCACGCCGAATCATTGGTTGGGCATTATCAGATCGCATGACGGTAGGTCTCGTTGAACGTGCATTACAAGTGGCAATTACACTTCGTAAGCCTCAAAGAGGCTTGCTTTTCCATAGTGATAGAGGCTCACAGTACACCAGCAGTTCATTTCAGCACCTGTTAACAAGAAATGGCATTACATCATCAATGAGCAGTGTTGGAGCTTGTTTAGACAATGCAGTCGTTGAACGGTTCTTCGGTAGCTTGAAAAATGAATGGTTACTCAATGTGGTTCATTTAACGCGTGATGCAATGAAAGAAGATGCTGAAGAATATATCCGGTATTACAACCATGAAAGGTTGCATACTGCGCTTGGTGATTTAACGCCAATCGGAATAAGTCACTGAAAGTAAATTGAAAATACTGCATACAAGTTATTTAAAAGGACAAAATATGGATAGATATATCGATTTACTCATAGATATATAATTTAGACAATTAAAACACGGGATATGGTCTCTGTTGCTGATAGATATTTAAAGACGTTGGAAAAAGTTAGGTTAATAGATCATTGACTAAACAGTAATAATGATAGCTGGCTCCGGGTTTGGAACCAGCTGTATTTATTGACATTTTTGCGTTGATAAACGCTTTGCCAATGTTCTTATGATATTACACTAGACCTTGCTCAATCATGGCTTCCGCTACACGTTTGAAACCTGCAATATTGGCACCTAAAACTAGGTTGCCAGGTTGGCCAAATTCAATAGAAGTATCGTTAGCGGCGTTAAAAATATTTTTCATAATTTCTTTTAGCCTTTCGTCTACTTGCTCAAAGGTCCAACTTTGCATGCTGGCATTTTGCGACATTTCTAGTTGGCTTGTTGCCACACCGCCAGCGTTAGCTGCTTTACCTGGGCCATAAGCGATTTTTGCATCAATAAATGCATCAATAGCCGCTTGGGTTGATGGCATGTTCGCGCCTTCACTAACCGCAATACAGCCGTTGGCTAGTAGTGCCTTGGCATCTTCGCCGGTTAATTCGTTTTGTGTGGCACAAGGGAATGCGGCATCAGCTTTAAAGCGCCATACTGCATGGCCGTCTTCTGGATAGTCGCTAGTAGGCACATATTGAGCATCACTATGAGTTTGCAAATACTCTTCTAAGCTTTTGCGGCGAACTTCTTTGATGTCTTTTAATAGGTCAAGGTCGATGCCTTTCTCGTGATAAATAGTACCACGTGAATCTGAACAGCTAACCGGTATTGCACCTAGCTCGTACAGTTTTTCTATCGCATAAATGGCTACGTTACCGGCACCTGAAATAAGACATTTTTTGCCTTTTAATGAATCATTGCGATCTTCTAACATGTACTGGGCAAAATAAACGGCACCATAACCTGTCGCCTCTTTACGTGCTAAAGAGCCACCCCATAATAAGCTTTTGCCAGTTAATACGCCTTCGTAGCGACCGGTCAAACGCTTGTATTGGCCGAACATATAACCAATTTCACGTGCGCCAACACCAATGTCACCCGCAGGTACGTCGGTTGTTGGGCCAATATGGCGATAAAGCTCGGTCATAAATGATTGACAAAAACGCATGATCTCAGCATCTGAGCGACCTTTAGGATCAAAGTTTGCACCGCCTTTACCGCCGCCAATAGCAAGCCCGGTTAAAGCGTTTTTAAACATTTGCTCAAAACCTAAAAACTTAATAATACTGGCATTAACACTTGGATGAAAACGTAAGCCGCCTTTATAAGGACCTAAGGCCGAATTAAACTCAACGCGGTAACCTTTATTCACTTGAATGTCGCCGTTGTCATCCATCCATGGTACACGGAACATGATTTGGCGTTCAGGCTCAATCATACGTTGGATGATGGCTTGTTTTTGGTAACGGTCACCGTCTTCTAATAAAGGTTCAAGAGAGTCTAATACTTCTTCTACTGCTTGGTAAAATTCTGATTGCGCAGGACTTGTTTTTTTCAAATCTGAAATAGTTTGATGAGTATAAGTCATAGGGTATGTCGCCTTTGTTAATAAATAGGGCCTTCCTGTGTCTGATCAATAATCAAAACAAAAAATATTTGGGCGAGAGATTGTATGTGTTTTTGTGGTGACTTTCAGCAATTTTGTTTAGTTTATATGCAAGTGCCTCGCAATAGTGCAGAATTTCGTCGCTTTGAGGAAAAATAAAAAATTGGTTGACGGGAAAATAGCCACAAAAACTAGCATTACGTTTGGTGTTTGTGACCTTAATAAGCTTAGGATGAATATGTACATCGGTGAAGTGGCGACAAAAACAGGACTTTCAATCAAAGCTATTCGTCTATACAAAGAGAAAGGCTTAATTATGCCTTTACCTAGAAAAGGCCGTTACCGAGTTTATGATGAATCACATATCGAGATTCTAAATCTAATTAAAGAAGCAAAATTACTCGGAGCGACCCTATCACAATTAAAATGCGTGATTGTCTATAAAAATGGCGAAATTGACTGGTTTAATGTTGGAACATTCCTTTCCGAAATGAAACTTCAATTATCACAACAGATTGATGATCTGAATATTAAAGTGAAAAGAGTCGAACAATGTTTCCTTTCAATAGATTCTTGTCCAACAAGTGTTGACTCTCCCCTTAAGGGCAGAGATTAGAATAGTCATCTATCTCAAATGATGAGGAAATGAGTAAGATGACGAAGAAAATAGTAGTTCTAGACGGAAATCCTAAGTCGAGTAGTTATTGTCAGCATTTGGGTGATCTATACGAAATTGAAGCAAGCGAATCTTTCGATATTAAACGTTTTAATTTATCAAAAATGGAGTTCAATCCCAGCCTTGATTGTGGTTATGACGCTAGGCAAGAATTGGAACCATGTTTAGTGGATTTTCGAAAAGCGATATTGTGGGCGGATCATTTTGTGATTGTTTCGCCTATTTGGTGGGGAGGCATACTGCAAAATTAAAAGGGTTATTTGATAGATCATTCTTACCTGGTTTTGCATTTGAATATGAGGGAGATAATCCATCACCATTACAGTTACTGAAAGGAAAAACCTCTAGGGTTATTATCACGATGGATGCGCCATCGGACTATGCAGAAGAGCAGGCTGCTCCAGCAATTACACAATTAGATCTCTTTACACTTCAGTTTTGTGGTTTTGAAAAAGCACAGGTTAATCTTTTTGGCTCTATTATATTGGCAAATGATGAAAATAAATTGCTCTGGGAAAAGCTAGTTCAAGATATTGGTAGTAGAGGTGAGTAACTTATAATAAGCATTTAAGCTGGCGTTATGTGAGTAGGAGATTTTCAATGGACGAAACAGTTTTAACTAAATTTAGCGACTATCCTGATAATGTAACTTCAAAGCTGCTTAATCTTAGATCTTTGATTTTGAGCGTCGCATCTGAATTGGAATTAGGGTGCGTGGAAGAAACCTTCAAGTGGGGTGAGCTTAGTTTTAATGTTAAATTTGGTAGCCCAATTCGTATTGATTGGAAGCTGAAATCACCAAGTAATTATTATATTTTCTTTAACTGTCAAACTAAGCTAATCGATACATTTCGTGAGTTATATAGTGATATTTTGGAGTTTGAGGGTAATAGAGCGATAGTCTTAAATTTATCAGAACCCATTCCTGAACAAGCGGTTAAGCACTGTATAAAATTAGGTTTAACTTATCAAAAAGTTAAGGATTTACCGCTTCTGGGCGCATAACATGAACTCACATAACTAATGACTTAACCGGACAAATTTGGTTTTAAATTTTAATGCACTTTGTAAGTTCATCATAGCGTATTACTTTAGAGTGATGAGTCATCATGGAATATGGATAAATGGAGTAAGCATGGTAATCATCGAAAAACTTGAAAGCTTTCATATTGAACGAGTTAATTATCTTCAGCTGATCGATGAGAACGTGAAATTTGCAGGTACGGTAAAGCAGTTTTTATTAGATGGAAATAGTACGACCCATTTACCTGTTACCAAAAGGGTGGCTTTGAATACATCAATGAAAAATACCTAGTCGGGGCTGCGGGGCCACAATTCATAATGCGTGGAAAAATTGCATGATTAGGGCGTTACGACTCAGGAGAAACGAATAAAATGCGCGTATCTTTAAGAGATAAAATCATCACGGTTTGCACTAAAAAAATTGAACAAAAAGGTGAAAATGTTGGCGTCTCATTTTATGCATTTTTTGCCAATAAGAATTCTGATCCGGAGTTATTAATGGAAGCGGCTACTTGGTGGATTCAAGAGCATAAGCTTGATCATTTTGAAAAAGCGAAGAAAATTATCGAGATGGTCAAGTTAGAGGGTTGATTGATTTTTTTTCTAAACAATCTACTCAAAATACGCTTCAAAATGTTATTAAAAAGCCCAGAACGATGAAGTTCTGGGCTAACAATCTACCGCGTTATTATACTTAATATTTAGTAATGATATGGAAACTTAGAGAAGTCTTTCGGACGTTTTTCGAGGAAAGAATCACGGCCTTCACGGGCTTCATCAGTGCCGTAAGCAAGGCGGGTCGCTTCACCGGCAAAAAGTTGTTGCCCAACCATGCCATCGTCGGTCATATTCAAACCAAACTTCATCATGCGTAGGGCGGTTGGGGATTTTTGGCAGATTATCTTACCCCATTCTAATGCTTCTTTTTCAAGATCGGCGTGTGGTACGACCTTATTTACCATACCCATGTCAAACGCATCTTGCGCGCTGTAATCTAATCCTAAAAAGAAGATTTCTCGGGCTTTTTTCTGGCCGACCATTTTGGCTAAATAAGCTGAGCCATAACCAGAGTCAAAACTTGCGACGTCTAAATCGGTTTGTTTAAAAACGGCGTGTTCTTTTGAAGCAATGGTCATGTCACATACAACATGCAGTGAATGACCACCACCGGCAGCCCAACCTGGAACGACCGCAATGACCGCTTTTGGCATAAAACGAATCTGGCGTTGTACTTCTAAAATATGCAATCTACCAAGCGCGGCAGGATCGATTTGATCTTGTGGCATTCCTTCATATTTATAACCATCTTTACCGCGAATACGCTGATCGCCTCCAGAACAAAATGCCCAGCCACCATCTTTAGCACTTGGCCCGTTACCGGTTAGTAATACGCAGCCAACATCGCTCCACATTCTGGCATGTTCAAGGGCGCAATGAAGTTCGTCTACTGTTTTAGGGCGAAAAGCATTGCGGCATTCAGGGCGATTAAATGCAATACGTACCACACCAGCTTCAACGGCGCGATGGTAAGTAATGTCTTCAAAAGAAAAGCCTTCTACTTCTTGCCAATCTTCTGGGTTAAAAATATCAGAAACAGTCTTCATTACGATAAACCTTTATTTATTGGAAATGGTGCACTAAATGAGCTTAACATATCCGTCTTTAGTCGTTGGTCACTTCGGTTGCCAGTTTTTGCTTCTTCAAGGTAAATAACGTCAGTAAAACCGCAAACAATGCCATACCAGCCATCATTAAATAGATTGCGTTAAAACCCTGATCAAGGATATATGGTGGGTAATCGGCCATGTTGTCTTTGACTGATTGCCCTTGAGTTGACAGCGTATATTGGAAAACAGCAGAACAAACCGCCACCCCAATAGCGCCGCCGAGTTCACGGCCAAAATTAAACAGGGATAAACCAATGCCGCGATCTTTAGCGGGCAGTACATTTTGCACGACGACACCGAGTGCTGGTAACGTTAATCCTATGCCCAATCCTGCGAGCCCTAAAGCGATTGGAGGGTGAATATGTCCATAGATCATGGCAAAGCTTAATGCGGATAATGCAAAACCTGTCACCGTAAGTCCTTTATATTTCCCCAATTTATTGACGAGTTTTCCTCCGCAATAAGCCCCAATAGTGACACTAACCATAAAGATCACCATGATTTCGCCACTCTCTGAGGCTGTCATTCCCCGTTGCCATTGCATCTGCATCGGTAAATAAACTAAAACAGCAAACATCAACAATTGTGAGCATAAAATTAATAAAATACACGCCACATAGCCGGGTAATTTGGTCAGCCTTGCAGGAAGGATTGGATCGGACACTTTACGTTCAATCAGCAGTAACATCACAATTGAAAAGGCTAACGTACCGCCGATCCAGATATGTGGAATCTGGCTTTCTGGCGACAGTAACAGTAATAAGCTGGTGGAAGAGAGCATGAGAAACAACGCGCCAAACCAATCAAATTTTGCTTGTCGTTTTTTATTAAGATGTGAGAGGTTTTTACGAATCAAAATGACCGCTAAAACACCTAACGGTAAATTAATCCAAAATACCCATCGCCAAGATAAATGTTCTGCAAAATAGCCGCCAAGGAGTGGCCCAGCAATACTGGAAACGGCATAAACAATGGAAATGTAGCCTTGGTACTTTCCGACTTCGCGTGCGGGAATACAGTCTGCTATTACGGTAAACGCAAGGGCGATTAAACCACCACCACCAATTCCTTGGATGACTCGCGACAATATCAGCGTTTCAATATTTTTGGCAAAACCGCAAGCGGCCGAACCTAAGATGAATAAACTAATCCCGATATACAACATGCGTACACGGCCTAAAATATCACTTAACTTGCCATAAATGGGTAATACAGCTGTGGCTGCAAGTAAGTAAGCAGTTACTATCCAAGTAAGAGATTGCCCAGCATTAAGCTCGTTACCAATGATTGGCAGTGGCGTGGTGACAATACTTTTTTCAAGCGATCCGAGTGCAATAACTAACGCGACACTCATGAATATTTTTTGTGGAGAAACTGGCGGCTGTGTTATCACTGTGCATCCTAATAAGATTAAGTAAAAACCCAGTAGCATGAAATCTACTGGGTTTTATGATCACCTTTTCGTGTTAAGCAATACATATGCATTAACGAATAGCTTACGCTAACCCATATTTTTACGTTAGCCTACAAACGATAAATAGCCTTGAATGATGATCAAGTTCACGATATCGATAAAGAATGCTCCGACAATAGGAACAACCATAAAGGCTTGTGGTGATGGACCGTAATGGGTAACGATCGATCCCATGTTCATTACCGCGGTTGGGGTTGCCCCTAGACCAAACCCACAATGACCACTCGTCATAACCGCCGCATCGTAATTCGAACCCATCACTCTAAAGGTTATATTATAGGCGAACAAACCTAAAATGATGGTTTGAATACATAAGATAATCAGCAGCGGTACCGCAAGACCAAAAATTTCCCATAGTTTTAAGCTCATTAATGCCATTGATAAAAACAATGAAAGGGAGACGGTTCCTAAAATATCAACGGTCTCCGTATTGAGTTTATATCGTCCTGATAGCTCAAAAATATTGGTGATGATCACACCTAAAAAAAGCGCGTAAACGAAGTCTGGTATTTTTAACCAATTGATCCCAAGTGTTCCGACCCATCTCTCAACATACGTTGCTCCAACCACACACACCAACATCGTGAATAAGGTTTCAACGATACGACGAGCCGATACTTTTTCTTCTTCGCTGTTGTTGTAAGTCACCACATCGGGAAAGTTATCGTGGTGCTTATCACCGCGACCATATTCAGATTCAAGGTTATGCTTTTGAATGCGACGCTGTGCGATAGGGCCGCCAATGATACCACCCACAATCAGGCCGAAAGTGGCAGCTGCCATTGCAAACTCTAATGTGTTAAGCCCATAATTTTCTTGGAAAGTACTTGCCCAAGCTGCGCCTGTTCCGTGCCCACCAGAAAGGGTAATGGAGCCTGCGACTAAGCCTAATAGAGGATTGAGCCCCAACATGGTCGCGAGGCTGACACCAACCGCATTTTGAATAATGATATAAATCGACGCTACCGCGAGGAAGATAAAAACTTTTTTACCACCCTTGATGAGCTGGGTGTAGCTGGCGGAGAGCCCTACACTGGTAAAAAATAACAGCATTAGAATTTGTTGCAGAGGTAATGCAAACTCTAAAGTAATATTTTGAAAATGCAGAATTGTTGTAATTATTGCCACAATCAATCCGCCAACAATAGGTTCTGGAACCTTGTACTTGGATAGAAATGAAATCTTGCTATTGATGAAATGTCCTAATAACAGCACAAAAATCGCCAGTAGAAAAGACTCGATAGAACCTACAGAATAAACTGTATTCATATGCCGCCTCTATAAATAAACTCGATAAAATTTTTTAACGATACTTTTAGCATAGCCAGTGTTTTATTACGCGTGACTAAAAAAATAGGCCTTTCCGTGGCGGATGAGAGACTTAAACGAGCGTTAAGTTTCTCTGAAAAACGATAAGCTATAAGTAACGATGATTAGAAATTCATACAAACTATGATGTTGATTGAATTATTGACATTAACTTTTCATTTTTATGACTCTTCAGCAACATTGGTCGATAAGATGCCAAGCAAATAAGATACCCGCATTTAATTTTGGAGATCATCGTGCCTGTTCTTTACTGCCGCTCATGTTGCCGTGAGACGCAACACAAGGAAGTGATGTGTAAATCACCTACAAATAACCGCCCAGATATGTCATTAAAAATGAAACTACAGCAGTTTAGTAAACTAATGAGTCTGTTAATGAGCGGCATACATTACCACAAAATGGACCGAGTTTGTTTTTGTCGTCAATGTAATCATAAAAATAATTGGTCAGCAGATTCACTATCACATTAATTTAGCTGATGTTTCCTCTTATTTGTTGCGTATTGCGGTTGAGTTTCGTTTGATAATTTAATATGTATTTCTTAATTAGATTTGAGACTTTCTGCTTGAAAATTCTTTTGGTTTAGACGTTAACAGGTGAACTAAACTCAAGTACAGTAGCTTCCATTATCGATTCTATGTAGTGGAGATGACGATGTCGCGTTATTACGATCAGGTGTTAACGGTTTGGAATTATTTAAAGCTTCAACAGAGCTTAAAACCGACTGATGCTATCTTATTATTAGGCAGTTCTGACTTGAGGGTTGGTGAGCGAGCCGCTGAGCTTTATCATCAAGGTATTGCGCCGCTTGTGATTTTTTCTGGTGGTGTAGGACGGATGACGGATGGCTTGTTTGATCAACCTGAAGCCGAAGTTTTTGCAAAAATGGCCATGGATTGTGGAGTGCCACATCATGCTATTTTGCAAGAAGCTAAGTCCACCAACAGTGGTGAAAACATTGTCTTTACCCGTGAGTTGTTAACTGCGAAAGGGATTGAGATTAACACTGTTACTTTGGTACAAAAACCCTATATGGAACGCCGTGCCTTGGCGACTTGTGAGCAGTATTGGCCACAAGTACAGGCGCAGGTCACTTCCCCGCAATATGATTTTCTTGATTATTGCAGTCCATTACACCCCTCTTCTGAAGTGATTAATTTAATGATTGGTGAGTTAGAACGCTTACAACATTATCCTGAGTTGGGTTTTTGTACCCCTCAGTCATGGCCTGAAGAGATGACCAATATCATGCAGTCTTTAATTGCGATTGGTTATGATGAACAGATTTTGTAATCAGTCTGGATCCCACCAATAAGTCATTCATGCAAGGGAGCATCTAATTTGATCAGCCCAATAAAACTAACAGTAAGTCACCATGCTTGGCCTATTAATGGCGCTTTTACGATTTCTCGAGGATCAAAAACTCACGCTGATGTGATTGTTGTTACGTTGGAACAAGATGGCGTGATGGGGCGCGGTGAAAGTGTGCCATATGCGCGTTATGGTGAGTCGGTTGAACAAGCCATGGCAGATTTAACTGCGATAGATATGCAAGCGATGAATTGGGATACCGAAAGTCTCTTGACGATGTTACCTGCTGGCGCGGCTCGCAATGCTTTAGATTGCGCATGGTGGGATTTACACTGTAAACAACAGCATTCGACCATTTGGCAAACGCTTAAGATCAAACCAAGTGAACAAACGACCGCGTTTACCTTATCACTTGATACGCCAGAGAAGATGGGGCTTGCCGCAGAAAAAAATCAGCATCGTCCTTTGTTAAAATTAAAACTGGCCGGTGAGGGCGATATCGCTCGCGTTGCTGCGGTGCGTAAAAATGCGCCCAATAGTCAATTAATTGTGGATGCTAATGAAGGTTGGAATGTGGATATGTATCAGCGCATGATCCCACAATTGGTTGAACTTAATGTGATGATGATTGAGCAACCCTTTCCTGCCGATAAAAATGAATGGTTAGATGGGCTGCCTCGCCCAATTTTAATTTGCGCCGATGAATCCTGCCATGATAGCCACAGTTTATCTGAGCTGGTGGGGCGTTATGACATGATTAACATTAAGCTGGATAAAACGGGCGGGTTGACGGAAGCATTGAAATTAAAACAAGCCGCTATTGATCTCGGCTTAAAAATTATGGTGGGTTGTATGGTCGGCAGTTCACTGGGTATGGCGCCCGCCTTTGTAGTGGCTCAAGGGGCCGAAATTGTGGATCTCGATGGCCCATTATTGCTGGCGAAAGATTGTGAGCATGGTTTTGAGTTTACTATCTCAAACATGCAAGTGATGAGCTCGGCACTTTGGGGATAACTATCAGTTAGTGAGAATGATCGGTTAGTGAGGATCACCTGTTAGTGGGGGTTATCTGTTAGTACGAGCATCTTTTTGTGTTGGGGTGAGTATATTGTTTCACTCCAAAGCGGGGTTACTAAGGCTGATGATTAACAATCAGCCTTAGTAACAGCCCAAACATTAATAATCCCCATATTAACAACCCCAATATTAACAACTATAGCTTTCTTGTCCGGTTAACAGTTTAACCAGCATTGATTCATACTCTTCACTGGCAAAATCACTCGAAACTGGTGGAAGCTCTACTGTGACACACAATAAACCGCGTTCTGCGCACCAACTGCCAAATGATCCTGGCGTGTCATAACCCACATCACCAACCACAGGTAAATTCATTTGATTGGCAAACCACTGGCCGAGAGTGGAATTGGCAGGATCATCAATACACGCTAATGGTTCATGAAAAGAAGCCACCCATGCCGGATTAAGCTTCTCAATGAGATCACAAAGCGCTTGGGTTTCCGGCTCAGAATTACCGATTTCACCTGTACCAATGAGCACATCTCGTTCTGGTTCTTTAGTGTTCCAACGATAAACCGTTCCGCCTTTCTGCCAGTTCTGGCTAGCAAAGTTTCGATTTAAATCCACCCCATTCGCATTGGCGCGAGTACCTAATTGGTTACCATCTGGATTCATAGACAAGATGACATGATGGTGTAAGTTACTCATTTGAATGGATCGTAAAGCGCAAGATAAACTGGTAATTGAGGCGGTCTCATCGCCATGTGTACCGGCAATAATTAAACCTGCTGCGGCGGTTGTTACTTGAGCGGGGAAGTACAATAAAGTCGCCCCTAATACCGAGCGCCCATAACTAACGGGTTGATGTTGAAATTGACCTCGTTGTTGGCGAGATCGAAGGGAAGTCGTCATGGGATATTCCTAATATTTTATATACCGGTCTTAGTTGAAGTTATCGCTTTGTTGGCTACGTTCACTCACCCTAATTATTTAGAATTGCTAAGCTCATTGGTTTCGTTTACTTGCCGCTTCACTGCCACTTCAATTACTTTGGATATATTTTTGGGGTCTGAATAGAGTGAGTATCACTTAATCACTCTCTCAGATAAAGCGATTCACAATCTTATTTATAAAGATCGGAATAATAAGCTTGTCGCTCTTTTTAGTTATAAATTTGCAAAGAAATAATGTGTGTCACCACCGCTAGCGTTATAGTTAGTCATAATAATTACTTACCTTCACAATCAAGGAAGAAATATGTCTAAGTTTTCTTTATCGCTGGTCGCCCTGTCTCTTAGTTCCGCACTTTGTGTACCTGCGTACGCCGCTCAAGTTCCATCCGGCACTGTCTTGGCGAAAGTACAAGAATTAGTACGTGGTAATGATGCCGAAGCACCTACGCTTAATCCTCTCAAAGCGGAAGGTATTCCTGAAATGCATATTTTGCGTGATTTGTTTGAAGGCTTAGTGATTCAAGACAAAGACGGCAGCGTGGTTCCGGGCGTAGCGACAAGCTGGGAAACTACCGATAACAAGACTTATATTTTCCACCTACGCCATGATGCAAAATGGTCGAATGGTGACCCTGTTACAGCGAAAGATTTTGTTTATAGCTTACATACGGCGGTCGATCCTAAATTTGCCTCTCCGAATTCTTGGTATTTAAAATTAACGGGAATTAAAAATGCAGAAGCCATTATTGATGGCGATAAAGGCGTCGATGATTTAGGCGTGAAAGCTCTCGACCCATACACACTGCAATTTGAGCTTGATAAACCGGTTCCTTATTTTGTCGCAATGACCGCGCATACCGTGATGATGCCGATTAATCAAACAGCAGTACAAGAATTTGGAGATGAATGGACCAAGCCAGAAAATATGGTTTCTAACGGTGCTTATAAGCTTTCTAAATGGGTTATCAATGAACGTTTAGAAATGGTGCGTAATCCAAATTATTGGGATAACAAACACACCGTGATCAATAAAGTGACCTATATTCCGTTTGAGAGCCAAACGTCAGCGATGAATCGTTATTTGACCGGGGAGGTGGATATTACTTCTGATGTGCCAGTGGCGATGGCGGATAAGCTGAAAAAAGATCATCCTAATGCGTATAAAATCACCCCTTTGTTGTGTACTTATTATTATGCGATGAATACACAGCGTAAGCCTTTTGATGATGCGCGCGTGCGTAAAGCGATTTCGTACACCATTATGCGAAACGTGATCGCCAGTGGTGTGACGAAAGGTAACGTACCTGCGTATACCTTTGCTCACCAAGATGTGGCGAACTTTAAAGCCACCGCGCCAGAGTACAGTACTTGGACTCAGCAGCAACGTGATAAAGAGGCGGCGAAACTATTAAAAGAAGCGGGTTATGATAAATCGAACCCACTTAAAGCGACCTTGCTTTATAACACTAGCGAAAACCATAAAGCGATTGCGGTAGCGATTTCGTCGATGCTGAAAAAGAACTTGGGCATGGAAATTACCTTAGATAACCAGGAATGGAAATCATATTTAACGGCACGCCAAGAGCACAACTTTGACATTATGCGAGCCTCTTGGTGTGGCGATTATAATGAAGCGTCTACTTTCTTGAGCGTATTAACGTCGAGCAGTGATAAAAACTTTCCTTCGTATTCAAATCCAAAATACGATGAAGTATTAGAGAAAGCGCAAAGCGCAGTGGACTTAAAATCGAGAAATCAGTTTTATAACCAAGCGGAACAAATTTTGGCGAAAGATATGCCCATCGCGCCAATTTATTACTTCATGCAATCACGTTTAGTGAATCCGAAACTGGGCGGTTATCCAATGCACAACGCAGAGGGGCGTATTTACTCGAAAGATTTATATTTCAAAGCAAAATAATCGTCATAATTGAGTTTGTTATCTGATATTTAATCGTCATGACCACCAGTGTTTTTACATAGTGGGCGTGACGATTTTTTTTGATCGTCTCCACAAACAATACACGTCTCATTAAATATTAGCGTTTTCATTGATCTAACCCACCTAAGCTTAAATAAGAACCTTTGATAATAGTCAAAACGATTGTTTGAAAGGTTAGAAAGTGCATAAGTATTTCAAGTTCATTTTGCCGGTAGCCATACCGCTATTCATTTTGTGTTTACCGCTGTCTACATTTCCGTTTGAAGGGATGACCATTGTTCAGCAGCGTATTGCGGCCATCTTTATTTTTGCCACATTAAGCTGGGTGCTAGAACCCATTCCTATTTATGCCACTTCGGTTGCGATTATTGCGCTAGAGCTTTTTTTAGTCTCCGATAAAGCCATTATCTTTTTTCGTGGCGCTGAAGGATCGGATCAATATGGTGTGGTGATGAACCATGCCGATATCATGGCCACCTTCGCTAGCCCCATTATTATGTTGTTTTTAGGGGGATTCTTTTTAGCTATTGCGGCGACCAAATATCGGTTAGATGTGAACTTAGCGCGAGTGCTGCTCAAACCATTTGGTCAAAACCCTCGTTATGTAATGCTAGGTTTGATGTTGATTACGGGTATGTTTTCAATGTTTATGTCCAATACCGCGACCACCGCGATGATGTTGTCGATTTTGGCACCTGTGATTGCATTGTTTAGCCCCAAAGACCCGGGGAGAATCGCGTTTGCCTTATGTATCCCACTGGCTGCTAATATTGGCGGAATAGGCACCCCGATTGGCACGCCACCCAATGCGATTGCGCTTAAATACCTTCATGGTGCTAATACGATAACCTTTGGTGAATGGATGGCATTTGGCGTGCCATTTGTGGTCTTGATGATGGCTTTTTCATGGTTGCTGATTAATAAGCTTTTCCCTGCTAATCAACAGAAAATCGAACTGGATATCCAAGGAGAATTTTTGAAAACCCCGAAAGCTCTTTTGGTTTATGCCACTTTTATTATCACGATTTTACTTTGGTTAATGGGATCGGCTCATGGCATGAATTCATATACTGTGGCGATGATCCCGGTGACCGTTTTCTTAATGACTGGCATTATTAACAAAGAGGATTTGAAGAAAATTTCATGGGATGTTTTGTGGTTAGTTTCAGGTGGTATTGCACTTGGTTTGGCGTTAGATAAAAGCGGTTTAGCCGAACTGATGGTTTATAGCATCCCGTTTGATTCATTTTCACCTTATGCGGTTTTAATTGGAGCGGCATTCTTAAGTTTGTTGATGGCAAACTTTATGTCTAACACCGCGACAGCCAACCTTTTAATGCCAATTATGGCCGCATTAGGCGTTTCAATGAGCTCTCTTGCTCCTCTGGGCGGGGAAGTGGCGTTATTACTGGTGGTGACTTTTGCATCCTCACTCGGTATGGCGTTGCCAATTAGTACACCACCCAATGCGTTAGCGCATGCCACTGGATATATTAAAACTAATGAAATGGCGAAAGTAGGCCTTATTGTCGGGATGTCGGGCGTATTACTGAGTTTTGTTATGGTGTGGATATTGAATCTACTCGGCGCGATTTAACGTTAAGCGTATAAATATTTAGGTTACCCATTTGTCTATTTAAGGATTGAATTTAAGGATTGAATTATGGATAAATTGCATGTTGTTTGCGTTAATGAAAATACTGAAATTGCTTTTAAGCTGTTGCATGATCTCGCGCCATTATCGGAGTGGTTAACGCTCTCTCAATGCCACTCAGCAGATGAAGCATTAGAAAAGGTCGATAACATTGATCGGCAGGGGGATTTTCTTGCACTCCTTATTTCAGGGTTAACTCAATGCTCTAACCATTCTATGCAGTTATTGGATGAAATCGCAGAAGACTCTCGCTTTAGGCACACCAAAAGAGTATTGATTTCTAGTGATACCTCCAAACAAGTGTTGATCAATGCGATTAATGTTTCTCATATTAGCCGATTCTATGAACCTACATATGAAGCTGGGGTTTTATTGCAGCAAGCACGAATTTTATTGACTAAATACATCTTTGCTAAAGGGCTCGATTATGAAGAATATCAAGCCTACCTGGACTCTGAGACGATATTAAAGCGGATGCGCAGGAGCGTTTAATGCAAAAAAAACATCCGATAGAAGTCGTACCTAACGGATGGTTAAAAACTTAAAACTTAAACTATAAATTATGGTTTTAATTTCAATGCATTATCAATATCGGATGCGCTATGACGTTCGGCAATTGCTTCCCAAGCTTCACCCATTGGCTTATTCACAATACGACCACGCTGAACCGCAGGACGCTCAAGGATCGCTGTTGCCCAACGTTGTAGGTTTTTGTAGCTGCCCACATCCAAAAATTCTGCTGCGTTGTAGGCGTTACCTAATACCAAGTTGCCATACCAAGGCCAAATCGCTATGTCTGCAATGGTGTATTCTTCACCAGCGATAAAAGTATGGTTGGCAAGTTGCTTATCGAGTACATCTAACTGACGTTTTGCTTCCATCGAAAAGCGATTAATTGGGTATTCGAATTTTTCAGGAGCATAAGCGTAGAAGTGTCCGAAACCACCGCCTAAATATGGAGCAGAACCTTGCAGCCAGAATAACCAGTTCATCACTTTTACGCGATCTTCGATTGCGGTTGGCAGGAAATACCCGAATTTTTCCGCTAAGTAAAGCAAGATAGATCCTGATTCAAATACGTTAATAGGATCATCACCGCTGCGATCGACTAACGCTGGGATTTTCGAGTTTGGGTTGACTTCCACAAAGCCAGATGAGAATTGATCGCTATCGCTAATTTTAATCAAGTAAGCATCATACTCTGCGCCAGTGACACCTTTGGCTAGTAACTCTTCCAGCATGATAGTGACTTTTTGTCCATTTGGGGTTCCCATTGAATGCAGCTGAATTGGGTGTTTTCCGATTGGTAATGCTCTTTCAAAGCGAGCACCAGAATCTGGTCGATTAATGCCTCCCCATGTGCCACCGCTTTCTGCTTCCATGGTCCAAACTTTAGATGGAGTATATTCTTTCGTCATTGTTTTTCCTTTTACTCTGAAGTGTTTGGTTTATATCCATCTTAGTTAAAGTTGCCACCTCAAGTAAGACGACTATAGATATCAATTACTCTGAATTACTTTTCATCATAAGTCATTAGTATGGCAATTATGCTCATTAATTTCGTTTATCTTGGTCTAATTTTTTGAACACTTAGAATATAAACCTAACAATTAATAGACCTATCATTTTCATTTTTTTGTTCATTCGATTCCAATCTCAACATGATTAACACTCAAGTTAAATTTGATCTCTATGCTTATTTTGCTTTTCTAACTAATTGAAGCGTGAGAAAGATAATATTGAAGCATGAGGAAGATAATGTTGAATAAAGGATTTATAAACATCATATCAATGGCTCTAGCATGTATAACCGTGTCGGTTCAAGCCGCCAATGTTGCGCCATCTCAAAGCCCACCAATAGGGGTAAGCATTGAGAATGCGCCTCAGTTTGTTGCCATTGCATTTGATGATAATACGCTGGTGGATGGACAACACTGGGTATTGGAACAATGGGGAAAACGAAAAAATCCAGCAGGCAATGGCAACGTAAATACTTTTGATGGGCAAACCATCCACACCACCTTTTTTAATACCTGTGAAGCCATTATTGCGAATAACACGCAAGGCACTAATGCTGGGCATGTGAAGCAAACTTGGCATCAAGCTAAGTTGCAAGGGCATGAAATGGGCAATCACACCCTAAATCATTTACACGGTTTAGAGTTTAGTCCAGAACAATGGCAGCAGCAGATTAATGATTGCCAGATGGCGATGAGTAAACCGTTTAATCAACAGGATGCAGAATTTCCATCCGATCAAGATGGCATTGGGATTGAAGCCGTTGGGTTTCGTTCTCCTTATTTAGAATATAATGATGGACTCTTTTCCTACCTTGTCCAATCTGGATTTAAGTACGATGCTAGTATTGCAGAAGGTTATGATCCCGCGCAGGATGCTGGAAATCAGTATTGGCCGTATACATTAGATAATGGTAGCCCTGGCGCAGATATTGTCGCGAACTGGGGAGTGAAACCACCCGTTACTGCTCATGCTGGTTTATGGGAGATCCCAGTTTACGCTTTCACCGTTCCGGATGATCAAGTGGCGAAACTATATGGAATAGATTATTCGTTGCGCTCAAAAATAGCTCAAGCGATGAGCTGGTTTGATACTCAATCGGGAAAAATTGAATCGGGTGATTATAACTTGTTTTATATGGCAGGATTAAGTGGCCCTGAAGTGCTGGCGATTTTGAAATACAACCTAGATATGCGTCTTGCAGGTAATAAAGCGCCGATGACATTTTTAGCCCATTCGACCCATTATGATGATCAGTTTGATTTGTGGGTTCCAACTCAATCGAATGCCGAAGAACGTATACCCGTGATCAATGAAGGTGCTTGATTTTCGATAAAATCAGGATCATGCTAAGGCCCATGAAAATTACACTGACCCCTCAACAAAAGCTGCAACTCGAGCAGATGCACGATTCTACTCGTGATAGTCGAGTATGCGATCGCATTAAAGCGGTGTTACTTGCTTCTGAAGGTTGGAGTCAGGCTATGATTTCTCAAGCCCTTCGTATTCATGAATCGACTGTCGCTCGTCACCTCAGTGATTATGTTCTCTCTGAAAAGCTTAAGCCTGAAAATGGTGGTAGCCAGAGCCGACTTTCTGCTAAGCAGACTATGCCGCTTATCGAACATTTGACTGAGCATACCTATTCCCATACTCATCAAATTGTCGTGTATGTTAAGGAGGAGTTTGGTCTTAGCTATACGGTTTCAGGCATGAATAAATGGCTTCACAACAATGGGTTCAGCTACAAGCAACCAAAAGGTGTTCCACACAAGTTTGATGAAACAAAACAGCAAGCGTTCATCGAAGCTTACGAAGCCCTAAAGGCAAGTTGCGGCGAGGATGAGTCGATAGTGTTTATCGATGCCGTTCATCCAACACTGTCGACCAAAATCTCCCATGGTTGGATACGCACTGGTCAAGATAAAGTGTTAGAAACGACAGGTAATCGTAGCCGACTGAATATTATTGGCGCACTGAACCTGTCGGATATTGGGTCAACCATTGTTAGTGACTACGACAGCATCAACAGTGAAAACATTGTCCGTTTCTTCTGCAAACTCAGAGAGAGCTACCCGCTAAATCACAAGCTCCATATCATTTTGGATGGAGCAGGATATCACCGCAGTGATTTAGTTAAAGATGCGGCATTTGTGCTTAATATTGAGCTGCATTACCTTCCACCATACAGCCCAAACCTCAATCCGATAGAGCGGCTTTGGAAGGTAATGAACGAGAAGTCGAGGAATAACGTTTACTTCAAAAGTAAACGTGACTTCAAGGAAGCCATAGACCAATTTTTTACTGTAACTCTTCCAGAGATTGCAGGTTCGTTGACGTCTCGAATCAATGACAATTTTCAGGTGTTTAAGCCTGCATCTTCAAGTTGATTGGGTATAGAAAAGCGCTGAGTGACTTTTTAGATTACGCATTGTCCAAATCCGATGTTCGTATTGTCAGTCACCTTGAATTAGTTAATTGGATGGAGGATCCGCAAGCGTTACCGCCAAAATGTGATGCGGAAAAATGGCAGTCAGAGCACGCCTATGCAAATCAAAATAAAGTCAGCTTTTCAGGCTTTATATGGCAAGCAAAATGGTGGTCGTATAACGAAAAACCGCAAGATGAAAATTGGGGTGTATGGAAAAAATTGAACGCTTGTCGTTAAGTTTCATGGATTGTTAACCCTGACATTATAAATAAAAACGGCTCACTGAATATTCAGTGAGCCGTTTTATATTGTCATCAATTATCAATTCATCAGGCGGTTAAGCTTGAGTTGATTGACTGACCGCTTGGCCTTGTTCTGAGCGACAAACTGCAGCCGTAAACACCACATCTGTTGAGCTGTTGAGCGCTGTTTCAGCTGAATCTTGGATAACACCAATGATAAAGCCAACCGCAACCACTTGCATCGCAACATCATTTGAAATACCAAATAGGCTACAAGCAAGAGGAATAAGAAGTAAAGAACCACCGGCAACACCCGATGCGCCACAAGCTGAAACCGCGGCAACAACACTTAATAATAGAGCAGTGAAGAGATCAATTTGAATACCTAATGTGTGAACCGCAGCAAGTGTTAGTACCGTAATGGTAATTGCAGCACCTGCCATGTTAATGGTCGCACCTAATGGGATAGAAACTGAGTAAGTATCTTCATTGAGTTCTAATTTTTCACATAACGTCATATTCACAGGAATATTCGCCGCACTTGAGCGTGTGAAGAAAGCGGTCACACCACTTTCACGTAGGCACTGAAAAATCAAAGGGTATGGGTTTTGTTTGATTTTCACATACACAATGATTGGGTTGACGACTAAGGCGATGAAGAACATCGAACCCAGAAGAACCGCAAGTAAGTGGACATAACCGGCTAAAGCGCTGAATCCAGTGGTTGCGAAAGTAGAAGCAACCAGGCCAAAGATACCAATAGGCGCTAGACGAATAATAAAGTGAACGATAGTGGTGACACCATGACTTACGTCGGTCAGCATTGTTTTAGTCGCATCACTGGTATGGCGTAGCGTAATACCAAAACCAATCGCCCATGCAAGAATGCCAATGTAGTTAGCTTCAACTAAAGCATTGATTGGGTTATCGACGATTTTAAACAATAAAGTATGCAGAACTTCTGCGATACCTTGTGGTGGCGTTGCTCCTGTTGCGCCAGCCACTAACGTTAATTGTGTTGGGAACATAAAGCTAAAAGTAACTGCCGTGAATGAGGCTAATAATGTGCCTAAAAGGTATAAGACAATGATTGGGCGCATATTACTATTGGCATTTTTCTTTTGATTTGCAATTGAAGCTGCAACTAAAATAAAAACCAAAATAGGCGCAACTGCTTTTAAAGCGCCAACAAATAATCCACCAACCATCGATACGCTAATGGCTGTAGTGGGTGAAATTAAAGCGAGTAAAATACCGGCGACAATACCGATTAGAATTTGTAGCACTAAATTGCCATTAGTCAGTTTAGATATGAGGGAAGTGTTGTTTTGCATAATTTAACCTGTTCATAGTTTTTATAATTACGGGTAGAAATCGAGTTCATCCGATCCCATTAACAGCCCTGTTAGTAGGAATTAACCATAATAACGGCTCTAGTGAATCTGTCTACCATTAAGCCAGTTGAAAATAGAAACATGCGGAAATTGATATCATAGCCATGTTAATATTTTGTTGCTTAAATGTTGGGCAGTTTTGTATCACGGAATAAATCATAATTTGAAGCGGTTTTTAGCGCTTTTGTGCGCTCGGTATCTTAAGGAAGTCTTGGTTTTTTTAAAGTTATTGCCGTTAATTTTTATCTTATTGAAATGTAACAGGATAAAAATATATGGGTTCATTCACCATTTTATTGCTCTTTGCTTGAATAAATCACACGGTCTAACTAGTTTTAATACAGATTAAGTGAAGCCCACTTACGTGGTGAGTGTTATATGTGGAATAAAACACTTA
>NZ_VHKO01000043.1 GCF_015223435.1 Vibrio hibernica
AGTTCTGCCATTTCTGCGGTTAATTGTTCAACTTGGCTTTCAAGACTGGCAATACGTTCTTCATATTGAGAAGTACGGGCTGATGTAACGGAGACTGGCGCAGCAGAGGTTTCAAGTTCTGTAATATCAACGTCACCACTGAATAAATGCATATAACGAGATTCACGTTTACCAGCTTCACGCGGCAGTTTCACCACTAACGCGCCCTCAGCATTCGAGGCCATTTGTTCTAACAAAGCTTCCACTTGTTTCACATCAGTAAACTCACATAAACGGTTAGTGCGAGTACGGATTTCGCCAGGAGTTTGTGCGCCACGCAGCAATAAGCAACAAGCGATCGCACGTTCTTGATCGCTAAACTGCAATGAGCCAAATTCAGTATTACAAAAGCGATGACGGAACTTAGAAACTCGGCTATTAAAGCCACTTTCATCTGTCATCAAGCGACGTTCAATTAACGCCGTGGTGGCATCCATGACTTCCGCTTCCGTCAATGCCATCACAGGTTCACGGTTACTTTTCTGGTTACAAGCGGTCGTTAAACTATTTAACGTAAGAGGATAATAGTCTGGCGTGGTCACTTCTTTTTCAATCAAGCAACCAATAACGCGCGTTTCAATTGGAGACAATACAATACTCATTCTCTTTCCTCTAACAGGTTAAACAACCTCAATGATCCCAACGATATGGCCTGGAAATTTTACGGCCATGATCACTGATAACAATAATTTGCTTTCGATTGAATTCTAATTCTTGTTTATGCATACCATGCCTAGCATTTTGATACGCTTTCTTAAAACGAAAAGTTATCCCATCCGTCTTATCATTGTCATTTTTATCTATCATACTCATAATACACAAGTTTAAATTACTGATGACTTTATCATACTAATATTGCGTTATTATTAGTAAATATACTGCTCAATTAGGGTTAAAGTATGTTAAAAATCAACGACTATAAATAAGAACACTCACAACTCTCGTTTATTTTGATCTTAGCGCTGTTATGCTCGATAGGGATATGCTTTAATTTGAGAAATAGCACTTATCATTTTTAATTAGGAAATCACATGAACAACGTATTTGAAATCGTCAACCAAGCTCGCCGTAAAAATAAACTAAAACGTGAAATTCTTGATAACGAAAAGAAAATCCGTGATAACCGCAAACGTGTTGATTTACTCGACAACCTAATGGATTACATCAATCTTGATATGTCTCAAGAAGAAATCATCGCGATCATCAAAAACATGAAATCTGACTACGAAGATCGTGTCGATGACCATATTATTAAAGGTGCAGAGATTTCAAAACAACGCCGTGAAATCAGTCGTAAAATCCGTGAACTGACGGAAGCTGACAAACAAAAGCATGCAAAAAAATAAAACACCCAGCACAATTAGGGGCTCTTTTTAGAGCCCTTTCTATTCCCATTTATATAGGAAACTGACATGTCAATAATTCGTTCATTATCACCCATTGCGCTTGCAAGCCTACTTTGCTTTAGCGCTACCGCCTCTGCGGATGTCATTATCAAGTTCCCAAATAATGTCGATATGCTTGCCGTCAATAGCGAAGAACCCGATATTAGCGGTAACTTCTTTGCGAGTGAAAAAAGCATTACTCTACCGGATGGTGTTAACCAAGTCGTTTTTCGCTATACGCCAAGCTTTCAAGAAGGGAATGAACAAGTATCCGTAGCCACTGATGCTATCATTACTAAATTTGAGGCTGAAGATACGACTCTGTATATCGATGTTCCTGAATATCGTAACGCTGAACAAGCTCGTGATTTTGACAAAAACCCAACGTGGAAACTGATTGATGATAGTGGCAACGCCATTCCAGTTGCTCAAGATAAACTGATGAAAAATGGCGTTCAGTTGGGACGTAAATATGATTCAGAATCGGTTGCTTATAACAAGAAAGGTGGGGTTGCGGCGATTACCGCAAGTGCAGCAATACCGGCTGCGGCAGCTGTACAACCAGTGAAAATGTCTGGTGATACACAATATAAAAATACTGAAGAGCAAATGTTGCATTATTGGTTTGATAAAGCTGATGCCAAGACTCAACAACGTTTTGTAGAGTCCATTAAAAAAGCACAAGCAGCTTCTGCTAAATAAAAACACCGTAAAAACCAATAAGGTTGCCAAGTTCAACTTGGCAACCTTATTATTCATCCTTCGATGCGATTTTCTTACCCCATTTTATTTCTATCTTTTATTCCTTATCAAAACTATCCACTACAATAGCGCCCATTGAAGCTGGCATCGCAATAATAATAAGACGTTTAAAGGCTAAAATAGGATCCATTTCGAGGGGGAATTTGTTCAAGCACACCAACACTAGTGCCACAACACATAATGTCAGAAAATACGCCAAGACAATACGCACACCAAAAGCCAACATGCGATGTTTCACATCACTTTGGAAAACACTTTGGTAAGCAAAAAAGCCTAAAATAACGATCGATAAACTAAACAGCATCACAATATTTATCATTGGAAGCGTTCTACTCAAATCCCACGCTTCCTCCGAAAATGAAATCGGCACCGCCAACGTAAACGCACCAATGATCACTTGGCTTGCATCTTCCCAGTTAAAATTTAGCTTCATGCTTCCCTATCCTTTTATGCAAGTGTCAACGTCTATACCATCCACACCACTCGAATGGCTAACAAGATTAAAACCACACCTGAAACTCTATCAATCCAATATGCTTTGCGTCTTAACGTCCCTAAAAGAGCTTGGCTAGAGAGCATAAAAGTAATGATCGAATACCATAAACCATCAACTAAAAATGGTGTCGCAACAATAATAGCTTTACTGCTGAGATCTCCACTTACCGCCACAAACTGGCTAAATAAAGCAGTGAAAAAAAGCGCAATTTTAGGGTTTAAAATAGAAATGAAAAAACCTTCTTTTGCCGATTGAAATGCAGTGCAGCTTTTACCCGACACTAAGCGTTCTGCAATGCCACCTTTCGACTGAATCGCATTCCAACCAAGCCAAGCTAAATACGCCGCGCCAGCATAAGTGATCACTTTGAAAACGGTAGGAAATTGATGCAATAAAATAGCCAAGCCTAAAAGAGTAAATAAGGCATATAAACCAATACCAAAAGCGTGTGCCCATGCGGTTGCTAATCCATTAGAACGGCCACCTGCAAGGCTATGTTTCGCGACCATAGCCAAGCTTGGCCCAGGCGACATCGCCCCTAATAAACAGATCAGTAATAATGAAGTCCAAATAGAAAATGTCATGTAAAGCCTTACTTAATAAACGATAATAACCAAATAGATAACAACTAAATTGAGTGTTAAATCAAGATACTTAGAAGTTGGGGTGACTAAACGTAGCCAACGATTGTTTGTAAAGAACAAAACTGCAGCTTCAAGTAAAAATACTATTAGCCAATTAAACTCAATAACCACAATACAGTCCACCAAATCAAACTGAGCGCCGCGATCACCAAAGAAAATGCGGAGACATTAAGCCATAAGTGAAAGACTGAATTCAGCAATGAGGCGTGATTGTGCATGAAATAAACCGCAATAAACCACACCGCGCACAGTATAACGCCGACCAAAAATGCCCCTTTAAAAGCATGCTTAAAGTCTGTCGTGCTAGGAACACAATGGAAACACACCAGTGATGCCAGTAACAGCCATAATACGTTAAGCCAGCTAGTGGTTGAAAACACCAAAATTTGGCTCAACAACATTGAAGCATGATCCCAGATAAAACGAGCTAAATCGAGTAATGATGGGGTGAATAGACTTCGACGGCTTGATTCCACTAAATGAATATTAAGATGCGTGGCTAAACCCCATAATGCTAGCATTGCCACCAACATAGGCGCGATCGCAATAAAAAACATGCCAATGGACTGATACAAAGAACGTCGATTCCAATTATGCTCCACATAACCTAAACGGCCATCTTGTCCAAATTGGAAAAATTTAATTTTGTGAATTTTATGCCCAAACACTAATGCCATTACCGCATGAGATAATTCATGT
Organism: Vibrio hibernica; assembly: GCF_015223435.1. GTDB lineage: Bacteria > Pseudomonadota > Gammaproteobacteria > Enterobacterales > Vibrionaceae > Vibrio > Vibrio hibernica. Next base: position 4,026 of record NZ_VHKO01000043.1, read on the forward strand.
AACGGCGTGCCAATCATAGCCGAGGCATAAAACATCGCTTTAGAAAGCGGACGCTGGGAAATTTTACGCGACAAAAGTTGACTTAATCCTTGATGGATAAGAATCAACAACGCTAATGGGCTAAGTAACAATAAGAAAGCAATCGCAAAAGTAAGCATAAAACAACATGTTAAGTATTAGGTTAAATATGGCAGCATGTTATCACGGTTAAGGAATCGGACACTGCCACATTTAACGGTTTAGACACCTATGCTCGAAGCAAGCTTCAATAAAGATGAATATACCCTTTACACTGTAAATCACTCACATGGTGGCGATAAATGGATCAAGGCTAATCCACCGAGTGAGGTTTCCCGATATTTTCGATTCATATCCTTCCCCGTTGCAAACATGGTGGCAATCACTTTATCCAAAGACACCACGCTTTTACTGCTGCGCCTTAAGGACATGCGCGAGGCATTAATCGCCTTCATTGCGCCCATCGCATTACGTTCAATACAAGGAACTTGTACCAATCCACCAATGGGGTCGCATGTCATGCCAAGTGAGTGTTCCATTGCAATCTCTGCTGCGACACAAATTTGTTCATTGGTGCCGCCACATAATGCGGCTAAGCCTGCCGCGGCCATAGAAGAAGACACGCCAATCTCACCCTGGCAGCCAACTTCCGCACCAGAAATAGAGGCATTAGTCTTGTATAAAATGCCGATTGCGCCCGCAATAGCAAAGAAGTCCACCAGCTTTTTCGTATCAAGCTCTTCAATAAAGCGATGATAATACATCAACACAGCGGGAATAACGCCAGCCGCGCCATTGGTGGGTGAAGTCACCACTTGCCCTCCGGCGGCATTTTCCTCACTCACAGCGAAAGCAAACAAATTAATCCAGTCCATAATTTCCATCGGATCAGTGCTTAACTGTGAGCCGCTTTCTAGACGCATTCTTAAATTAGGAGCACGACGTACCACACCTAAACCGCCTTCTAAAACACCTTCGGTTTCAAAACCTCGCTGCATACATTGACTCATCACTTGCCAAATTTGATCCGCTTTAGATTGGATCTTATCCATATCAAAAAATGACAACTCATTACGTAATATCATCTCAGCCAATGTTAAACCATGTTGATCCGCTTGCAGCAACATCGATTCCGCATCATGGAAAGGAAACTCAACTTTAGTACTCTCTTCACTTCCTCTATTTTGCATTTGTTTAGAAGTCAGAATAAAACCGCCACCAATCGAATAATAAATTTCGCTGACAATTTCTTTGGCGTCTTCATCTAATGCGGTGATCACCATGCCATTTTCATGTAAAGGCAAATTAGTTGAGTGAAATTGAATATCTGCAACGTAATCAAACGGGATAGTCTTATAACGATCCGTTTGAGATCCAATCGTTTCAATTGCGTAAAGATCCAATAGATGATCGTCGAGTGCTTTTTTTAAGGCTTGATTAGCAATATCTAATTGAATGGAATCTGGACGATTACCCAATACACCTAAGATCACCGCACGATCAGTATGATGCCCAATCCCCGTGAGTGACAACGATCCATATAAGTCGATACGAATACGGCTAATTTGGGGTAAATAAGGCTGCATCAGTTGGCTGAATTGATAACCCGCAATCATTGGGCCATTCGTATGGGAGCTCGATGGCCCTACGCCGATTTTAAAAATATCAAAGATCGATAACATCTTTACCTCACATCAAATGATAACTCTATTAATTACTATAGCTGGATTTACTCACAGATTATGCTAAATGGCGCATAAAGTTAACTTGAGGGTGATGATATTTTCCGATACTTTGCTTCTAGTTAAATAAACTAGCGCTGGGAATAAAAAGATGGATATGACGGTGGGACAAGTCGCCAAACGCGCAGGTGTGAGTATTGCCACACTGCATTTTTATGAACAAAAAGGATTAATTTACAGCACTCGCACCATCGCCAATCAGCGTCGATATTCCAATCAAATATTACGCAGGATTGCTGTGATCAAAGCGGCGCAAAATGTGGGATTAACGTTGCAAGAAATCTCCGCAGCACTGGCACATTTACCTAAAAATAAAACACCCAAAAAAGAAGAGTGGGAGCAAATGTCACAAGGTTGGCACCAAATGTTAGACGAGAAAATTCAAAATCTACAAACCCTTCAAACCCAACTAGGAAGCTGCATTAATTGTGGTTGTTTATCATTAGACAGTTGTGCGCTATACAATCCACAAGATTCTAGAGGCATAATTCAGGCTGGAGCAAAGCTAAGCGTTCGAACCGTGAATGAAGACTGAAATAAAACTGCCATCAAAATAACCAAAAATTGAAAGATTACTGTCCACAAAGCGTCACATTCCTTGATTAGCATACGTAAAGAATTTACTGACCTAGTCCAAAGGAATCGACTCTATGAAACGCTTGCTAACCAGCACTACGCTAATTGCAGCATTATTTTCTGTACATACGTTTGCCGACAATTCATCTATTCAACCTTTAGTAGAAGCGGCAAAAAAAGAAGGCCAAGTTTACAGTATTGGTATGCCAGACACATGGGCCAACTGGAAAGGCACATGGCAAGATTTAGCCAAGAACTACGGTTTAAAACATCAAGATACCGACATGAGCTCGGCGCAAGAAATCGCAAAGTTTGAAGCCGAAAAAAACAATGCGACAGCCGATATCGGTGATGTCGGTTTTGCATTCGCTCGTACTGCGGTTAAAAAAGGCGTAACCCAACCGTATAAACCCACCACATGGGATAGCATTCCAGATTGGGCGAAAGATAAAGAAGGCCATTGGGCATTAGCTTACACCGGTACCATTGCGTTTATTTCCAATAATAATCTTGTCAAAAACCCACCGAAAACTTGGGATGATCTTTTAAAAGGGGATTACAAAGTCAGTGTCGGTGATGTGGGTGTTGCCGCTCAAGCTAACAATGCTGTTCTAGCCGCAGCTTTTGCAAAAGGTGGCAGTGAGAAGAACTTGAAACCTGCGATTGAATTTTTTGCCAAGTTAGCCAAAGAAGGCCGATTATCGTTTACGGACCCTGGTGTCGCGAATCTTGAAAAAGGCGAAGTAGAAGTCGCGATAATGTGGGATTTCAACGCGCTGAATTACCGCGACCAAATTGAACGTAGCCGCTTTACTGTTAGCATTCCACAAGATGGCTCCATCATTTCGGGCTACACCACCATCATCAATAAATACGCAAAAAATCCAAATGCCGCAAAGCTGACGCGTGAATATATCTTCAGTGATAAAGGGCAAATTAACCTAGCCGAAGGTTATGCCCGCCCTATTCGTACCGATGTCGTACTGCCAAAATCGATTCAAGACAAGCTACTGCCTAACTCTCAATATGGCAACGTTCATCCTGTAGGCGACTTTTCTGCATGGGAAAAATCCGCTCGTCAATTACCCCGTCAATGGCAAGAAGAAGTGTTAATTAACCAACAATAATACCCAATTAAAGAAGTTAAATATTATGAAAAATAAGGTCATCTTAGTGGTTCTCGATGGCCTCAATTACCAAGTCGCCCATGATTGTATGGGCTATTTAAATGGTTTAATTGAGCAAAACCGAGCCACGCTATACCCATTACAAAGCGAGTTGCCTTCTATGTCTCGCCCACTGTATGAATGTTTATTAACCGGAGTTCGCCCTGTAGATAGCGGGATTGTAAACAATCAGATTGTGCGCTTATCTCACCATGAATCTATTTTCAGCCTAGCAAAACAGCAAGGAAAAGTGACGGCTGCCGCTGCGTATCATTGGGTAAGTGAGCTATATAACCAAGCGCCGTATGACGCCGTTCGCGACCGATTTACTCATAATGAATCGATGAATATTCAGCATGGTTGCTTTTATCATTGGGATCACTACCCAGATGAAGCACTCTTTCTGGATGCGGAATATTTACGTCGAACTTATCAACCGGATTTTCTATTAATCCATCCAATGAATATTGACGATACCGGTCATAAATTTGGCTTAGATTCTCGCCAATACCGCAACTGTGCTCGCGGCGTGGATATTCATCTATCCAACTATATAGACGCTTGGATTGGTGATGGTTATCAAGTCATGGTAACGAGCGATCACGGGATGAATAACGACTTATCTCATGGTGGGATCTTGCCAGAAGAGCGAGAAGTGCCTTTGTTTGTTATTGGTGATGCTTTTTCACATCAACCTCATCAAAACAGTGGTCTCCTTCCTGCTGAGATCAAGCAAACTGAAATCTGTGGCAGTGTTTGCCAACTTCTCGGGCTTAAACATAACAAACCTTATTGCTCACAACTGTTTCCAGAAAACAGCTTGCTCACACAAGAAGGATAATGGGGATGAACATAAGCAGTCTTAATATAAACAGTCTTAATATAAACAGTGGCCGAATATGAATAGTCCATCTATCGCCTCACAAACCAAAGATAACCATCAAATGAAAGAAGCAAAATCATACTTTCCAACTTGGTTAGGACATCTAAAACCCGCTTTATGGTTTATCCCTTTTGTAGTGTTTTTCTATCTATTCCAAATTGCGCCAATGATCTGGGTTGTCATTAATAGTTTTATTTACGATGGAGAGTGGTCGTTAGATAACTACCATGAAGTGCTGAATTCCAAATTTATGCTACAAGGCTTTAGTAACAGTATTTGGCTAGCCTCTTGGTCGAGCATATTGGGTTTGCTCATTGCCTCCCTATTAGTTTCATCACTTCGACACCTTGATAACAAAATTCGTAACGGCGTCATTGCCTTCACCAATATGAGCAGTAATTTCTCAGGTGTACCACTGGCTTTCGCATTCATCATTATTTTAGGTGTGAATGGCGCGTTCACTTTATTACTGAAAAAATACGGCTTAATTGATGACTTTAATCTGTACGGTAAATGGGGGTTATTGACCATTTATGTGTATTTTCAAATCCCATTAGCAGTACTGCTGCTCTACCCTGCTTTTGATAGTTTAAAAAGTGATTGGAAAGAAGCCGCCGCTCTACTGGGAGCTAAAACCTATCAATATTGGTTCCGCATTGCCTTGCCCGTATTAGCGCCAGCATTGCTCGGCACTTTAATAATCCTGATTGCCAATGCCATCGGAGCCTACGCCAGTGTTTATGCTTTAACGGGTGGTAACTACAACTTGATCACCATTCGCATTGCGAGTTTGGTATCGGGCGATTTATTTCTAGAACCGAATTTAGCGGCAGCAATTTCAGTCGTGTTATTGGCACTGCTTGCGTTTATCACTCTGATTAACCAATGGCTAATTTCAAGGAGTTATCATGCAAAAGGCTAATCACTCACCACTTTTCCATAATTTTGTCGTGTATGGCATTGTTGGCATCATGATATTACCAATATTGGCTACCCTACTTTATTCTTTTTCATCCAGTTGGGGAGCCACCATTTTACCCAGCGGCTTAACGTTCGACTGGTATATCAAACTGCTCACTGACGAGCGCTTTATCGCCGCATTCGGGCGTTCTTTAGTATTAGGGATTAGCGCATTAGTTCTCAGCGTAGTATTAATTCTACCGACAATTTTTGTGGTGTTTTATTACTACCCTAAACTCGATAAAGTCATGAATATTTTAATCTTGCTACCTTTTGCGGTTCCTCCGGTGGTGTCATCGGTTGGTTTGCTGCAATTGTATGCCGACAGCGCCATTCCTTTAGTGGGCACACCTTGGATTTTAATTGGTACCTATTTCACTATCGCTTTACCATTTATGTACCGAGCCATTTCCAACAGCTTTAGCGCGATTCATTTACACGATTTAATGGATGCCGCTCATCTACTTGGCGCGAGTACATTCAAAGCATTCTTACTGGTTATTCTGCCCAATTTAAAAAAAGGGTTACTCGCCTCGCTATTTATCTCCTTTTCTTTTTTGTTAGGTGAATTCGTGTTTGCCAACATTCTGGTTGGAACCCGCTATGAAACCATGCAAATTTACCTCTACAACATGCGACAAACGAGCGGACACTTTACCTCCGCTCTAGTCATAACCTATTTCTTATTTATCTTTGTACTGACTTGGCTTGCCAGTCGTTTTAGCCAGGGAAAATCATCATGAATATCGATCAAAATAATCATTACGTTGCTATCTCACAACTCACCAAACGCTTTGGTTCTAATACCGTATTTGAGAATATTTCATGTTCCATCAAGCAGGGTGAATTTATAACACTACTCGGCCCCAGTGGTTGTGGGAAATCAACATTATTGCGCAGTCTAGCTGGTTTAAATCCAGTTGATGGGGGCAGCATTCATGTCGATGGAGAAGATATTACACATCAAACGCCGCAAGAACGTGGCATTGGCATGGTATTTCAATCTTACGCGCTCTTCCCCAATATGACGGTTGAAAACAATATTGCCTTTGGTTTAAAAATGAAAAAACTCTCTTCCGATAACATCAAGAAAGAAGTGGCTAAAATCATTCAATTAGTCGACCTAGCCGGTAAAGAACAACATTACCCGCATCAGTTATCCGGTGGCCAAAGACAACGTGTCGCATTGGCTCGCGCCTTAGTGGTTAAACCTCGTATTTTATTACTCGATGAACCACTTTCAGCCCTTGATGCCAAAATTCGCAAGCGCTTAAGGCAACAAATTAGAGAGATTCAAAAAGAACTCAATCTCACCACTATTTTCGTCACACATGACCAAGAAGAAGCCATGATCATGTCTGATCGGATCTTTTTAATGAATAATGGAGAGATTGTTCAACAAGGCAGCCCAGAAGAAATTTACACCCAGCCAGCCAATGAATTTGTGGCAGGGTTCATGGGCCATTACAACATAATGGAAGCTCAACACGCAAAGCAGCTATTCAATATTGATACGACAGAAAAAATCGCCATCCGTCCTGAATCCATTTACGTGGAGGAAAAAGGTCGGCATTATCCCAAACACATCTCCGTACCTTTAACGGCTAAAATACGAAGTCATCAACTACTTGGTAATGTTATTCGCTACCAAGTTGCTCTGGAAAACTGCCGTGATTGCGAATTAACCGTCGATTTATTAAATCGCTCATCTGAACGATTATTGGCTAGTGGCCAACAACTTAATCTGCGCTTTAATCTTAATGAAATTCAACCAGTGAGAGCCTAAACATGACCAAACCGCTATATGTCTTTGATATGGATGAAACTTTAGTCAATGCTGATTGCGCGATGCTGTGGCATGAATTTTTGGTTGAACAGAAAATAGCAACCAATCCAAATTTTATTGCTGAAGACAAAAGATTGATGGGTTTGTATGCAAAAGGTGAGCTGGATATACAAGAGTATTTGAATTTTTCGATTGACCCTATTCGCCATTTGAGCATTGAGCAAGTGTCACAATTGGCCGATCAATGTGTGGAAGAAAAAATACTGTCAAAGATCTTTCCGCAAGCCAACACCTTAATTGAGCAGCTTCACCAGCAGCAATGTACCATGTTGATCATCTCTGCCTCCGTGACTTTTTTAGTGGCAGCGGTAGCAAAACGCATTGGCATTCAATATGCAATTGGTATTGATTTAGTTGAAAAAGATAACAAGTTCACACCAACCATTCTCGGAACGCCAAGCTATCAGCAAGGCAAAGTCACTCGACTGCAACAATGGTGTGACCAACAAAGTGAATCATTTTCAGAAGTGCATTTTTATACTGATTCCATCAACGATTTACCTTTATGTAAATACGCCGATTTTGCTTATTTAGTCAATCCATGTGAACGTCTGCTAGAACAATCGAAAGGAAAACCTTGGAAAATATTACATTGGAATTGATAGCACACTCTACTGATAACACTTTCTATTAATAACACTCGCTCTTGATAACAAGCGCTATTAATACCAAAATTTATCAACACTAAGCCAAACATTGAAAATGCCCATCGTCATCATGGGCATTTTTCTTTATCATACTGGCATGATCTGTATTCAACTTCCCTCACTCGTGCATCGTATTGGTGGCGAGCAAGTCAAACAAGCTAAAGCGATGGCACTCGAATTAAGGTGTGAACTTAAACGTATTCGACGCTCAAGAAATTGGCAGCTTGAAGGACAGTCAGGATCTGTAATGGATTTGTTGATTATATTACGTCAATCTCATGCAGAACCAATGGCCTTTTTGATTAAGAAAATCGATGAGAGCCTCATAGCCACCCAGACAAAACCTGAATCTAAAGTGGCTATATTAGAGCGTTTAATTAGCAATAATCCCGATATCACACTTACTGATCTTATGCTTCAAACTGATTGCACAATGGCGGAAGCGCGTCATGCTCGATTTACATCAGACTCATTTTAATGGCGATCTAGATTCTGACCCGCGTCTAACACTTGAGTGGTTTCGATGGTGCTGTGCTTAATTTCATATTCATCATGTAAAAAGGTTTTAATCGCTTTTTTGACTGTTTCATTGTCAGCAGTATTTAATTTAGCGTGGCCTTCAAAGAAATATTTTTTATCATCAAGTTGCCACACATGAAAATGAGAAAGCTCTTCAACGCCTTCAATCGCATTAAGTTGTTGTTTCATTTTTTCAATATCGATATGCGAAGGCACCGCTTGCATAATGATCAAAATACTTTGCTTTAATAGCAAAACGCCGTGGTAGATAACGTAGATAGAAATACCAATCGTGGCAATTAAATCAATCACATACCATTGGTACAAAATAATTAATGTTCCAGCGATCATCACCACAACCGATGCCATCGCGTCAGACACGTTATGAATAAAGGCGGCGCGGATATTCATATTATCCTTTGCACCGCTGGTAAAGGTAAGAAAAGCGGTGGCTAAGTCGATGATAAGCGCAACACCTGCAACGCCAATCACAATCCAGCCATCAATTGGTTCGGGGTTTAAATAGCGATTAAATGACTCAAAAATTAAATACACGCCGACCACAATCAAGGTTGTACTATTGATCAATACACCAATGATTTCAGCACGTTTATAACCATAACTCATGGTATTTGATGCTGATTTATTACCCACTTTTCTCGCCACCACGGCAACAATCAAAGCGCCCGCATCACTGAGATTATGCAGCGCATCGGCGAGCAGAGATAAGCTGCCCGACAGAATTCCGCCAATCACTTGGACGACGGTTAACGCAATATTAATAATAATAGCGAAGATCAATTTACCCATACTGTCATCTGGCGAATGGTGATGATGGCCGTGAGAATGCCCGTGATCATGTCCATGAGAGTTAGCCATATATCTTCCTTAATGTGAGGGGATTTTAAGTTAACGCTACTCAAAAAATAACGCTAACTCAAGGATATACATGTCTGTATACCCATTGCTTATCACGCTTATTCTTTAGGGCGTTTATGCTTTGGAACATAATTTAACACGGAGATCGGTACGTCTTTAATTGGCGTAAAGCCTTCGACTGTTTTACGTTTGATTAAATGACCGAGACGACTTTCAATCATGCACAAGTTTTTAAAGTCATCACGAGAGACAAGCGATACCGCCTCACCTTTTGAACCAGCACGACCGGTACGACCAATACGGTGCACATAATCATCGGCAGGAAATGGCATGTCATAGTTAATCACACACGGTAAATCATCAATATCGATACCACGCGCCGCCACACCCGTCGCCACTAAATACTTCACCGTTCCCGCTTTAAATTCTTCCAATACTCGTGCGCGTGATGCTTGGTTACGACCGCTGTGGATCGCCTCCGCTGCAATGCCACGTTTTTCCAGCTGCGACACTAATTTAGCCGCGCCATGCTTAGTCCCAATAAAGATCAACACTTGTGACCAATCTCGTTCAGTCAATAGATGCGTCAATAATGCAGATTTTTGGTCTTTATCAACCGTGATCATGTATTGGTTAATGGAGTCTTTTGAGGCGCTATGTTTGGCAATCGAGATCTCAGTTGCTTCATCAATCGCCGTACGGGCTAACTCACGTACAGGGTTTGATAATGTGGCTGAAAATAATAAGTTTTGAATGTTTTTAGGTAAGCGCGCTAGAATTTTATTAATGTCTTCAATAAAGCCCATGTCGAGCATGCGATCCGCTTCATCCAACACCAGCATTTCCACTTCATCAAAATGCACCGAATGTTGACCGTATAAATCGATCAAGCGGCCTGGCGTTGCCACCAAAATATCTACACCATCAATCAAGGCTTGTTTCTGCGGCGCATAATCGACACCACCGTACATGGCCAATGAGGCCAGTTCTAAGTATTTACCATACGCTTGAATATTCTCTTCAACCTGAATCGCAAGCTCACGAGTTGGCACTAAGATAAGCGCACGAATACGTTTTTTACGCTGCGTTTGTCCTTTACTTAACATCTCCAAAATTGGCAATACAAAACTCGCCGTTTTACCCGTTCCCGTTTGCGCTGCTGCGATCAGGTTTTCACCACGCAAAACAACAGGGATCGCTTTAGTTTGAATGTCGGTTGGTTTTTCGTAACCTTGCTCGGCAACGGCTTTTAAAATTGGATTGCTTAATCCAAAAGAAGAAAATGGCATGGGAAATCTCAGTATTGAAGGATGAAACAGAATTAGGTGTAGTGTAGCGGTTTTACGTAGTGGGTGTTATCGGAATTTAATCGCGAAGTAAACCAAGATAGCTTGAGTTAACCAAACGGCTCAAGCTATCACTGGATGAAGAATTAAGCCGCGCGAGGCTGAGTGACTCGCAAGCTGCTGACTATTGCCGCAATCACAGCAAAACTACCGGCCAAAACTAATGAGGCGTGGGTACCATTGTCGTGGAACATATTAAACATTAACGCCACCAACGCCGCGCCAGTACTTTGGCCAAATAAACGCGCCGTACCGAGCATACCACTTGCGCCACCGCTGCGATTACGCGGTGCAGCTGAAATAATAGTGTGGTTATTAGGCGATTGAAACAGACCAAAACCAAAGCCACATAATGCCATGCGCCAGATGATATCTGCATCAGCTGGATTATTTGGTAATAACACTAAACCAAACAGTCCACACGCCATAATGCCAAGCCCTACCCCACCAAGTAAACCCGCATGAAAACGCTCAATTAAATAACCCGACAGTGGCGCTGCGACCATAGTTGCTAATGGCCAAGGCGTTAATAATAATCCGGTTTCCACTGCACTCCGGCCTAAAACGGTTTGCATAAAAAATGGCAGTGATACAAACGCCAACATTTGCGCGGTAAACGAAAAGATGGAAGTTCCCATCGATAATGAAAAGATTGGAATACGAAGTAAATCAATGGGCAGCAACGGAAACGTCATCGATAACTGGCGACGAATAAAAAAGAAACCAATCACCGCAACAGCGACTAATTCAGCGGTAATCAATACATTCGATTGGCCTTGAGAAAATCCACTGATCGCCGAAATTAGTAAGCCAAACGTGAGGGCATTCATAATCGCACTTGGAATATCAAAACGTTGCCCCACTGATTTGTCTTGGTTCGGTGGCAAAAATTTGAAAGCAAATAACAAAGCAATAATACCAATGGGAACATTAACCAAAAATAACCATTGCCAAGAGGCGACCGATAAAATTGCAGCCGCGACTGTACGGCCAGCCGCCGCTGACACCGCCACAATAAAGGAATTAATTCCCATTCCTCGTCCAAGAAAACGCTGCGGGTAAATAAGCCGAATCAATGCCGTATTAACGCTCATCAGCGCAGCACCACCAAAACCTTGCAAGACTCGAGCGAGTGTTAACATTTCCAACGAGGTCGATAACGCACAAAGCACTGAGGTTAAACAAAATACTCCTAAACCAATCTGGTACACCCGACGGTAACCCACCAAATCGCCAATAAAAGACATCGAAAGTAATGAAACAATGATCGCAATTTGATAGCTATTGACCACCCAAATCGATTCCGCCGGGCTAGCATTTAAATCCGCCGCAATGGTCGGCAGAGCAACATTGGATATTGTGCCATCCAGCACTGCCATCGCAATACCAAAGGCGATGGTTACAATGGCACCAAGACGTTGTGGGTTAGGTAGGCCATCAGAATAGGTTTTATCCATTAAGAATATATTCACCTCAAATTTGAAGATTAATCGCTCTGTTTATTAAAGCGAGCAAGAGAAGAGCATCACAATTCTCACCTCATTGTAACAGTATGTAAATCTATAATAGGAAGAAAAAACATACTTTCCATATGCCAAATAACTTAACCATTGGATTACGTTAAAATTAGTAGCCTACATGAAAAACATCATCATTTATCTTGTTACACATGGTAATAATTTCGCCACAGATATTGATTAAATTTAAATTAATTTTAATCTTAAAGTTAATTAATATTTATCCATTATGAACAACGATCAATTAGGCTCAATATGACACAGCGTAAACCATCGACACGCATAGATGGTGAGTTAACTCGCCAAAGAATATTAGCGGTTGCAGGTAAATTATTTGCGATCAATGGGTTTGCAGAAACCACCAATAAACTGATAGCAGAACAAGCTGACGTTGATCTTGCTTCAATCAATTATCACTTTGGTAACCGAAATGGTTTATATCAACAGGTCTTAACGGTCGCACAGCAAGGCATTATTCATTTAGATGAGCTCAGTGTTATTGCGGAAAGCACGGATACTCCCCAAAAAAAATTGTTCAATATCATCCATCTTATTTATAGAAAAGCGATTGATGATAACGAATGGAAAATTCAGTTGCTGGCAAGAGAGGTATCTTCGCCGACCTCTAACTTAGTCGCATCACTTGATGAGAATGTGCAACCAAAGCTGAACATTCTTAGAACAGTGATTCGTGATCTTTCTGGCTTATCTGAAAATTCGCCGCTCTTAACTTTATGCATGATGAACATCATTGCGCCATGCTTAATGCTAATTATTGGAATTAAGTCCAATGGAGAAACTGCAACATCAAGGCATAGATAAACTAGCAGAACAAGCTTACACCTTTGTTTTAGCCGGAATACAGTCCATATCGAAGAACACTACTGGTGAATAAAAGGCGGTTAAATAAAAATGCTATTCCATCATATTTTATATTGTGGCGTGTAATTTTTTAATCTAAATAACAAATAGTTATACAAAATCACTGTCTATAAATAAGTTAGGATGATTATTTCTAAACTGGCCAATCTTGAAATTTAAATACTGACCGTTTGGATGGGTAACACGGAAGCATTAACCCTTATTAGATTTTTTAGCCCTATAGAAACACATCGACCTTACCGTATTAAGTGGTCAACGTTTCTGGGTCATTAAATAAGAGAAAATTATAATGGTTAGCCATTTTTCCTCAGCGTTACCCCCATTAAAACGTTCTATAAACATACTCGGTTTAAGTACGTTGGCATTATTTAGTTTTGATAGTATGGCGGAAACCTCAACTCGATCGAGCGCCTCAAATAACACCAGCAATACTAGCCAGAGTATCATGCTGCAAAAAGACGATCCTATTGATAGTGGTGTCGGTGCACCTGCTCAAACATTTAAACAAACGCCCAAACGCCAAGCAAAAAATACACTTGAAGAAGCATCACCGGGAGCACTGCACAATAAAGAAGCATGGGATCGCGTATTACCTTTTGGTAGCCAGCAAGCTATTGTGAATGGCTATGATTTGCCTTTACCATTTGGTGTTAGCTTCATGTATACCCGTGTTCAACAAGAGCAGCTGATCAGTAATGTCAACGTTGGGTATAACGCCAGACCAGATGGACGGCTCCGAAACGACATTCCGTTGACAAGTGTAAAACCAAGCACTTTTCGGTTTGATCAATTCTCAACCGATACCCAAACGCCACAAATAAAAATTGATGCTTGGGTGCTACCATTTTTAAATGTATTTGCTAGCGTTGGACAGCTTTCAGGAACAACGGAATTAAATCTGGTCTTACGTGATACGAACCACCATAAGATGGAGGTTGATATCGAAGGCCATAGCTATACCGTGGGCGCGATGATCGCAGGGGCAAGTGGCGATTGGTTCTATAGCATGCCGATCAGCTATACCGAGAGCCAAATGAAAAAAGCCGATGTCGAAGGCTATGCACTAAATATTCAACCACGAATAGGCTACAACTTTGAATTAAACCATGGATATAAGCTTTCAGTTTATACCGGAGCAAGCTACATGGACATTAACCAAACCTTATCCGGTGGTTACGTTCCCGGTGATAAAGCCAGCCCCGACCAAGATAGAGATGGTGCTATTTTATTTCAAGTGGATCAAGAAAACGCCGAAAAATGGGCAGGTATTGTCGGCTTTAACGTCAATATCAACGAACACTTCTCAACGGCGTTTGAAGCGTCAGGAATATCGAGCGATCGACGTCAATTCCTTATGATGTTTAATGGTCGTTTTTAATGATTCAAGGTTAATTAGCGATAATCAAATCAAGATTGGCAAGCAGAAATGATTATCGTTGAATAAACGGTTTAACTCATTGATGGGTAAAAGAACAAGCTGAAAACGGCGTAATCTACCATGTAATACTTTTTATAAAACTTTCAAATAAACGTGACGAACATCATAAAAAATCAATTACATGTTAGATCACCCGCCAAGAGCGGAGCTATACTCCGAATATAAAATAAACTCGGAGCTTAATTTCCATGAGTAATTCTACATTTTTTGAAACTGCACAACGATTTGGGAAGTCATTTATGCTGCCCATTGCCGTATTGCCTGCAGCTGGTTTGTTACTCGGTATTGGTGGTGCGTTATCAAACCCTAATACTTTAATCGCTTACCCATTTTTAGACATACCATTTCTACAAGCGATATTGACGGTTATGACTGCTTCTGGTGCAATTGTATTTAGCAACCTACCAGTTTTATTTGCAGTCGGTGTGGCCGTGGGTTTAGCAAAAGGAGATAAAGGTACAGTCGGGATAGCGGCATTACTGGCTTACTTAGTAATGAATGCGACGATTGGAGCAATGCTATCGATTCAAGGTAGTTTGGCAACCAGTAATCTAAGCTCAGTTGGACAAGGCATGCTCCTCGGTATTCAAACACTGGATACTGGTGTATTTGGCGGCGTCATCGTGGGTATTATGGCTAACTTTTTACACGGCCGTTATAATAGAATCGAACTTCCTAAATTTTTAGGCTTCTTCGGTGGTTCACGTTTTGTTCCAATCGTTTCAGCATTCTCTGCCATGATTTTAGGTGCATTAATGTTTGCCCTATGGCCAATAATTCAATCAGGAATTTTTGGTATGGGTAGTTTAATAGAAACGACCGGGTATATAGGAACATTCATTTATGGCTTCACCCTTCGCATGCTGGGCTTATTTGGCCTTCATCATATTTTCTATCTTCCTTTTTGGACAACCGCTCTTGGTGGATCAGAAGTTGTAAATGGCGTAATGGTTGAAGGTACACAGCGTATTTTCTTTGCTCAGTTAGCCGATCCAACAGTACAGCACTTTTTCATCGGTACATCTCGATTTATGTCTGGTCGCTTTATCACAATGATGTTTGGCCTAATGGGCGCGGCGCTTGCTATTTATCATTGTGCCAAACCAGAACATAAAGTAAGAGTTGGTGGTTTAATGTTATCCGCGGCTTTGACTTCATTTCTCACGGGTATTACAGAACCATTAGAGTTTTCTTTCTTATTTGTCGCGCCAATTTTATATTTTGTTCATGCAGTATTTGATGGGCTGGCATTTATGTTGGCACATATATTCCAAATTACGATAGGCCAAACATTCTCAGGTGGCTTTATTGATTTTATGTTATTTGGTGTGCTGCAAGGGCAAGCTAAAACAAACTGGATAGCGGTTCCAATTATAGGCACCGTGTGGTTCTTTTTATATTATTTCACTTTCCGTTTCCTTATTACAAAAATGAATCTTAAAACCTTAGGACGAGAAGATGAATTACAACCCGAATCTTCCGAAATTTCAGGTACAGATAGAGCCACCGCAATCGTTCAATATCTCGGCCATGCAGAGAATATAAAAGATGTTGACTGCTGTGCAACCAGATTACGTTTGACGTTGAATGATGTAACCAAAGTGGATGAAGCTGGTTTAAAATCTACGGGGGCAATTGCAGTTGTTATGAAAGGCAACGGAGTCCAGGTTATCTACGGACCACATGTCACTATTGTTAAAAATGAATTAGAAGAGTTATTAAACCTATGAGTGATTTCTTTACAAGAATAAAAAATGGATTAATTGTTTCATGCCAAGCACTAGAAAATGAGCCACTTCATAGTGACTTTATTATGGGCAGAATGGCGCTGGCAGCTCAACAAGGAGGAGCGCTAGGAATAAGATCTAATTCGGTAAAGGATATTACTGAAATTCGAAAAATGGTCGATTTACCTATTATCGGGATTATTAAACGCGATTACCCAGATTCTAAAATATTTATAACCGCCACGATGAGTGAAATCGATGAATTAATGGAAATAGGACCTGACATGATTGCATTAGATGCGACAAACAGAGTTCGTCCAAACGGTGAGAGCTTAGAGCAGTTTGTTAAGTCTATCCGATTAAAATACCCAAATGTATTACTGATGGCTGATATTGCATCAATCGAAGATGGAATAGAGGCTGATAGACTGGCATTTGATTGTATTTCATCAACCCTGCATGGCTACACAGAGGAAACTAAGGGTTGTAAAGTATTTGCCAATGACTTTGAATTTTTGAGAAATTTACTCAGTAACGTAAAAATTCCCGTGATAGCAGAAGGTAATGTGCAAACGCCAGCTATGGCTAAACGTTGCTTAGAGCTAGGTTGTTATGCAGTAGTTGTAGGAGGCGCTATTACTCGGCCAAAACAGATAACTGAACAATTTACATCTATTATGTAGCCCATCCTTCCTAATAAAAAGCCATCTCTTTAGATGGCTTTTTACTGTAACGTCTCTTTATAATTATAACGCTGATAATCCTTTAACCTTCCTCACCCTCATATCACTTATGCTTTCAATTCCGCTTTTAGGTCTTTCTTCAAAATTTTACCCGTTGCGCTAATGGGTAACTGCTCACGGATTTCAATATATCGAGGGCACTTATAAGCAGCACATTGCTCTTTTCCCCATGCTTGCAACTCATCAGCTTCAATGTATTGATCTGATTTTGAAATCTAACGCCCTTGATTATTCATGGTGCTGCTGTGTTTTCTCGGCAACATTCACATCAATATCTTGAGCTTGTTCTTTTAGATCTGATGCTTTATTTTGTAGCTGTTCTTTTTGCTCCACTAATTGCTCTTTTTTATTTGCCATCACTTGAGCAATATTCGCAAAACTATCGGCTAACTGTTGAGCTTGATCTTCTGTAAATTTCTTCGTCAATGATTGTTGTAATTTTTCTTTTAAGTCATCAATAACGGCTTGTTTATCTTTTTCTTCTGCCGCTTCACGGATCACTTTCACTGAACTTGCGACCTGTTTTAGTTCAGGGAAGACATTCGCTTCTTTTAATGGTGCTAATAGTTTGATGTCTTGTAAATCGGCATTATCGACTTTGTTATCTAAAGTGGAAATCAGTGCATCGACCTTATATAACGTTTGAGCGCCGCGTTGATACAAAGGTGCAATCGCTTCATCTTGCGCAAAATTAGTGATTTTATCGACCGTCATGAACAGCAATACCATGATAATCACGATCGGTAATAACAACCCACTATACCCGTGATCATTGAAGATGCTTGATTTTATCGTTTAACAGGATCATGCTAGCCAACATGAAAATAGAACTATCCAACCAAAAAAAGAAAT